>PZPA01000053.1 GCA_003045825.1 Bacteroidota bacterium
AGTAATAGTAAAACGATTCTATAGAGCTGAAACCATAATGTTGAGCTGTATCAGTATATTCGATAGTAATAAAGGGATTTTGCGAGTCTACCATCAGAATTTCAGAGGTATGAAAAATTAAGGAGGTGTGCAATCTTAGAAAAGTACGCCCCCGGTTAATAGGACCTAGTATTTCACAGACGCATCGTACCTTCGTAGTCTAGACCCACAGAAAGCCAACTATTCCATTGAAACCTATTTCGCCAAAGGCTCTTAAACAAGTACTCCATTATTTCAGCTTCTTTAATCACGCCCTATCGGCAGAAGAAGTACGGCAGTATTTATCAGTTCCTGCAACGCAGCAAGAGGTTACGGAAGGCTTAAAGGTGCTCGTTCAGGAAGGGCTTATTTATTGCCAAAACGGCTGGTTTGCTATAGCACCGGACGCATTGGTACTGCGTGCAAAATATGAGCGTTTGAATCTAAGACGGTTAAAATTGGCCCATAGTATTGGTCGGTTTATTGCTGTTTTTCCTTTTGTTAGGGGAGTTTATCTAAGCGGCTCACTCTCTAAAATGGGCATACAGTCGAAAGACGATGATCTAGATTTCTTCATTCTAACCCGTTCAGGTCGCGTTTGGACGACTAAATTCTTCTTGATTGCTTTCAAGAAAATTTTCCTTTTGAATTCGGAGAAGTACTTCTGCATCAACTTGTTAATGGATGAAAACCAATTATCTTTAGCCAAGCGCAATCGCTACACTGCGACAGAAGTGGCCTCTCTTATTACGCTTCGTAACGATCATGGACGTGAAAAGGTCCTTTCGATGAATGATTGGGTTAAAAACTATTTTCCAAACGTTGAGGTGCCTCGTGCCGTTGAAAATAGAGTTCAAACCCTTAGTGTTTTTGAGCGCATATTAAATGCGACGCTAGGCGATGCTTTTGAGCGATGGTGTAAAGCCCGGTTTACTATACACATGCGCACGCATACAAATAAAGAAGAAGGTTATTTCGAATCCGAGACCTACAGTTCAGCGTATTACCCACATAGCGTTGAACAAAGATTAATGAAGCATTTAGAAGAATTTGAAAATGAATAGAAAAGAAATAGTGATCTCGTTGCTTTCTGGAATGTTGCTGTTTGTGATTGCAACAGTGCGTACCCCACAGTTTTCAGCGGAAGCGACATTTTTTGTGCCACTAACGTTATTGGAAAAGCAGATAGAGCAAAATGGAATCGGATTTGGATCTCCCACTGAAGTGGATGCGCATATTGAATTGATGCAAAGCCCAGTTGTGTTAAAAGAGGTGCAACAAAAATTCACGGAAGCGTTCAACCTCTCCGTAAGTAAAACCAGAAATGGAGCAGTAGCGGTAGAGGTTCGTTCTGCCGATGCACCACGTTCCGCTGCGATTGCAAATTATGTAGTGGAGGTTGCGGACTCAATAAAGCAAGCTATGTTGCGTCAAAATGTAGGCATGAGTTTCGATGTAGTGGAGAAGCGAACGTTGACCTTGCAATCGGAAGAAGTCGCCTTGCGAAAAGAATTGGACGCCCTTCGATTTGCAGCGCAATCAGATTCGCTGGCCTATGCGGCATTAATCTTTAGAAAGGAGCGGCAATATGGGGCAGCAGTAGTCGAATTGACGAATACTGAGCGTAAGCTTGAGGATTTAAAGTCTTACACGAACGCTCCAGCCCCCAAATCCTACAGTATTTCCCCTGCGACGCCTGCAGAAAGACCCGTAGGTCTTCCGGCATGGTCGGTTGGACTGATCGGTGCTGCGCTAATGGCAGGTGGATTAAAGGTATGGGCCGCGAATAAATCTTAAGGTGATTCAAAAAACTATAGCCCCCTTTGCTTTTAGTGCGCTGTTCCTTCTACTCGCGGGAACGTTGTTTTGGGATTTGTACTGGGAATTGGTCTGGAGTTTTTTGTCTGTTGTCGGTCTTGCATATGGCGTATACAAAAAGGGAACCTTAGGTCAACTGGTATGTGCTGCGGCCTTGTTAGCACCGCTTTCTATAAAACTAAGCCTTCCTTTTGCGGATGTATATTTACCTATTGAATTTATATCTACGGCCACTGCGGTGGTTGTTTTTCTGACCATCGTGAATGCTGCTAAAGGCATTTGGCTGCGAAAATTTCCGCTTCCACTGTTGTGGCTTATTACTTTTTTACCGGGCATCTGTTTTTCAGAACTACTCGATGCTAGTTTAAAATTCTCTGCGCTCAATGGCATCTTCGTTGTAGGCTTTTATTACGGGTGTATAGCACTTGCTGAACGGGGCATCAGGTTTCCATACCTGCCCTACATTATCGCGTTGATCCCGGTAACTGTGGTAGCACTTTATCATTTTGCACAATTCGAATTCAACCCCATTACCATTTCCGGCATCTTTAAACCGTTCTTTTACAGCCACACGATGTATGGCGCTGTAATGGCCTTTCTTGCCGCTATTGCTTTGGGGAATTTCCCTCATAGAAGTCTTTGGAAGTGGGTGTTCGTGGTGTGTGTTTTGTTGACATTATTTAGTGGTTCACGTGCGGCGCTTTGGTCGCTTGTCTTTATGTTCCTCTTGTATGCATTGGTTCAGTTTCCGCCCATCTATCGTGCAATCTTAATCGCGCTAGCTATTGGTATTTTCCTCTTTTTAGGTGGGACAGCAAAGGTGGAGGAAGCCTTCGCTTACAACAGTTTCGAGAGCCATGATCCGCAGGCATCACTCGTTGAAAAAAGCATGTCGGTCACCAATGTGCAAACAGATGCTAGTAATATTGAACGATTGAACCGGTGGGTCGCCGCCCTTCGAATGTTTGAAGAACGACCCTGGACAGGTTTTGGCCCTGGATCCTACCAATTCACCTACCTGCCGTTTCAAGAAAAACGATTGGAGAACAGGCTAACCGTTAAAAACCCCAACTCCCCACCGCCAGGATCAGGCGGCACTGCCCATTCAGAGTTACTCCTTCAACTTAGTGAAAATGGTGTTTGGACGCCATTACTCTTTTTGTTGATGTGGCTGCGCTGGTGGTATTTTGGGTTTTTCCGTGTTGCAAAACAAAGCCCATTGCTCCCCTTTTTTCTTGGATTAAGCACGTACTTCTTTCACATGCAATTCAATAACTTCTTGAATCAACCTGCGTTTGCCATTTTATTTTGGGGAACAGCAGCGTATTTTGATTACCAATTAAGTCATAAAGACCATGAGCTATTACGATAAGGTAGGTACGTATTACGATAAAGATGCTGTAGATTTTGAGCAGCGCTACCATGAAAATCCAGCGCTTCAGCGTATTCGTCAGAGCTTTCGTCAGCACACGAAATCCTACGCGCAAGAAACGGTATTGGAAGTAGGTTTTGGACCGGGATTCGATCTGGTACACTTCGCGGAGCAGTTTCCAGAGAGAACTTTTTATGGTATTGATATTTCTGCAGAAATGGTCCGTTTGACACAAGAAAAAATAGACCGAATGGGATTAAAGAACGCCTGGGTTGCGAAAGGCAGCGTCGAAGATATTAAGGTGCTTTTCCCCGGGGTCCAATTCGACATGATATATGTCTTTTTCGGTGCATTAAATACGGTAATCAATCTTGAACTGGCTTTTGCAGAGTTGCGGGGTGTTTTACAGTCCGGCGGAAGAATGGTATTGACTTTTGTGAATAAATACTACATCGCCGGGACATTAATAGAATTACTGAAATTGAAGCCAAGATTCGCTTTTGCCCGTTGGAAGAAAATTTGGGGCGGCTATTCGCCAACAAACTTTTTAGCCAGTCGCTGTTACCGTCCAGGTCATCTGAAGAAATTGGCGCAACTCGAGTGCACCTATACTCGTGGATATAGTATTTTTTACCCTGCTTGGTATTACCATAAATTCCACAGATTGATACCCAAAGGAATTCTATACCTGCTTTGGCAGATCGACGAACGTATTGCACGCACGCCACTAGGGAAGCTCGGAGAATACATGCTGTATACCTTCGAGAAGAAGAATTAATGATTCGCCTGAAGACGGCGGACGGTCGCTTCGATTAAAACGCGAAGATCTTGGTAAACAGGGACGTAAGAAGCGCGCCAATCAAGGTGCTTCGTTGTCACTGGCGTGGATGAAGTAAGCGCCTCAAATACTGTTTTTCCGTATTTTTTTTCTGTATCGCTTGCCTTTATATACACTGTATTGGCGTCGAGACATTGAGCGACCATCGCCGCGAAATCCTTTTGTTTGATGGGCTCAAATCCAAAAAGATTAACACTTTGGTTAGGGGCTCCATGATCCATGAGATGGACCAATTGGCCCGCACAATCTTCTACGGAGATTAGGGACATCAGCTGATTTCCGTCGCCATAAACAGGAACCTTTCCCGTTGCTAGTGCGGGTTTGAAAAAAAAGTGTTCAAACCAGGAGTCGGGCCCTAAAATCCACCCCGGACGGGCAATACGAACATCCAATTCTCCAGCTTCTGCCGCCAATACCCACGGCCGCTCAGCATATTCATAGGCACGCGCATAAGCGATGGGCCTCAAAGGGGCCTCCTCGTCGACCGCATGAACGGTATTTCCATACATGAGTGTCCCGCTGCAATACACTACTGGTACGGTGGGTTGTTGGTCTCCAATCAACTGGATGAAACGCTGATTCGCTTTATATCCCTTACGAGCGGCGATCCTTCTTGCGCGGTCGCTGTTCCCTGCCATTCGAGCACAGTGGTATATACCCGTTGGTGGATATTTTTCAAAGAGGTATTCCGGGATGGCACTCAATGGAAAGAGATGAAAATTGGTTCTTTCCATTATCCATGGTACTATGGTTTTTTGACCTAAGGTGATGAGTTGCCCGGACCAATTCCCTTTTGTCCGCTCCGTGAACAACCGGTGCGTGACCAATTGTCCAACATAACCAGTTGCCCCTAAGATCCATTTGTTCGTTTCCTTACTCTTTGTCATCGTTCAGCCAAAGTAGTGGAAACACTCGTCGCCGCTTACTGCTTGACAAATGAATTTTGAATAATGTCACGATTATTTTCGAGTGTATAGGTATAGACTCCCGAGGCGAGATGGCTGAGGTCAAACTGCACGTCGCTTTTGTAGTTATCAATCTCAAGAAGTTTCTGACCTGTATTGGCGTAAATGACCAGAGTGGCGTTATGCGCATTATGTTTGATTCTAGCAGTACCTTCTGTTGGATTAGGGTAAAAACGGGACTGTTCTACCGAATTTTCTTCAACTCCGATTGAAGTGCTTTGGTATACGCGCACATAGTCCACAATCATGGGGCTGGATGTAAAACTCGAATCGATACTTCCTTGAATGGCGATGTTTAGGAGCAAATATTGCGGCGCGTCGAATGGCCAAGTGCTTGCGGTTTGGGTACTGGGTTCATAGGTGTAATGTACCACACTGTCCACGCTGAAAACCATCTTTTCTTCGCTCCATTCCAATGCGTAAACATGAAAGCCACTGGAAACGCCACTGACATATTGAGTTCCTTTATTTGAGGTGTTGCCAAAACTCGACGGTGTATGCATAGCACTCGAAACATAATCCTGATTGTGTCCCCAATGCTCCATAACGTCTATTTCGCCACAAGCCGGCCACCCAGTCGTGCCGTAACCTTGCGTGTACCAGTAAGCACCCACCTCGGTAATGTTCTGTCCAAGCAACCAAATAGCAGGCCATGTACCCACGCCGGTGGGCAATTGCGCGCGAACTTCAACGCGGCCATAGGTGAAGGCAAATTTCGAATTTAAACGTGCTGAGGTATAGTCTTTGGTAACATTCTGATCGGTAAAGGACTCTTTTAGCGCAGTTAGATACAATGCTCCATTCTGTTGGTAGCTGTTTGTATCGCGGTCAGTGTAATGTTGAATTTCTCCATTCCACCAGCTTTGACCTGCATTAGGCAAGACTGTTTGATGCCACCATTTTGAAGTGTCCACACCGCCGGTTCCATTAAATTCATCTGCCCACACGAGAGTGTCATAGACTTGTGCATTCAGGGAATAAAGCGATAGGGCTAGAAGGAGTACGAGTAGTTTTTTCATTTTGCGAAATTAGGTGTATTCAAAATTCATAAAATGTTTTCACCTAAAAAAACTCCGTTGCGAGAAGCTGCGAGAAAAAAAGGACAGGGTTGTTTGTCGGAATTAAGGTGAGCACATTGTTTTAATGCCCGTCTGGTCCCTTGATGCCCGCGTTTACTTCAATGTCGATGTAGTTTTCTTGAGGAGTAATTGGACATGAATACCCGTCGGTATAGGCGCAATACGGGTTGTAGGCATAATTGAAATCCAAGATCATGGTGCTTCCCTCGGGCTTGGTGATGTCCATGAATCGGCCCGTGCCGTAGGTGCTCACTCCCGTAGTTTTATCCATGAAAGGAAGGAATAGGTGGTCCTGATATTCTTCCATGGCCATCAACCTTTTGCTTTGGTAGAGGAACAATTCCAAAGTTTGTCCGCGCAGTTCGAAGGTGGCCTGGGCGTAGCGGCGGTACTCTCTGCTCACCCCTGAGCTAGTGGCCATGTTGAACCACGGTTCATTTTCGAGCACTTCAATGTTCGCCTCAATGGCCATCTCCGGATTGTAGCGAAAGAATTCATGTCCGTGGAAAGCGGCCCGTTCTTCAGGGGTTAATGGACTGGTTGTGGAATCGGTATAAAAATCGTCCAATTCTTGTTGGTACTTCAATACCTCTATGCGTTCTGCTGTGGCCAATGGAACTAATTCTCCTACAACTTCATTCGGAACCTCAAAGCTCAAGCTGTAGTGGTCTATTTTCAGGCCATCACTTGTGGCGCGTACAACGCCAACACCGCGGCATTTGCCCATGTGCGGTGAATCTAACCGTTCATTGAACCATAGCGTATTTCCTTTTCTGTACCAATGGCGTTCGAAGGCCTCAAAGGTCCAAGCGCTTTCTCTTCGGAAGTAAGGAGCGGCCCAAGCTAGGAATTCTCCGGCGGTCCAATACTCACCGCCGTCGGTGCCTTGGAAGATGCTTTGTTCATTGTAAAAGGCTCCGAAATAATCGGCCGAATCTGCCGTAGCGGCAGCTAGGTGCCATTGGTCTATGAATGCATCAAGTGTTTGTTCGTCGAGATAAGAATTGCGAATTGCTTCCGAAATATAATGGCCCAGTCGTCCATTCCCTTCGGCATTTAGATGAAGCATGTCAGAAACAAAAAGTTTGGAATCTACCTGTCCGTTGTTGTCGGTGAGCCAAGGCCAGCAATCCATGAAGTAGTAGTTATATGCCTGGGTTAATTCTTCCAGACGGCTGTTTACTGCCTTGTACCTTGCCAAGTGTTCCCATCGCGAAGGCGATGGTTTTGGTGAAAGAAGAAACACGGGAAGATTCGGGTGCGTGTACTGGATCCAATTCAGAAGTGCCAAGCATCTGATATGAATATCATTTACAGGCCTTAAGTTTCCATCTTCCTCTACATGTACGATATCATTATCCCCTTCATAGATAACGAGGATATCAGGAACGGTGCCTGAAATGAGTTGCTCTTTATAACGGTACAGATCATCGAAACAGGAACCCCCGATGCCGGCATTGACCACTTCGTATTCTGGGAAACTCTCAGCCATGTTGTCCCAGAGTCGAAAGGTGGAGCTTCCGGCAAAAACAATCCTTGTTTTTTCGTGAGGCAACTTCTCGGATGCCTTCACAATCCGACGTACTTCGCGATCGTAGTTTTGACCGCATTGCCCATAAGTGATCGGAGTGATGCAGACTGAAAGGAGAACGGTAAGGAATAGGCTCGCGCGCATGGATGAATTATTTTGCAAGAAAGATAAAGTTAAATTCTTCACAGATGTCTTGTTACTTAAAAGGTGAATAAAGACCCTTAAGTCCTTGTTTTATGGCTTTGTCCTGTAATTGTCCGGCTAATCTCTTCATTGTAGTTGTTATTATTGTAAGCGAATAAATCGAGTGCCCTTAAAGCCTTGTATTTACAGCCGTTTCAGCCGATTTTGGTGATGGAATAGGATATATCCATTCTGTTATTTTAAACCAAACCCTTCGTTTGACGGGAGCAAACGGCTTGAAACGATGATAAAATGTATTTCTGACCTATTAAAACACAAAAGTCCTGCGAAACGGGAATTTTAGAATGAAGACACACAAAGAAATTTACTTGGGCGCTCAAAAACGTGCAGCCTCTTTCGAGGAAGTTAGCGGAACAGAGGTAAAAATTGGTGCCGAGACCTTCTATAAAATAGCAAATTACGACGCCATGCGGCCCTTCTTTATGAGCATCGTTAGCCATTCGAACCATTGGATGTTTTTATCGAGTACCGGCGGCCTAACGGCGGGTAGGAAGAACAGTAACTTTGCATTGTTTCCCTATTATACCGATGACAAAATCACAGAATCCTCAGAGACGACTGGCTCAAAGACCCTTTGCTTAATCACGCAGTCGGGTAAGACGAGTCTTTGGGAGCCGTTCTCGTCAAAATATGAGGGTGTCTACAAGCTCAGCCGCAACCTGTACAAGAATTCATTCGGAAATAAAGTGAAGTTCGAGGAAGTGAATCACGACCTCGGTTTAACCTTCACTTATGAATGGAATTCAAGCGACAAGTTTGGCTTTGTGCGCAAATCGGCTTTAATCAATCACGGTAGCGTTGGTGTAACTGTCCAATTCATTGACGGGATACAAAACCTACTTCCCTATGGGGTTGAGGATGCGCTGCAAGGTGCGAGCAGTAACCTGGTAGACGCTTATAAAAAGTGCGAATTGGAAAAATCGGTCGGTTTAGGCCTCTTTTCGTTAAGTGCAATCATCGTTGATAAAGCTGAGCCAAGTGAGGCTTTGCGTTCGAACGTGGCATGGTCGCTCGGTAGACCTAATGCGATTAGGTTGCTTTCTTCAAAGCAACTGAATGCTTTTAGAAACGGCGAAATGCCGAAACAAGAAGTAGACATTAAGGCAGAGCGTGGCGCTTACATGCTTTGTGATACGGTTGAACTTCGAGCCGGTGCTGCGGAGCACTGGAGCATTTTAGCAGACGTCAATAAAGGACCTGTAGAAGTAGCCAATCTGATGGCGGCACTTGAAAATCCTGAGGCTTTACATGCGGAAGTCGCGGCCGATGTGGAAGAAGGTTCAGCACATCTCGTGGAATTGGTGGCGGCTTCAGACGGCTTGCAGCTGACGAATGATCGATTGTTAAACATCCGTCACTTCGCGAACACCATGTTCAACATTATGCGCGGTGGGATATTTGATGACAATTACACCATTGAAAAAGCGGATTTCACCAACTACATACACAAAGCAAATATTGAGGTCTACAAGAGGGTAGAGTCAACCTTAGTAGGACTTAAAGAAACCTTTACGCTTCAAACGTTAAAGGCTCTTGCTACTGAAGCAACAGATGCCGATTTTAAGCGCTTGAGTTACGAATACTTGCCGTTAAAATTCAGTCGTCGCCATGGAGATCCATCTCGACCTTGGAATAAATTTTCAATCAATACCCGCAATGAAGTTGATGGGTCGAAGATTTTAGATTACCAGGGAAACTGGCGCGATATTTTTCAGAATTGGGAGGCATTAGCGCATTCTTATCCGGAGTTCATGGAGGGAATGATTCATAAGTTCTTGAATGCTACCACATTTGATGGATACAATCCTTACCGCGTCATTAAAGACGGTTTTGATTGGGAAACCATCGAGCCGGATAACCCTTGGTCCTATATTGGCTATTGGGGGGACCATCAGATCATCTATTTACTCAAGTTCCTTGAATTCATCGAAGACTATTATCCAGGTACGTTAAAGGAATACTTCACTCAAGATCATTTTGTTTATGCGAATGTTCCTTACCGCATCAAGGAGTACGCGGAACTTTTAAAAGATCCTAAGAATACCATTGACTTTGACCACGAAGCGGAAGAGGCCATTCAAGCAAAGCGCAAAAGCCTGGGTATCGACGGTGCGTTACTGATAAACGCAGGACAAGCTATCCACAAGGTGAATTTCATCGAGAAAATCCTAGCCACAGTGCTTGCGAAGGTTTCAAACTTCATCCCGGAAGGGGGAATTTGGATGAATACGCAGCGTCCTGAATGGAACGATGCCAATAATGCCTTAGTAGGCAATGGTGTAAGCATGGTTACGCTATACTATTTGCGTCGGTTCTTAAGTTTTATGGATCAATTGCTCGCAGAGGCAAGCGGAGAAGTGAAGATTTCTTCCGAATTGGCCACCTTCTTTACCCGCGTGAAGACAACGCTCGAAGCCCATCAAAATTTATTAAACGGTTCTATTTCCGATGCCGATCGCAAGCTTGTACTTGACGGATTAGGTGAGCCAGCAAGTGACTATAGAAAACGTATTTACGAAGCTGGATTTTCAGGGAGTTATACGGCGGTTTCTATTGCAGACGTTCGTTCGTTTGCCCGAATGGCAACAGCCTACATGGAGCATTCGATAGATGCAAATAAGCGCACAGATGGTTTGTACCATGCCTATAATCTAATGACGGTGACTGAAACCGGGGTGAAGATTAGCTATTTACCAGAAATGTTGGAAGGTCAAGTTGCTGTATTGAGTTCAAAATATTTGAGCGCTCATGAAGGTACCGAGGTTTTAGATGCGTTGAAGGCTAGCGCGCTGTTCCGCAAAGATCAATACAGCTATATTCTGTATCCAAACAAAGAATTGCCCCGATTTGTCGACAAGAACTGCATTCCAGCAGCGCGTGCAGAAGCCTCAGAGCTTGTAAATGTTTTGGTAGCTGACGGAAACAAAACGGTAGTACTGAGAGACCGCAATGGACTTTACCACTTTAACGGGATGTTCAATAATGTAAACAGTTTGCATGCAGCCTTGGACGCATTGCCAGCCAACTATGCGGCCCTGGTTGCGAAGGACCGTACCTTGCTAGCAACTGTTTTTGAAGAAGTATTCGATCATAAATCATTTACCGGTCGTTCCGGAACCTTCTTTGGATATGAGGGACTGGGGTCTATTTACTGGCACATGGTCTCAAAGCTACTTCTAGCTGCTTTTGAAAACACGAACGCTGCGCTAGACGGAGATGATCCGACCCTGGTAGGTAGAATGTTCGACCATTACTTTGAGATTTTAGCAGGTATCGGCGCACACAAATCGCCTGAACTATATGGAGCCTTCCCAACAGATCCCTATTCTCATACGCCAGGAGGAAAAGGTGCCCAACAACCAGGAATGACAGGTCAAGTCAAGGAGGATTTAATTAGTCGCTTTGGCGAATTGGGCGTTCATGTCTCGGATGGCCAATTATCCTTTGTGCCCAAAATACTACGCAAAGAAGAGTTTTTAACGGCGTCAAAAACATTCAACTACATCACATTAGATAATCAGAAAGCGAGTATTGCCTTAGAAGAAGGCACACTAGCGTTCACCTATTGCCAAGTACCGGTGGTTTACCGTTTGGGTGAATCTGCGAGCATAACCGTGGTTACGGAAGCTTCGACGAGCACTATCCCAGGAACCACCCTGGGTATCGAATGGACGAGGGAATTGTTCCAACGCACCGGTAAAGTAGTTCGTTTAGAAGTAAGCGTAGTTAAATAAGAATTAAGATGATACGAGGACTGAGAAATGTAGCCACATTAGTACTCTTGGCAGCAAGCTTGTTTTCTTGTTCATCCAAAGATACACCTATGACAAAATCAAAAGCCGCCGCTGAAATTTTAGGTAACCCTGAATATAGAGCCATCTCTTTTGGAGGTTACCGTGGTAAGGAACGTGCGAAGCAACCTACCATTCCGCAGTTGAAAGAAGATTTGAAGATCATGTCTGCTATGGGCATTAAGATTTTACGCACGTACAATCTGCAATTGGCTCATGCACCGAACGTGCTAAAAGCCATTCGTGAATTGAAAAATGAGGACCCTACATTCGAAATGTACGTTATGTTGGGCGTATGGATCGATTGTTTGAATGCTTGGACCGACCATCCAGATCATTCCATCGAAGACCCAAAAAACAATGAAAGTGAGATTCAGAAAGCAGTACGTTATGCTACGGAATACCCAGATATCGTAAAGGTAATTGCAGTAGGTAATGAGGCGATGGTACATTGGGCTTCGAGCTATTTTGTTCATCCATCGGTGATTCTGAAATATGTAAATTACTTACAGGAGCTAAAGAAAGTCGGAAAATTAGCACCGGATTTGTGGATTACGTCTTCTGATAATTTTGCCTCTTGGGGCGGAGGAGAGTCGGACTATCATCTGCCTGAACTTGAGGCTCTCGTTAAAGCAGTAGATTACGTTAGTGCGCATACCTATCCTTTTCACGACACACACTACAACAGCGCTTACTGGGAGAGTCCAGCCTCAGATGAAGAGGGGTATTCTGATCATGACCGAGTGCTTTCAGCCATGCAACGTGCGGCATTTTATGCACAAGGTCAATACGAAAGTGTGAAGTCTTATGTACATGGAATTGATCCGGAAAAACCCATACATATTGGTGAGACGGGTTGGTCTTCAGTGAGTGTAGGTTTCTATGGTAACAACGGCTCCTTTGCTGCAGATGAATACAAACAGGCGTTATACCATCAAGCTATGCGTGAATGGACGGATGCTGAAGGAATAAGCTGTTTCTATTTTGAAGCATTTGACGAGCAATGGAAAGATCCAAACCACACGGATGGATCAGAGAACCACTTTGGACTAATTACGCTGGATGGAAAGGCGAAATTCGCTTTGTGGGAGTCCGTAGATAATGGAGATTTCGAGGGTTTATTAAGAGGAGGTAATCCGATTACTAAAACCTTTGGAGGAGATACAACAGCAATGCTTCAAACGGTAAGCGCCCCTAAAAGAAGAAGATAATGATGAAGTTCTTTACCGCACTCTTGGGACTCACGGTACTTGCAGCTTGTTCAACAAAACAAGCAGAAGAGCACGCAGATGAAAATATTGAAAATGCGTCGACTTACTTTAAGGCCATCTGTTACCATCCGGTGTCCGTTGGCGATACCTTGCGCAGCTGGGAAATGTTGGACGAGGATCTCGCCCTGATGAAAGAGGCAGGGATTACCACCATTCGAGTATATGTTCCCATTTCCGAGGAATGGGTTCTTGATAAAATAGCCGCTGCAGATATGCGTGTCATCACGAGTTTTGGTTACAACCAAGACAGTGTTTTTGATTTAATATCAGGCAATTACATTGACTATGTTGCCCAATTCAAAGCACATCCAGCCATTTACCTCTGGGAATTAGGGAATGAATATAACTACCACCCTGAGTGGTTCAACGACGATTTGAATAACTGGTACGATGCCTTAGAACAAGCAGTGGATGCCATACACGCGATTGATACCTTTCATCCAGTAACTACTGCGCATGGAGAAATTCCGGATTCCGTTGCGTTGTACAAAGGTCGCAATCTTGATATGTGGGGTTTCAACGTGTACCGTTGGGATGTACCAGGATCATTTTTTACCGATTGGGCTGCAATCAGTGATAAACCATTCTATTTCTCAGAAGTTGGGGCAGACAGCTACATGACTGTTGCCACGGATACTTTTGTAGAGGGCACAAATGAAAGCGCTCAGGCTGCTGCGGTAGCTCACATTCTAGATGAAATTTTGGCCCACGAGCATGAATGTATGGGCATTACCCTCTTTTCGTTCACGGATGGTTGGTGGAAGGCTGGTAATCCAGAAACACAGGATATTGGTGGCTGGGCACCCAACAGTTCCGGGGTACCTTACGACGGCGCTCCGAATGAAGAATATTGGGGTATTGTCGATATCAACAGAGAGAAAAAAGAAGTTTTTGACGCGATTAAGCAGCGTTTCACAAATACTAACGACGAATGAAAAAATCACTTTGGTTCATCCTTTCCGTTTTGGTTATAACCAGTTGTTCCTCTAATAGCACATCGCAAATGAATGTTTTTGAAACCTCAGCT
>PZPA01000006.1:0-36068 GCA_003045825.1 Bacteroidota bacterium
AGTGTGCTCGCCGATGCCATTGCCAAAGGCTACCATACCGATACTGCCCTGACCCTAGAAGCCATGCGTGCCACGGCTGAGATGGACGTGTTCGGATTGGGTGAATATCAGGAATCGGGGTTTTTGAGTATTGAGGACGAAAGTGAATCGGTCAGTAAAACATTGGAATATGCCTACGACGATGCATGTATCGCATGGACGGCCGAGCGTCTGGGGAACCTCGGCATGATGAATAGCTACAAGCAACGTGCTTCTGCGTACCGTTCGCTCATTGATCCGGAAAGCGGCTTTGTACGTCCGCGGACCAATGGAGATTTTTTATCGCCCTATGCCCCGCAAGAGGTGAATAATCATTTCACTGAGGCCAACGCCTATCAATACAGCTTTTCCCCAGTACATGATATAGAGGGTTGGATGGAAGTATTGACCAATTTTAGAGCAGCCCGCGAAAGTTGGAATTCGCTGCCGCGCAAAAAGCAAGCGATGATTGTTAAAAGCAGGCACGATGTACTTGAGGATTTGCTTGACGAGCTGTTTACCGCACCAAGCGAAACTACGGGCAGAGCGCAGGCCGATATCACAGGACTGATCGGTCAATACGCACACGGTAATGAACCTTCACACCACATTGCCTACCTCTACAATGCTACCAACAACCCGGGCAAAACGAGCTATTGGGTCAATGAAATTTTGAACTCACAATATCAAAATGCCCCGGACGGATTGAGTGGCAATGAAGATTGTGGGCAGATGAGTGCCTGGTACGTGATGGCCTCTATGGGACTCTACCCATTGGTACCCGGTCAGCCACATTACCAGCTGAGTACACCCAAATGGGACGCCATTCACCTAGAATTGGACAGTGGAAAATCATTGGATATCGCAGCTAAAGGAACGGGGCCTTATCTATCAAGTTACAATCTGGGTGAAGAAGTTTTGGCCCACAAACAGAAGCGCTACGTCACTCATCAAAAGCTACTTGAAGGAGGTACTTGGGATGTGGAACGTGGCACAGACGAAGGACTCTGGAAGATTACGCAACGGTACACTACAAGTTTAAATAACCCTACGCCTCCGGCACCCATCATTCGTGTGAACAGAACCTTTTCTGGGGAGACACCCGTGGAGATTATACCCACGGGCAGCTATGATCTTTGGCGCTATGACCGCTATGAAAACGTGAAATGGAAAAAGGACCGCAAGGGTCGAGAACGGATGGGCACGGCCTTCGATAATGGTTTTGTTACGGCAATCACCCCACATTTTGGATACGGCAATCACATCGCAAAGGCGGTGTTCACTAAGAGAGACGACAACTATAGTGCTCGCTGGATACAAGGAACCCCGACGGCTCAATACACTGCGGGTGGTGCAGGAGCAGCTGTAGATGGCATAGAGGGTGATACCGATTGGCGCAAGGGCCACTGGATTGGGATCCAAGGAGAAGATGCGGTACTAGAAATCAGCCTAGAAAAACCTAAGTCTGTACATTCTATTTCGGTGGGCGTCTTAAAAGACATTCGCGCTTGGATTGCATTGCCCAATAATGTAGCTGTTGAAGTGCGCTATCAAGATGAGGAAGAATGGACGGCACTTGGCAGCGTTAATTTCGAGTACCGAGCACTTTTTGAGGAAGAACCGGTTCGTCTCTCGTTACCCTATGAAACGAACAGCAGTATTCCCGTTTCGAAAATCAGAATTCACTTCGAAAATGCTGGTGAGTTGATGTTTTGGCACCCCGGTGCAGGGTACCCGAGCTACTTCTTCGTTGATGAAGTAACCTTGGAATGATTACCCTAATTCCGATGGAATGGCACACACCGGAATAGGCAACATTTTGTGCTTGTTCGCTGTATTAAATTTGATGTAGATGGCCATGACTTCGGCTTCGCGGCCCGAGAAGTCTGAAGTGGATTTTCCGGCTTCCTGTTGCGCCATGGCCCATTCTAATTCTGGATAAGTGGCGCCCAACTGGTCTTCGTCTGTGCGATCATCGCCCCACAGCCCGTCCGTGGGTTTGGCATCCAAGATGCTATCGACTACACCTAGATGACGCGCCAAAGCGAATACTTCTGTTTTCAATAAATCCGCAATGGGGCTCAGGTCTACCCCACCATCGCCGTATTTTGTGTAAAAGCCTACCCCAAAATCTTCGACTTTATTGCCCGTACCGGCAACCAATAAACCGTTGGCTTGGCCATGGTAATAGAGTGTGGACATGCGCAGGCGCGCACGGGAGTTGGCCAGAGAGAGCTCGTGGTCCGCGCCGCCTGGAATCATTGCAGCGACAAAGTGGTCGTATACTGGAGTGAGGTCAACCTGGGTGTGACGTGTATTTGGGAAGTTGACGGAAAGCCATGCCTGGTGGTCTTGACCGCGCGAAGCTTGATCGGGATGCTGGTGGATGGGCATTTCTAGGGTAAGTACTTCGAGGCCCGTGCGGGCACAGAGTGTGGAGGTGAGCGCGGAATCGATCCCGCCACTAACGCCTACAACAAAACCCTTTACGCCAGCGTTCTCTGCATAGCTTTTCAACCAATTCGTAATATGATCTGCCGTTTCCTGTAATTTCATTGCTTTCCCCTTAATTTTGCCCTCATGAAAGGCACTTATCAAATATACCTCTTCGCAGCGACCCTCTTGGTCGCTATTGGCTTCTTTATTCAACGAAGTTTTGGGGGACCAAGTTCATTATACGCCACAGAAACTGATTTAGGATTTGATTGGGAAGTACGGCATTTTGACGAGGCTTTGTTTGGTGGGGATTCGCTCGACATGAAAGAATTGGCCACCTATTTCAATCCTTTTTTCGAATCCAATCCCATCCCAAATTTTTGGAAGCAAGAGCGTGCCAATCCTACATTGCGCGACCATTACAGCAACGTCCAGAACTTGATGGACAAGTCGGCAATCGCAAATGACCTCCAGGCAATAAGTGCACGCGCTAATGCTCTCTTGGGACTGCCATTGCCGGACCAATTGTTTTTTTACATCAGCGGAATTGATCTGGAGACACCGTGTCTTTATTTCCCTGGAGCGGCGCAAGGCGACTTAAAGTACGCTTTTGTAGGCTTGGATAATTTCCTAGGTGCGGGCTATCCGGGCTATGAAGGCATTCCAGCATACCAAAGAGATTTGTTGCGCCAAAGCCAATTGCCTGTGGCGTATGCACACGCTTTATTAGCAACCCTATCCTTAGAAAATTTTAACGACCCAACCTTAGTTGCACAAATGGTCTACCAGGGCAAAATCGCTCTAGCTACTGAAGCGCTTACAGGATACAGCATAGAAACCAGTGAAGTATTAGGGTACCGCCCAGAGGAATGGTCCTTTTTAGAGACTAGCGAATCGAACATTTGGGAGGTCATGGTACGTGAGAAAATGCTGTTTTCCACAGATATGATGGTCCGGCAGCGTCTCGCAGAACCGGCACCATTTTCAAAGTTAGGTACTGCAATGGACGGCGATATACCGGGTCGAGTTGCTCGATATATCGGGTATAAATTGGTCAAGAGTTATGCGGAAAACCACCGCGAATTGAGTTTAAAAGAAATTATTAAAATCCGCGACGCACAGAAGTTTTTACGCGACGCACAATACAAACCGTAATGGCTGTACAGAAACAAAGCGAAATCAAAATCACCGTAGGACTAGACGAAAATAAAATTCCTGAAACCATCACATGGGATGCCACAGATGGTGGCGTTACCAATGAAGAGGCAAAGGCTTTAATGATGGGCGTTTGGGACGACAAAAATTCTGAATGTTTGCGCATTGACCTGTGGACCAAAGACATGCTCATGGACGATATGAAACGCATGTACCACCAGACCTTTATTTCGATGGCCGACGGTTATGAACGTGCGACGGAGGACACCGCCTTGGCGGCAGATATGAGAGATTTCGCCCGTTACTTTGGGGAAAAATCAGGGTTAATTTCTCCTGAGAAATAAGAACGTCCTGAGCTTATAGCTTTCGGTACATTTCAGCGGTAATGCTTTTATTGACCTCATCGAGGTAGCGCAGCAATTCCTCGCGACCTGATTTTCCTTCAGCCGAAGTCATAAATACTGGTGGCAAAGCTTCCCATTGCAATAAGAGTTTTTTCTTGTATTGGGCAACCTGCTTCATTAAGGCGGATGAGCCTAGTTTGTCAATCTTTGTAAAGACGATCGAAAAGGGTATGCCTTCCATACCACACCACTCCATAAATTCCAGATCTATTTTCTGTGGATCGTGACGACAATCAATCAAGACGAACGTGTTGATTAAGTTGTCGCGTTTCTTAATATAGTTTGTGATCATCTCCTGGAAAATGGCGCGATTCTTCTTTGAGGTTTTCGCATAACCGTATCCTGGTAGATCTACGAGGTACCAATCTTCGTTCACCTCAAAGTGATTGATTAATTGGGTTTTTCCAGGTCGTCCAGAAGTCTTCGCTAAGTCTTTGCGCTGCATCAACATATTGATCAACGAGCTCTTCCCAACATTTGACCGCCCGATGAAGGCAAATTCATTTTTAGTAGGTGCAGGACACTCTTTGAGTTCTGTAGATGATTTTACGAATTCAGCACTGTTAATCTTCATAGTTCCTAGGATTAGTGCAAAGTTAGGCCAATTTATCGAGGCACCTTAACAAACGCTATTCACAATCTTATTCACACTCATTTTTCACTTCTTCCCACTTCTTCCCACCGCTCTATACATGACTTATAGCGAAGTTTTGAGTTTATAGCTTCAAAAGTTATCCACAATGTGTATGTTTGTGGGAAATCGTGGGACAAGAATTCTACTTTTGTAAGAGAGCAGTCAAAACACATGTTAAACCTCATCGGAGTACACGAATGCAAGATGGATGCGAAGGGTCGCATCAGTCTCCCGGCAGCGCTGAAGAAGCAGCTGGCGCCGGAGATGCATGACGCGTTCGTGCTCAAAAGAAGCGTGTTTAACAGTTGTTTAGAGTTGTATCCTATGCAAGAGTGGAATGCGGTCATGAACAAGGTGAACACCTTGAACCGTTTTGTCAAAAAACACAATGATTTCATTCGACTTTTTACGGCAGGCGTAAAGCTTGTAGAATTGGACGGTGCATCAAGGGTAGGGATTAGCCCAGACTTGAAGGCATTTGCCAACCTTAGCAGACAAATCGTACTTAGTGCCCACAGCGGTATTATCGAGATTTGGGATAAGGACGCGTACGAAAACGCCGTAAATGTGGATAGTGATGACTTTGGATTGCTCGCCGAAGAAGTAATGGGCGGAATAAATCCAAGTCAGCATGAGCTACCATGATCCAGTTCTCTTAACGGAATGCCTTGAAGGTTTGCGCATCGATCCCAGCGGGTCGTATGTGGACGTGACCTTTGGCGGCGGGGGTCACAGTAAGGCCATTTTAGACCAATTAACGACCGGCACCCTGTACGCATTCGATCAGGATCCCGACGCTAAAAACAACCTTCCCGACCATCCGAACCTTGTCTTTATCGCGGCAAATTTCCGCTACATAAAGAACCACTTGCGACTTCACGGTGCTAAAAATGTAGACGGTATTCTTGCCGATCTCGGCGTTAGCTCGCACCAATTCGATCAAGGTTCACGCGGCTTTTCCATACGCTTTGACGGCCCATTGGATATGCGTATGAATCCAGCGATCGGTATTTCAGCAGAAGAGGTTTTAGCCACTTATGAAGAGCAAGCACTTTACGATTTATTCAGAAAACATACGGATCTAAAAAGTCTCAAGCCGCTCGTTCATGCGCTTCTGCTCGCGCGTATTCAAGCGCCTTTAAAAACTACAGCAGAACTCCGAGAACTGTGCGAACCCCTTGCACCGCGAGGCGGGTGGCACAAATATGTGGCACAAGTATTCCAAGGCTTACGCATGGAAGTCAATAAGGAACTCGAGGTTTTGGAAGACCTGCTGAACGGATGTATTGACGTTTTAAATCCAGGAGGAAGACTGGTCGTGATGAGCTACCACAGCCTTGAAGACCGCATGGTTAAAAACTTCATTAAAGAGGGTAAGGCCACAGGTCAGACGGAATCAGACTTTTTTGGCGTAAAGCGACTGCCGTTTAAAGCCATCACTAGAAAACCGGTGATTGCTTCCGCCGCTGAAAACGCTAAAAATCCTAGAGCGACCAGCGCTAAGCTCCGCATCGCCGAACGCTCAGAACACGAATGGAACCGCGATGAGTAAGTGGAGTAACATAACGTCAAAAATTGGTGCAACGCTGCGTATTAGCGATGAAGGCATTTTGCGTGCGCTTCCTTTTGCCGCATGGTTGAGTTTTTTGGCATTGATTTCTATTTACACCAGCCACAGCGCAGATCGCAAGGTGCATGATATTGAAGAACTGAGTGAGGCGCGCCAGGAATTGGAAGCTGAATACACGGAAACGAAAGAAAAATTAACGGACCTCTCGCTGGAAAGCAAAGTATTGCGGAAAGCGAAAGAATTGGGCCTTAGTGCGCCCACGGAACGCCCTAACAAGATAGTTGTGGAAGAATGAGCATAGAAATTGGACAAATAAAGAAACGAATCACTTGGATCAGCGCAGTAGTTTATGCGTTCTTCCTGATCGTCCTTGTCCGATTATTCTACGTCTCGTTGGTCATGGGGCCAGAGCTCCGTGCACAAAGTCAGGAACGCGTGATTGAACGTCGCCCTATCGAAGCTAAACGTGGCGATATCTACAGCGCAGACGGCAAAACACTTGCTACAACGAAACCCGTCTACAACATCTATTTCGATGCCGTAACGGTAGACGAAACGGTTTTTGATAAAGATGTTGCCGCACTTAGTGAAAAATTGGCCCTCCTAAATCCAAGGCGCAATGCGGCACAATGGGAGCGCTACCTGCGCAGTGAACGCGAGAAAAAACACCGTTACATTCCCTTAGCTGCAGATTTGAACTACAGCCAACTGCAACGTATTAAATCCTACCCAATCCTATCGCGCGGCGTATTCCAGGGCGGCATGATCATCCAAGAAAAACTAGAACGCATTCAAATGGCCACGGACGTTCGCTCAAGAACTATTGGTCGCGATAAAGATGGTGCACAGGCTGGTCTTGAGGGGTATTACAGCAACTACCTCCAGGGCAAACCCGGTAACCGATTAATGCAAAAAATCACGGGAAATGACTGGAAGCCTCTTGACGATCCGCAAGCCGTAGAGCCTGTGGACGGATTCGATTTGTTTACCACCATTGATACACGCATTCAAGACGTTGCCCAGCAAAGCCTTCTTGCCCAATTGAAAAAATATGATGCAGATCACGGTTCCGCAGTGGTCATGGAAGTAGCTACCGGACGCATCGTGGCCATGGCTAACCTTGGGCGTAATGAAGACAGTGTGTACAGTGAACTACGGAATTATGCCGTTTGGGAGCGTACAGAGCCGGGGTCCACTATCAAACTGCTCAGCGCAATGGCCCTGCTAGAAACGGGAGTCGCAGATACCAGCGACATGGTGAATACGGAAAAGGGCGAAGTCACCATCTACGGCAAAAAAGTCCGTGATTCAAAAAAAGGCGGTTACGGAACCATTTCCTTGCGCAGGGCTTTTGAGGTCAGCTCGAATACGGGGATTGTAAAATTGGTCCAGCAGCATTTCGAACAGCATCCAGACGACTATGTCGATTTTCTCTACAGCCGCGGTTTTCACAAAACTACAGGCATTACCATAAAAGGCGAAAGTGTACCGAACATTCCAAAACCAAGTGACGACCGTTGGTCTGGCCTTTCACTCCCATGGATGGCCTACGGTTACGGCGTTGAATTCACACCGCTCCAATTATTGACCATTTACAATGCAGTGGCGAATAACGGTACCATGGTTAAACCTCAGATTGTTGAACGAATCATGGACCACGGACGAATCGTAGAGGACTTTGAAACTGACATTCTCAACCCTGCGATTTGCTCTCAAGAGGTCGTGCATAAACTCCAAGCCATGCTAGAAGGCGCGGTGCATTCTGGAACGGCCAAAAATATTTACGACGAGCGTATACCCGTTGCAGGTAAAACAGGTACTTGTCAGTTGAATTACTGGCGTGGAGGGAAAGACTACCAAAGCTCATTCGCCGGCTATTTTCCCGCGAACGACCCTAAGTACAGCTGCATTGTTGTGATCAACAAGCCCGATTACTACAAAGGATATTACGGGAATATCGTCGCGGGGCCTGTATTTAAAGCTATCGCTGATGAAGTATACAGCCAGCTGCCTGAAAGCCCTACAACTTTGATCAGCAATCAATTGATTGCTGCACGCACCACGACAGTAAGCGAGGACCGATTCGAACAAGCATTCCAAAAAAACTTTCTGCCCAGTCTTAATGGACTGGATGCGCGCACAGCTACGCGACTGTTAGAAGGCCAAGGACTTTCCGTTGCATTAGCAGGTACGGGGCGTGTCGTGGGGCAAGAACCGGTCTTAGGCACCCCACTCAACCAATGTTCCACTATTAAACTGGTACTGCGATGAAACTACTAAAAGACTTGCTTTACGGGGTCCGCATCCAAGAAATTGTCGGGAATACTCAAATTGCTATTGAGAGTGTTTGCTACGACAGCAGAAAATCGGCAAAAAATGCACTTTTCGTGGCCATTTCTGGTACGCAAGTAGACGGTCACGACTATATCGAAACCGCACTTGATGCAGGTGCTATTGCAGTAGTGTGTGAAAAAATCCCTGCAAAAACAAGGACAGGCATTCATTACATTCAAACCAAAGACAGTGCCTTCGCGTTGAGCGCTGTTGCAGCGAATTGGTTTGGAAATCCTAGTGAGGAAATGAAGGTCATTGGGGTCACCGGTACAAACGGTAAAACCACCGTAGCAACGCTACTCTTCAACCTATTTAGCGAACTTGAAGGAGAACTCTGCGGGCTGCTGAGCACCATAGCAGTGCGTATTGGAAGAGCAACCCTGCCAGCCACGCATACCACACCCGATGCATTGGCCGTTCAAGAGCATATGCGTGCTATGGCAGATGCCGGCGTGAAGTACTGCTTTATGGAAGTGAGTTCTCACGCCTTGGTACAACACCGTGCCGCACATGTGGATTTTGACGTTGCTGTCTTCACTAATATTACCCGAGACCACCTGGATTATCACGGTGATATGAACGGGTATATTGCAGCGAAAAAAATACTCTTCGACGGGCTAAAATCGGAAGCTATAGCCCTGTATAACGAGGATACCAAACACGGCCCAACAATGATTAGCCAAACAAAGGCTAAGGTGAAGAGCTACGCATTGAAGTTCCCTGCAGATTATAAGGTGAAAATTTTAGAACGTCGGTTCGACGGAATGCTTTTAACGTTGAACGATCAAGAGTGTTGGTCACGCATTTTAGGTGATTTCAACGCTTATAACCTATGTGCCATTTATGCGGTTGGTGTGGAATTGGGCAAAGACCCGCTTCAATTGCTTACCGCCATTAGCCTCCTTAAATCCGTGGACGGTCGGTTCCAAACTATTCAGGGAAAGAACATCACAGCCGTGGTGGATTACGCGCACACACCCGACGCACTTCAAAATGTGCTAAGCACCATCAATGACCTCAACCAGGGACGTGGAAAGGTCATCACAGTGGTGGGATGTGGCGGTAATAGAGACAAAGGAAAACGTCCTCAAATGGCCGCCATTGCAGCGAATGAAAGCAATAAAGTCATATTGACAAGTGACAACCCACGCAACGAAGAACCCAACGCGATACTCGCAGATATGGAGGCCGGCTTGAGTCCCGACCAAAAGGCAAGAACCTTGACCATTGAAGACCGCGCGCAAGCTATCAAGAGCGCGCTTATGCTCGCACAAACAGGCGATATCATTCTCATTGCGGGGAAAGGCCATGAAAAATACCAAGAAATCAAAGGAGAACGTACGCACTTCGATGATGTCGAAGAGGTACAAAACTTCCTAAACAACTAATTATGCTGTACTACCTATTCACTTATTTGGACCAAGCATACGACATCCCGGGCGCTGGTGTCTTCCAATACATCACTTTCCGTGCTGCTATGGCGGTGATTACCTCTTTAATTATCTCCATGTTGTTTGGCAAGCGATTGATTGATCGATTGCAGCGTCTGCAAGTCGGTGAAACGGTTCGCGATTTAGGTTTAGAAGGACAAACGCAAAAAGCAGGAACGCCAACCATGGGCGGTGTGATCATTATTCTGGCCATTGTGGTTCCAACGCTGCTTTGGGCAAAATTGGACAATATCTACATTCTGTTAATGCTCATTTCTACCCTGTGGATGGGGGCAATTGGGTTCCTCGACGATTATATCAAGGTTTTCAAAAAAGATAAAAAAGGACTGCGCGGCATTTTTAAGGTCATAGGACAAATTGTGCTTGGAATTATTGTTGGCAGTACGCTGTATTTCCATCCTGATGTAACAATCAAAGAAAAGCAACCTGTGCTCGAAACGACCTCGTGGGAAGTAGGCGAGGAAGCGCCAGCGGCGACCTATGGTGATGCATCAAAGAGCTCAAAGACAACACTGCCTTTCTTGAAGGACAATGAATTTGATTACGATATTTTCACACGATGGATGGGACCTTCAGGGGCGAATTGGACCTGGTTGGTGTACATTTTTGCGGTCATCTTTATCATTACCGCTGTCTCTAACGGAGCCAATTTAACCGACGGATTGGACGGCTTAGCGACGGGTACTTCCGCAATTGCCGGAACGGCTCTTTTGGTACTGGCGTATGTCAGTGGTTCCATCGTCTTCTCCAGCTACTTAAACATCATGTACATCCCTGAATCAGGGGAGCTCGTGATTTTCACGGCTGCTTTTATCGGTGCCGCAATCGGATTCTTATGGTACAATAGTTTTCCGGCCCAAGTCTTCATGGGCGATACAGGCTCACTCGCTATAGGGGCAATTATAGCCGTCATAGCACTGGCCGTGCGTAAGGAATTCTTATTGCCCATTATCGCGGGTGTTTTCTTAGCAGAGAACGTGAGTGTAATTCTGCAAGTGAGCTATTTCAAATACACGAAGAAGAAGCACGGGGAAGGCCGTCGAATTTTCTTGATGAGCCCACTTCACCACCATTACCAAAAGAAAGGATTTCCAGAGACCAAAATTGTTACGCGATTCTGGATTGTAGGAATCATGCTCGCCGTATTAGCTATTGCAACCCTAAAGCTCAGATAAGTTGAATCATCCGTATCCAAATATCGCCATAGTAGGTGCCGGTATCAGCGGTATGGGTGCTGCGCATTTAGCGTATGCCTTGGGTATTCCTGCCTTTCTCAGTGATGCGAAACCGCTTAAAGCGAAGGACAAAGAACTTCTTGAGCAGTGGGGCATAGGCTATGAAGAGAATGGACACAGTATGGACCGACTAAAAGCAGCGGCGGCCGTAATTAAGAGCCCGGGGATTCCACACACCTCCGCAACCATTCAAGAGTTGAAAAATGCCGGGAGAATTGTTTTGGGTGAAGTGGATTGGGCCGCCCAATACACAAAAGCCAAACTGATCGGAATCACTGGAAGTAACGGTAAAACGACAACCGCTACGTTGTGCCACCACATCATCGCAGCGGAAAAAGATGCTGTTTTGGCGGGAAATATTGGTCAAAGTTTGGCGGGCACGCTCGCGGACCGAATGCAGCAGGGACAGCCGGATCCTGAAGTGGTGGTTTTGGAGTTGAGCAGTTTCCAGCTGGACGATGTAGTGCAACTAAAATTGGACCAGGGCATACTGACAAATATTACCCCGGACCACCTCGACCGGTATGAATACGACATACGAAAATATGCAGCCAGTAAAATGCAATTGGCCACTTATACCACAGGACACTTTATCTACTGCGACGATGACCCCATTACAAAATCCGCTTTAGAGGAATGGTTGCAACAGCATCCCAACCCTCCAACACTACTGGCTTATGGAGCTGACGCACCGGCCGGTCCTCATAGAACAACAACGCAAGAAAATAAAACAATAACCATTCAACTAAATAACGAAGCAATGACTATTGAAGAACTCGCTTTACAAGGAAAGCACAACATGTACAACAGCATGGCCGCTGGATTAAGCAGCCGCTTGATGAACATTAGAAAAGAAACTGTTCGCAAACAACTTTCGACGTTTGATTCGCTCGAACACCGTTTAGAAAGTGTCCTAAACATCAGCGGTGTAGAATATATCAACGACAGTAAGGCAACGAATGTAAACGCTACCTATTACGCGCTGGAATGCCAGAACAAGCCCGTGGTTTGGATCGTGGGTGGTGTGGATAAAGGAAATGATTATTCCGAATTGCTCTCGTTGGTGAAAGGCAAAGTGAAAGGCATTGTTGCATTGGGTTTGGACAATGAAAAAATCAAAGCCGCTTTTGGAGAAGTTCCCGTCATCGCTGAGGCAGATACAATGAAAGACGCCGTTCGTGCAGCTTCAAAAATGGCCGATAAAGGTGATGTTGTGCTGCTCAGTCCTTGTTGCGCATCCTTTGATCTCTTTGAAAGCTATGAAGATCGCGGACGCCAATTCAAAAATGCAGTACGCATGCTCTAAGATAGGATACGGTGAACTCGGTCAATAAATATCTAAAAGGGGACCAATTCCTTTGGGGCCTCATTCTTCTGCTCATGCTAGTGAGCTTCTTGCCTATCTACAGTGCGAGCAGCTCCCTTGCGTACAAATTCAGCGGAGGGAACACCTTTAAATTTTTGACTCGACACCTCCTCCACTTAGTCCTTGGCGGATTCTTTTTGTACAGCGTGCATCGACTGAATTTTAGGATCATAGGCAAATTTTCAATCATCATTCTACCCGCTGCTATCGTACTTCTTATCGTTACTTTATTCCAAGGAACGACAATGGGCGGCGCAAATGCTGCACGTTGGGTGCGCATCCCGGTATTAAATATGAGTTTTCAAACCTCAGCCTTTGCTTCGTTAGCGCTGCTGGTTTGGCTCGCCCGGTGGTTAGCGAAACCTAGAGACTTTGCCTTATTTAAAAGCCTATACTTTCCGCTTGGAGCCATTGCCCTAACCCTAATTTTTATTTTACCGGCCGATTTCTCCACGACCGCCATCATCTTCGGTATGACCTTCATCCTCATGATTGCCGCCGGAGTCCCCTGGAAGCATTTGGGTAAAATCATCGGTATAGGAGCGGCAGGCCTCACACTTTTCATCTTAATCATTCTTGCCTTCCCCGGCATTTCCAATAGAGTGGATACCTGGAAATCTCGTATCGTCAACTTTGGCGCCACAGATTCCGATGCTTCTTACCAAACGGACCTGGCAAAAATGGCCATTGCCGAAGGACAACTCTTTGGGAAAGGTCCCGGAAAAAGCGTTCAGAAAAATTTCTTACCCCAATCAAATTCGGATTTCGTTTTTGCCGTAATAACAGAAGAATATGGCCTCCTAGGCGCAAGCGGTGTAGTACTCTTGTATATGGCACTGTTTCGACGTTTTGTTCGAATCGCACGGCGCGCACACACTAGGTTTGGTACATTACTAGTGTTAGCTGCGGCCTCCGGCATGATCCTACAAACCCTAGTGAATATGGGTGTAGCCACTAACCTGATGCCTGTCACAGGACAAACCCTCCCCTTTTTAAGCGCAGGAGGCTCCTCAATATGGATGACCTGTATCGCTTTGGGAATCATCTTAAGCGTTAGCCATACGGATGTCGAAAAGGTGGTTGGGGTGAGCGCACAAAGCCAAGAGGAAAACCAAAACGCTAAAGCCCATGTCTAAAAGTTTTATCATCAGCGGTGGCGGAACCGGCGGACATATTTTCCCAGCTTTGAGCATTGCTCATGGACTCAAGGCGCAATACCCTGATGCCGAAATCCATTTTATAGGAGCCAAAGGCAAGATGGAAATGACCAGAGTGCCTGCTGCGGGCTTTTCGATAACCGGCGTGCCTATCGCGGGGATTAATCGACAAAAACCATGGAAAAGCTGGAGTGTTCCCTTCAAACTGATCTATGCACTATGGCTTTGTCGTAAGATTTTAAAACTGCGCAAACCGGATGCCGTGATAGGAACAGGCGGTTATGCAAGCGGGCCGGCATTACTGATGGCGCAAAGAATGGGAATCCCTACCGTAGTTCAGGAGCAAAACAGCTTCGCTGGTGTGACCAACATAAAACTAGGCGCTAAGGCAAAAATCATATGCACTGCTTATAAAAATGCAGAACGGTTTTTTCCTGCCGACAAAGTGCAACTTACAGGAAATCCGGTGCGAAAGGAATTTACTGTGGCGCTTCCAGATCAAGGGGAAAGTAAAAAGAAATTGGGCCTTGACTCGAAACGACCAACACTTCTCGTACTGGGTGGAAGTCTAGGTGCAAGAGCGGTAAACCAACAAATGGAAAAGAGCCTTTCAACCCTCCTAGGCCAGGGCTGGCAGATCTATTGGCAATGCGGTAAACTCTACGAAGAAGAATACGTGGCTTTTACATCGGATGAGGTGAAAGTTCATGCATTTATTGACGATATGGCCACTGCCTATGCCGCATCAGATGCCATCGTAAGCCGCGCAGGTGCGGGTACCTTAAGTGAACTCTGTTTGATCGGTAAAGCTTCCGTTTTAATCCCAAGTCCGAACGTGGCCGAAGACCATCAAACACATAATGCGCGTGCTTTGAGCGAAAAAGGTGCAGCCGTGCTCATTCCTGAAATAGAATTGGACCAGCGCTTTAACATTGAACTTGAGGCCCTCTATCAAAACACAAAGCGCAGGGACCGACTAGGTGAGAACATAAAAAAACTGGCCCTCCCCAATGCAACCCAGGACATATGTACCCTTATTAACGAATTAACGGCGTGACAAATAAAGAATCACATATCGTTTTTATTGGGATTGGCGGGATCGGCATGAGTGCTTTGGCGCGGCATTTTCTGCACAGAGCTGTTCCTGTTTTTGGCTTTGACCGAACCAGGACACCCTTGACCGAAGCCTTGGAAAAGGAAGGTGCCATTGTTTGCTACAACGACGATGTGAATGCCTACCCAGGATGGTCTGCAGACGAAACGACTGTCATTTACACGCCCGCCATAGCCGCTTCTCATCCGTGGAGGTTGTTTTTTGAAAAATTCCAACCGATCAAACGTGCAGAAGCGCTCGGGTTAGTGACGAAAGGGCACAAGACTTTAGCAGTTGCCGGGACACATGGAAAAACCAGTACGAGCGCTATCCTTACCCACCTTTTGACGGAATCAGGTTTAGATCCTACGGCTTTTATCGGCGGAATCTTAAGCGCATCAGGCACCAACTACAGGCTTGGAAAAAGCCCCTGGATGATTGTGGAAGCCGATGAATTTGACCGTTCCTTCCTGCATCTGCATCCCACCGCCGCCGCAATTACAACGGCAGATGCAGATCATCTAGACATCTATGCTGATGAAACCGATTTAACCAACACCTTCGCTGCGTTTATCCAACAAGTCGACGGCCCGACTTTCTCTGGGACGGAATTAAAAAATACTGTACCTATAGGCGCAGCCCATGATACTGCCTTTGCCAGCAATGTTCGCGCAGATCAAGGGGCCTATTCGTTTACGCTACATTTAGGCGAACGTTCTGCGGACACGAAGCTCTTTATGCCAGGCAAGCACAACGTATACAATGCCGTGCTAGCCGCAGCGCTTGCCCAATATGCAGGTGCTAGCTTGGAAAACATCGTCCGTGCACTGCCCTCCTTTGCAGGAATCAAACGCAGGTTTGAATACCATCTAAAGGAAACATCTATACTCATAGAAGACTACGCGCACCATCCTACGGAGCTTAAAGCACTTCTTGACAGCGTTACAGAGATGTACCCAAACAAAAAAATAGCATTGTGCTTTCAGCCTCATTTATACAGCAGGACAAGAGATTTCTTTGCTGGATTTGTTTCGCAACTTAAACGCGCTGACCACTGTTTTCTTTTACCTATTTATGCGGCACGTGAACATCCCATTGATGGAATAAGTTCCGATGCCCTAGCGGCCAAAATATCCGGCGCCACAGTATGCGATGCCAGTAGGCTTGCTGAAGCAGTTTTCGCGGCACATTGCGACGTTGTGCTTGCCGTAGGCGCAGGAGATATTGGAGATACTGTACCTCATTTAAAAGCCGTTTTGCGATGAAAAAGAAACGACTTTTATATACCACGCTTAGTGTCATCCTGGGCTCAGGACTGATTTTCTGTACCGTACTGAGTAAAAACCATTGGAAATCTGCCACTTTCAAAAACGTAGATATACGTTTTCAATATTCTGATAATCAAGCAGTTGTAGTTGGCTCTGAGGTATCACCGTTGATCGATGAATTTTTAGCTTCACAACCCGATTCTAGTGCCTTGAGTGTCCCTGCATTTTTGTTAGAAACCTCTTTGGAAGCCCTGCCGTACGTGGCGGATGCACAGGTATATTGGAATTTAAAGGAGTCTTTAGTTATAACGATAGAAGCGAAGCAAGCAAAAGCGAAGGTATATATGAACGGCCAGCAGTTTTTATTGACGCAAGAACACGAGCTCATAAGAGCGCCAAAGCAAACGCCTTTGGATTTACCCATCATTACTGGCGTTAAAGACAGTGCGAGTGCTGCTAGAGCTGGAGGGCTATTAGACCAGGTGATTGGCAGTCCCGCATTCACTATGGACGGTCTCGCGCAGATGGCGGTAACCGAATCGAGTGTTGTGTTGATTCCTCAAGGATATCCGCACCGCATTCTGGCAAATACCGGAAAAGAATTGGCCGGTGACCTTCGAAAGTTAAGTGCCTTCTATGCCGCTAAACCGACGCAAGAACTAGAGGACATAAAAAGCATTGACTTGCGATATAAGAACCAAGTAGTAAGCACAACGAGATGATACAAAACGCCCCCTTAGCAGTAGGTCTTGACATTGGAACCACTAAAATTGTTGCCGTAGTGGGCCGATTAAACGAGCACCGCAAGATTGAAGTCTTGGGTATCGGAAAAAGCAAAAGCCTCGGTGTCCAGCGCGGTGTGGTGGCAAACATCACGCTCACCATCGAAAGTATTCAAGCCGCGGTAAAGATGGCCGAAGAAAACTCCGGTCTCAAGATCACCGAGGTCATGGTGGGTATTGCTGGTCAGCACATCCGCTCCATGCAACATTCAGACTATATCATGCGCGAAGATGCGGAAGCCATCATCAATGTTAATGATCTCGAGTCTCTGCAGAAAAACGTACACAATCTAGTCATGATGCCCGGCGAACAGATACTGCACGCCTTGCCTCAGGAGTACAAAGTAGACGGCGACGCCAACATCGTGAATCCTCAGGGGATGTATGGCTCAAGGTTAGAAGCCAATTTTCATATAGTCGTCGGACAGATTGCATCAATAAAGAATATTGCGCGCTGTGTCGAACAAAGTGAACTTAAGGTGGGAGATATTACTCTTGAACCGCTGGCTTCTGCCGCTGCAGTTCTCGCTGAAGAAGAAAAAGATGCCGGTGTTGTTTTAGTAGATATCGGTGGTGGAACCACTGACATAGCAATCTTCAAGGATCATATTATCCGCCATACTGCGGTCATCCCATTTGGTGGGAAGGTCATCACTGAGGACATCAAAGAAGGATGTGAGATCATAGAAAAACAAGCAGAAACTTTGAAAGTGAAGTTTGGCTCTGCATGGCCAGGGGAGAACAAAGACAATGAGATAGTGAGCATCCCTGGATTGCGCGGAAGACCGCCAAAGGAAATTAGCTTAAAGACCTTATCGAAGATTATCAATGCACGTGTTCGTGAGATCATGGAAAGCGTTATTGCGGAAATTCGCAACTACCAGCAAAACGATCCTCGGAAACGACTTATCGGCGGTATTGTGCTTACCGGTGGTGGTTCGCAGCTGAAACACATGAGCCAATTAGTGGAATACCTCACAGGAATGCCCACGCGCATTGGCTACCCGAACGAGCATTTAGCCAGCGGGTATGTCAAAGAATTGGCCTCACCAGTATATGCAACTTCCATTGGATTATTAAGTATGGCCTTGGAATCACAAGACCATCCTATGGCCTATGACCCGAGAGAAACGGAACAACCCATCGTTCCTGAAGCTCCCGCGGCAGAAGACGAACAGATTGAAGAGGTTGAAGGCGCTCCTAACCAAACGGGAAGTACACAAGCAGCGCCGCGTAAAGATCCTTTCTGGAAAGGCTTTATGAACAACATCAGAGAATGGCTAGAAAACGACGAAGACATCGAATAACCTGACAACCATGATAGAAGACGGAATCCAATTCAACCTTCCAAAAAATAGAAGCTCAGTCATCAAAGTTATTGGTGTCGGTGGCGGAGGCTCAAACGCTGTCAACCACATGAAAAATGTTGGCGTAAACGGCGTGGACTTTATCATCTGTAATACAGATGCGCAGGCACTTTACCACAGTCCTGTTGCAAATAAGGTGCAACTAGGTGCCTCTCTCACCGAAGGACTGGGCGCTGGTGCAGATCCGGAGATCGGGCGCAGTGCTGCGGAAGAGAGTATTCAAGAAATTCAAAACATCCTTGAAACCGGTACAAAGATGTGTTTCATTACCGCTGGTATGGGCGGTGGAACCGGTACGGGTGCGGCTCCCATCATCGCAAAAGCTGCCCGCGAAATGGGCATACTTACCGTTGGTATTGTGACCGCGCCGTTCTCTTTTGAAGGGAAAATAAGAGCGGCACAAGCCGAAGAAGGTGTAAAAGCCATGCGTGATGCTGTGGACAGCCTCATTGTCATCAACAACGATAAACTTCGTCAAGTCTATGGCGATTTAGGATTCAGAAATGCCTTCAGTAAGGCAGATGAGGTTTTGGCTGGTGCAGCTAAAGGAATAGCCGAAGTCATCACGAACCACTATACCCAAAATATTGACTTGCGCGACGCCAAAACCGTCCTGGAGAACAGTGGTTCAGCGTTGTTCGGAACTGGTGAAGGTGAAGGAACTGGGCGAGCGGCCAAAGCTGTAGGTGCAGCACTAGATTCGCCATTATTAAACGACAACCACATCAAAGGTGCGAAAAACGTGCTTTTGCTCTTGACTTCGGGCGATGGCGATCACGAAGTGACGATCGACGAGATTGGGGAGATTACGGACCATATTCAGCGCGAGGCAGGTGGAAATGCGAATGTAATTATGGGAATTGGCTCTAGTGAAGAAACTGGCAGCCGCATTACTTGTACCATCATCGCAACAGGATTCCCCACAGGAACACAAGTGCTTCCGTCAGACAAACCTGAATTAGTAAAATACAACCTTGAAGGCAATGATTCTCATGGGGCTGTTGATGCTGTACCAGTTACATTAGAAGCTTCAGTGGTCACCGAGCAAAAAGAAAGAGTGGTCATGGACCTCGAAGATGTTGCTCCAGAAAATCTGGCACCTACGTTTGAAACGGATGAAGTCGTTGAAGATATTGAAGATGCAGTTAATACGACGACCGAAACAGAGGGCTTCCCACAGCAACCTGATGAGGATATAGAGGCCACCTTTGAAGGAGCCCTAGAGAATGAAGGGCTTGAGATTGAAGAAGACGAAACACCGATGGTACATGTTCTAGAATGGGACATGGAAGACGAATCCGATGAAGCCACAGAGGCGATCGAGCAGGCGGTAGATGAGTCGCATATCGATAGTGAAACAGTGGACGAAGGAGATTCGCCAACTTTAGCCGGAGGCTGGGATTTGTTTACCCAAGATGAATTGGTCGAAGAAGAGATGGAATTAACCTTCGTCGACGAAGACGAGGCTGAAGAAATTCTTTCCGAGGAAGACGAGGCTATTGGTTCCTATTCTGAAGATGTCTTTGATGCGGAAGCTCCGCCAAAAATGGAGCGACTGGAGCTAGAAGAAACTGAAGCACTAAGCGAAGAGGTAGTAACCGCTGCGGATGCTTCAAGCGAAAACGTTCAGTCGATCGGGGAAGAACGCCGGTTTACGCTTGAAGACATAGAAGGTGACGGTTTTACACTGGAAATAGAAGAATTAGAGACGCCGCAAGAAAGCGGTCCTTCCAACGACTCCATAGAAGATACCCAATACGACCCTTTTGACCTCAGCTTGAGTGATATGCCAGAACTCAAGCAGAAAGCGGAACAGGAGAGTATGGAAAGCAGTTTCACGTTGGTCAGTAAAGAGTTTGAACTGGAGCCCCAAGCAGGCCTTCCAATGACTGAGACGGATACTTTGGAGGAAGCCGATCCTGCCTTACATTTTCAAATAAAGGAAAGTGATGCACCAGCAGCGAAAGGCGCCCCGGAAGAGGAAGAAACTTTTGATATGGATCAACCGTTGAGTGAAATGCCAAGGCGCCCGCTCAGTGATTTGCCGTCAAAAATCCAAGACCGAATGTCGCGCTTGCAATCGTTTCAATACCAATTCAAGGCGAACTTGCAAAACCTGAGTGACGCGGAAAGAGTTCCTGCCTATTTGCGCCAAGGAATGGAGGTTGATTTGGACCAAAAAAGCAACGAACAACCTTCGAATATAGGGGTTGATAATGATGGAAACATCAGAACGAATAATTCATTCTTACACGATAACGTAGATTAATCATGTCCTTAGAAGCACAAATCATGACCGATTTAAAATCGGCAATGAAAGCAAAAGATCGCGTCGCCCTGGAATCACTGCGCGCCATAAAAACAGCCATTCTCAACGAAAAAACTGCCGCAGGCGCAAGTGAAATGTCCGAAGCCGATGAAATGAAGATTTTGACTAAGTTGAGAAAGCAACGTGTGGAAAGCGCCACCATTTTTAGAGCACAAAACCGCGCGGACCTCGCTGAACCTGAAGAAGCTCAATTAGCGATTATTGAACGCTATTTGCCAGAAATGCTTTCTGAAAGTGAGATTGAAGCGAAAGTTGCGGAAATCATTGCGGCCGTAGGCGCCACATCGATGGCAGATATGGGGAAAGTTATGGGCCAGGCAACCGCTGCAATGGCGGGTCAGGCTGATGGTAAAGTGATCAGCGGATTTGTGCGCAAATTACTCGCATAATTTCATATTCAGTTAATCTAAAAAGCCCGGCAAATGCCGGGCTTTTTTCGTTAAATTTAGCTCCAGCAAAACGCATCAGTGTGAGACATTCTTTTCTTTTGGTATTCAGCATTTTAACGCTAAGCAGTGTTGCACAAGACCGTACTGTTCGTCTGATGACTTACAATCTTTTGAATTACCGCAACACCACATCGTATTGCACGGGTTCAAACAACAGCTCCAGTAGCAAAGAAGGGCATTTGGAAACCATCATTGGTGAAATAGAGCCGCATGTCGTAGTGATGAATGAGATAGGAAGTAATCCAAACAATCTTACTTACCTTCTAAACAACGCATTTAATACGGGAACAACCACGCACTGGGCCATGGCAAACCATGTACACAACGGTTTTTCATCCTTAGTGAATGGTGTCGCGTACCGCAGCGATCTTTTAGGAATATCAAACCAATGGGCTATCACAAAGGATGCCGACAACAATTCTTTAGTTAGAGCTATAGATATTGTTCGTTTTTATTACAAGGACGCGTTGCTACAAGGCAATAGCGATACCGCTTCCTTCGTAGTTATCGGTGCACATTTTAAAGCAGGAAATACCTCTTCTGACGCTGCAGAACGCAACAAAGCGGCTACAGCAATCGTCGACTGGGTCGACGCGCACAACTTTGAGAACGTTTTCTTATTGGGCGATCTCAATACGTATTCCAGTAACGAAGCTTCTTTTCAAAGCTTGATTGGAGGGAATTCCTTTCGCTTTGAGGACCCCATAAACTCCAACGGAAATTGGCACAACAACAGCAGTTTTGCTTCCATACATACGCAGAGTACACGGACTTCAGGGAATTGCCATTCGGGTGGTGGCCTAGACGATCGCTTTGACCACATTCTTTGTTCAGAGGCAGTGATTGAAGGCGACGAGCAAATCACCTATGCACCGAATAGTTATTTCGCAGTCGGGAACGACGGTAATCACTTTAACAACGCCATCAACTCTGGCAACAACTACAGTGTAAGTAGCGCTGTATTAAGTGCGCTATATGCCTTGAGCGATCACTTACCAGTGATTTTAGACATTGAAATCGAAGGACAGCATTTGGCCATAGCATCGCACGAAGGGAATTGGACCCTACCGAACCCCATGCCCGTTGGTACGACGCTAACGCTACCGGAGCATAGTCGGTTGTACATTAGCAATCTGGCAGGGCAAAGAGTATTCGAAACATCGGCAACCAGCGTCGAGATTCCACTACTACCTAAGGGAACCTACCTGCTTCGTTTAGAGACAATGAACGGTCACACAACGCGTAAAATTCTTTTTTAATGCAGCACAGAATCCTCCTTCTTCTCGCTTTTTTGTGTAGCCTTTTTATGCAAGCGCAAAACTTTGAAGAGTTCCAAACAACACAAGCGAACATTCGACTCTCCGCAACAAACGCAGGTACTTTTGGCAATGCTTTTAGAGGCTACAAAGACGGTTCCGGTACTCCATCATTAGAATATCCGGCTGGATCTGGGATTGAACATTTGTTTGAAGGCGGTATATGGATAGGGGGAACGTCTAATGGCGTGATTCGTGTGAGTACCTCAGCCTACGATTCTCCACAAGGATATGCGCCAGGCCGCGGTGGTTTCGAATTCAATCCAGTGCCTGGAATGCCGGTGAAAGAAATGAGCAGTCTAAAGACTTCGCCAAAGTTTAATTCCTCTGCGATTTCTCACCAAGATTTCATTGCAAATTTCTCTGATTCCACGTTGTTAGTACCGGGGACATCCATCCCTATCAACAACCACATCAACCCCATGGATATCGTCGCAGAAATGCGCCTTTTGAATTGGAACTACAGCTTTTCAGATTTCATGGCCATGTGCTCGTTGACCATTTACAACAGAGGAGACCAAACCTTTGATGATCTGTATATAGGCTTGTGGAACAACACGGTGGTTAGAAATATCAACATCACTCCCGCTGGAGCTGGCGGCGCCACCTTCTACACACAAGGCGGTAATGGATTTGTAGACAGTCTAAATCTAGCTTATTGTTACGATGCTACCGGTGATGAAGGATTTACGGACAGTTATGTGGGTCAAGTCTTTTTAGGCAGCGAAGACAAACAAGGCTTCCGTCATCCTAGAACCGATTCTAGTTTCAGAGTAAACTACAACGCATGGGTATTCAACAACAGCGGTCAGAGCACCTTCTTTTTCCCAACTACGGATCAGCAGCGCTATCAAAAAATGACAGACGGCTTTAACCACAATGCTTGCTGGACCAACCCTTCATCCCCCGGGTGCGTAAGTACCTTAGATGTGGATCTTCAAGACGAACTTAATAAGAGCGGGAACCGTTCTGACCTCATTTCAGCGGGTCCATTCAGCACTTTTGCACCGGGAGACACCATCAACATTGCCTTTGCTTTTGTCGTGGCTAAGAAGATGGAAGACGGCAACCCCAATGCGCAAAACAATGCAGTTCAGCGCGGAGGTCTTCTTAGCGCAGCGAATTGGGCGCAAACTACCTACAACGGCGAAGACGGTAATTTCAATGGAATCTTAGATCCGGGAGAGGACAAAGATGGAGATGGAAGAATTACTCGTTTCATACTACCTACCCCGCCATCCATACCTTATTCAAGGGTGGAAGCAGGAGAGAATAGCGCAACTATTTATTGGGCCAATAATAGCGTTACAAGCGTAGACCCTATTTCTAAAAAACAAGATTTTGAAGGCTTCAACGTATACGCTACCTCAACGGGATTTGATGTTTTCGGCACCCCAAATCTCGCTGAAGATTTAAGTTTAGTTGCGTCCTTCGATAGCATTGGAAACGACTACGGCATGAATAATGGCTTCGCTCCGGTAAAGCTCCTAACCCCAAAGGTATTTGAAAACGACACCGTAATTTACGACTACGCTTACACGCTTTCTCCTTTACCGAATGGATGGCAGACAGCCATGGCTGTTACTGCTTTTGATAAGGGCGATCTAAATTCAGGACTTGAAAGTTTAGAAAGTTCAGCACTTGCCAACGTTACGCGTGTATTCCCAGGTAAAGAAGCTGCGGGTGAAGAAGATCGGCCTTATGCTTACCCCAATCCCTATTACCTTAGTGCAGGATGGGAGGGACAGAGTAACTTCCAAGAGGAGAGTCGTAAGATCATTTTTGCCAATCTGCCTGCACATTGTCAAATCACTATTACGACGGCTGCAGGTGACTTGATCGACACCTTCGAGCATACGCCTAACTACAACGGCACTGATATCCGCTGGTTCAGAACCTTTGGATCTGAGAATCCTGATCAAAATACTTTTTCAGGCGGAGAACATGCCTGGGATTTATTATCAAAAGAAAGTCAAATCATCGCAAGAGGTACGTACCTCTTGCATGTACAAGATTTAGAAACTGGAAAACGAACTACAGAACCCTTTATAATAGTTAAGTAATGAGAAAATATCTACTCACCCTTTTAGTTGCTGCATTCGCTTCAACTGCTTTTGGCCAATCCTACGTTAGTATTAATGCCATCAATACCGTTTCCGCAACTGATCTAGCTGCTTGTAACGACACCTCGGCCTACCTTGGCCAGACCATCATCACACGTGGTGTTGTGGTTACCCCTGGTTGGGCAACCGAAGTTGCTTCCGGCTCCGTGACCGGTGGTCTTCGTCCGTTCATATTTATTCAAGATACTGCAGTTGGTGGCCAGAGTTCACCGTGGTCAGGAATCGAAGTGATGGGTGTTTACTCTGCGTCTAACGGATCGCTTCAAGTTCCCTCAACATTCACTCAGGTGCTTCCAGGAGATATCGTTGAGGTCAAAGGTTTGGTCGGTGAATACAACGGTTCAAACCAATTAAGTCTTGTCGATGCCAACAGCTTCAGCATCATATCAACTACCACTGATCCTGTGGTCAGCGACACCATTTCATTAGGCGACCTAAACGACAACCAGCAGGTGAACCAACTCACCACTGGAGAAAAATACGAAGGTTCTTTTGTAACGCTCGAAAACCTTACCGTAACAACGGTCATCCAATTCTCCGGAAACCGCATCAGTTTCAATGTAGCCGATGCCAATGGAAACGTGATCAACGTGAGTGACCGATTCTTAGCTCAAAAACTCTCATCGTACAGTACAGTGAATCCGAACTCACCGCAGTCGCAGGGTTCCTTTGTACCTCCAGTCCCTGGAACATTCCTAAACTCATTGAGTGGTGTAGTTCGTCACGACGCCAACGGTTGTACCGGTGATAACGGACGTGGCTATGAAATCAATCCATTTGACAGCACACATTATGATGTAGGCTATGCGCCGCCATACATCGCAAACTTCGAGCGTGATCCATCCGTACCTACTTCTAATCAAGACGTTGAAATTATCTGTAACATCACCGATTACGACGGTACTGTCGATAGCGTTTGTATCGCTTGGACTGCAGATAATGCAGTGAGTATTGCGAACATGCCTAAATATACCTTCCCTTTGAGTGCAGGTACAACGGATGAATACGAATACGAAATTCCTGCACAAACCGACGGCAGCACCGTACGTTACTACATTTACGCTGCGGATAACGACGGGAACGAAAGTTGGTATCCAACAAAACCGACGACGCAAGCCTCACCCAATATTGAATTCTACACGGTCCGTGATAATGGAATGCTCGTCTACGACATTCAATACACCATGGATCCATTTGGAGACAGTCCTTTAGAAACGCAAGAGGTGACCGTCAAAGGGGTAGTAACCGCTTCTACTAAAATTGGCGATTTAGGGTACCTCTACATTCAAGATGAAACCGGTTCTGCATGGAGTGGGATTTGGTGTGTGGGTATTGGACTGAACCAATTTTACCGCAACGAAGAAGTTGAAGTAACTGGCGTGGTAGAAGAATACTACGGGATGACCCGCCTCAATGTTACTTCTGCAAACAAAACAGGCAACTTAGGTAACGTAAGCGCTACCGTGCTTGATCCTTCCGATTCTGCATCCTATGCAAACTTTGGCTGGGAGCCGTACGAGAGTATGTTTATCCGCTACGAGCAGCCGAACGGTAAACTACACATTAGCCAAACGAATTTAGGTTTTGGTGATTTTGCTGTAAGCAGCTCTAATACTGCCGCAGTAAGCCATAGTGGTCGCGTTCTTGCAGGACGACAGAGCACTACCGCTTACAGTTCTCTAGACGTACAATTGGTCACCGATACTTCGTACAGCAGTTTAGACGGTGAAATGAACGTAACACCGATCGTTGTAAGCGATACCATGACTTTTGATGCCATTGAAGGCATCTTGTTCTACGGTTTTAGCAACTACCGACTTTTACCTCGTAATAATAATGACTTCATCGGTGCAAACGTGACCCTTGATAGCATTACGGTGGCTAATTCACCGATCAGCGTTGTAGAATTGGACCAAATGAATGTTGCCTATTACCCGAACCCTGTAAATAATCAGTTGACCGTTAAAGCACCTATGGATGGTGTATTAGCGATTTACAATAGCGCGGGAAAACGAGTGTTAGGTGAGCGTTTCTCGCAAGAGTCAAATGTAGATGTAAGTGCATTACCTAATGGTTTGTACTTACTAAGTCTCGAAGGATCAACAGGCCAATTCTTTACTCGAATTTCTGTACAACACTAATTCATGAAATACCTACTGTACTTCGCGTTAGCGGTACTTGTCTTTAGTTGCCGCGGGACGGACAATCCCGTGGCAAACAAGGCACCTGAAACACTGCTTCAAGTAGACAGCATTGTGCGTTCAGGTGACCTGCGATTGGGAACAAACGTTACCCTGCATTGGTACGGTATGGATGTAGACGGCTTTATTAAAGGATACCACATCACTGTGGATGAAAGCACAAGCTTTACCGAACGTACAGACAGCACCTTCAGCTTTAGTATTGAAGCGGGTCAAGATACCACTGACATTCTACTCACGGTGGCGGCAGAAGATAACGAAGGACTGATCGACCCTTCCCCTGCTACGCTTATTGTACCTATAAAGAATGCTGCACCTGAGGTAGCCATTGATCCGGACGGACTGTTATCAGATAGTGCATTCATTGTAGCTACGGTGGATTGGCGGGCAACGGATGCCGATGGAGATGAAACCATTGAAAGTGTAGAGTTCAAATTGAATACCGGAAATTGGGTGGAAATAGGCTCCTCCGTTTCTTTATTATCCTTTGCAACGGATCCTCAAGGCAACGTCGCTTATTACAAAAACGCGGGCTTCATTGATTCCATACCTGGTGCCGATTTGCAGGGTGAAAATTTCATTTTCCTCCGTGCTAGAGACCGCGCAGGGGTTTACTCCGCTGTGGATACTACGGCAGGATTCTATTGGAAAGCTGCAAATAGTGCTACCCTCGTTATAAACGGACAACCGGAATACATCGGTAGTACGTACAAAGCGTGGATGGACAGTGCAAATGTTCTTTACGACTACTTACAAATGGATGCGGTCAGCGGTGCAGGAATTCCTGCTTATTGGGACCCCACCTTTGAAATCATCATGTCGAGCTATTCTAAAATTGCACTCTTCACAGATGCGACAGTATTCCCTACTAAATCTGGTGACGACTACCTCCTGAACATCCTTGCCTTAAGCACACAAAAGTTTCTACAACAAGGCGGAAAGTTGTTTACTGCTTCCCAATTTTCATCAAATATGGCAGGCGGTGCCTTTTTAGACATCTTTCCTGTTGAAAGTTTAGTTTTCAGCAGCGGTCAAGCTCGATTAACCAATGACAGTACCCTAGCTCCTCTACAACCCGGGTTTCCATCGCTCCAGCCTCAAAATATTGTCTTAGGTATTACACCCATTGTCCCCTCTGCAGATGCAACGGCGCTCTATGACGGGCAGATTACAAAAATTGCAGGATGGAACGGTGCGACCACGATGGGCGCGACTCGGACACAAAACGGCAGTATTAATCAGGTGTTTGTGGCTTTGCCATTGCACGTTTTTAATAGACCCACCAACCACGGAGGCCTACTCCTAGACCATGTATTCAATGCGGTATTCTAAAGCCCTATTTACCCTAACCTTCATCTTGTGCCAATTCCTAGTTGCAGCACAGGAAAAAGGCGTCTTGCGTGGGCAAGCCCTCGAGAAAGGTACTAAAGAACCGCTGCCTAATGCCGCAGTAACTATTGTGGGTACGTTCTATCAAACGCTCACAGATTTTGATGGAAACTTCGAAATACGCGACATTAAACCCGGAACCTACAGCGTCAAATTTCAGTTCATAGGCTACCAACCTATCCTCTTCAATGATATTAAAATCACGAGTAAAAAACCGGTGACTATAACCGCAGAATTGCAGGAGCAGAGCGAAATGCTCAATGCGGTAACGGTGGTCGGACGCAAGAACCAAGTTGATCTTGAAAAGGCGTCTTCTGCGATTACTCTTACCGGCAATGAAATCGGAAAACTGGTTGCGAAAGGCGTTGAGGATGTACTCGCCCAACAAGCCGGAGTACAGCGCACTACTGATGGACTACAAATCCGTGGCGCACGCGTGTACGAAACGGAATACCTCATCGATGGAATTTCAGCACAAGATCCACTGGCTGGAACTGGTGGTGGTGTTAGTGTAAGTTCTTCTTCAGTAGGCTCCCTTAATTTAATGACCGGAGGGGCAAGTGCAGAATACGGCGGAGGCTCTGCCGGGATTATTAATACGCGCATCAAAGAAGGCGGTGAAAAATTCAGTTGGGGTTTAAATTATCAAACGGACCAAATCGTAGATGCTACCTCTTTCAATACGGACGAAATAGAGGTAACCATAAGCACCCCCGTTCCTTTTACCAAGAAAAAACTTCGCCTCTTCACTACAGCTAGAGGCCAATGGACGGACCACTATTTTGGAGCGACGGCAACCCAATTAAAATCGAGTTTATTCCCGGATAACCCAGAGTTTTGGGCACCGCGTCAAAGCAATGATTATACCCACACCGTGAAGCTGAGTTATGCGGACAAAACCGTTGGAAAGTTTACGTTAACCAACAGCCACAGCCTTAAGGTGAATCAAAATTCTCGAACGCTTCAAATCGTTGGATTCGATGCCCTACTCACACCCGGATTTCAATACGATAGAAGCAACAACCTAGACAACGCCACGACTTATACCCACCACAGTAACCTTACCGTGCTCGGCTGGAATAAACGAATCAATGCAAAAACAGGCTTAACCATAAGTGCAGGTAGACTCTTCACCAACCTAAGAGCAGATGCTAACGGACGCCCATTCCGCGCTGAAACAGTCGATCAGATTTATGACGAAGCATACATCTTCACCGGTGACCTGACCGTTTTTAACCCTAATGATCCGTATGGGAATTACTATTTAATCCCAGGCAATGGACTTATTAATAATGGCGGCGTCACTCCTATCTGGCACGACCACTACGCTGCGGAAAATACGTTTAAAGGAAAATTGACCTTTCAACCCAATGCCATACACACCATTAGCGGTGGCCTAGAACACGCTTTGACAGAATACCAATGGGTAGATGTCTACCGCCCTTGGGTAGGCGCACCCATCGTTTTGAACGACAGTACCACAACTCCCTCTGTATCTATTGGATCCAGCAACGATATTTGGAAAGTAAGTCCACAGAAAGGTGGGCTCTTCGCTCAAGACCGTATTGAATACAAAGGCGTAAAAGCCACCTTAGGGATGCGTTTCAACTACTGGGCACCAGGTAAATTCGCAGACAACGCGGTGGCCGATTCGACCTCGCCCGTCCTCCCCGCCATTCGAGATGCATACAACCAGAATTCTTTTAATGCTGGAGGATTGAGCTGGAAAGTCCGTCTTCTTCCTCGATTGAATGTGAGCTTTCCCGTCACGGAAAACAATGTACTTTACTTTAACTATGGGCACAGCATGCGTATGCCGCATCCCCGCTTCATGTATGCCGGACTTGACCCGCAGTACCAGGACCGTAGTTTCTTGTCTTCGCTAGGTAACCCAAACCTCAACCCTGAGGTGAACATCTCATACGAAGTGGGATACAAGACGTTAGTCGGAAGCCGGATCGGTTGGACCATCAATGCGTTCAACAACAACCGCTTCGATTACATCGTTTCGCGTCGTGTAATTACGACAGATGCAACCGGTCGTCCGGTCACTAAAACCATGTACATCAATCAAGACTATGCTAAAATAATTGGTGTAGAAACGCAGTTGAATGCACGACTAAACAATTCATTTACGTCCTTCTTTAACGGATCATACCAACAAGCAAGAGGAAAATCAAACAGTGCCCGCGAGAGTGCCTTACAGATTGCACAAACAGGTGAGGTACCGCTGACTCAAGAGCAATTCTTAGCCTGGGATCGACCCTGGAAATTCAATGCCGGGGTCAGCTTCCAAAACGACAGCAGTAAATTCCGTGCTTCACTCAATGCACAATACACGTCCGGTTACAGATATACCCCCCAAATCCTCGAAGGATACAACGACCTGGGTCGTCCGCAATACCGTGTAGATAACGCAAACTATTTGAGAGAACGCGGCGCCTACTGGTTTGGGATTAATGGAAAAGCATCCTACGCTCTAGTGAAATTTGGAACGGGCGGCATTCTATTAAACGTTGAGGTTATGAATATTACCGGACGTAGAAATGCACAATTGGTCAACCCTATTACCGGTCGCGCATACGAATACGGAGACGATGTCCCGTTGACTTGGCGTGATCCTCGCCCAGAATTCAATGGGCCTCAAGAAACCGGAACAGATCCAAGAAACCCGGCACGCTACTCAGCACCGACTCAACTATTAGCTGGAATTCAAATCAAATGGTAAGACGTCAATTTTACATACCGCTGGTCATTGGATTACTATTGAGTTTTGCTTCAAATGCCCAATTATTGCCCTCTTACGGTGAGGAACGTGCAGGACTCAGTGCCTTCACCTTCTTAAAACTTCCTATTGACCCGGCGAGCACAGGCGTCGGAGGTGCAAGTTTAGCGATGACCGAACACAGCTTCGGAGCCCTCATTAATCCTGCACTCATAAGTGGCGGCAACCAACAAGGTGTTTTTTCTGCAAACCGTGCTTTAGGAGGCGGTATCAATCACGATTTTGTTGCGCTGACGAAAGCACGAAAAAACGGTCAGCACATCGCGCTAACCCTCAATAGTCTTAGTACGGGTTCCATCATCGAACGCACCGTTTGGCAACCGGAAGGAACCGGCGCAACGACTTCTGCCACATTGGCTTCTGTAGGGTTAGGCATTAGCCAGGCCTTCAGCGAATACTTCCATGCGGGGGTTCAGCTTAAATACGGGCTGGAGCAACTAGGTGTCTACCGTGCACATAACGTTTACCTAGATTTAGGATTCCTATATAAACTGGATATCGCTGACCTCCAGTTCGCAGCTGCACTAACCAACTTCGGACCCAATACACCGATAAGCAATATGCCAATAGGTCAAGAATCTGCGTTGGCGGCTTCACCGCAAATGTTCTCCATGGGCATACAATGGACGGCATGGGAAAATGACGACCACAGCCTTACCCCGAGCTTACAACTCAACCACCCTACAGACAACGCTGAATTCTACGCGGGTGGACTAAAGTACCAATGGCGTTCGCAATTGTGGGGTGCTGTTGGTTACCAAATTGGCAGTCAAAAAGCTTTGCCGTGGATGGGCTTCGGAATGAAAACGGTCCTAAAAGGTTGGCCAGTAGAATGGGGTGTTGGGGCACAGCCTACACCATACAACCAATACCAAGGAACCATAGGAATAAAAATTAAACCACTCACATGGTAAGAATCTTAGGCATACTCTCCGTCCTTTTCATCGGTGTCTTTCTAAGCAGTTGCGACAACTACTTTGGTGAGCGAACTAATCTAGATTTTATTGAAATCCCTACTTACGATGTCAGGGAGATCAGTTACGTACCCATCGCACCAAACATTCAAGACGCCATTGCACCCGTAGATGTTTATATCGGATATGATGAATTCATTTATGTTGTAGACAGCGCTCAAGACCTCATTCTACGCTACGATATTGCCCTTAATTTACAAGGAAGTATCTATGTTCCTGGCGTTCGAAAGGTAACACAGACCCGAAGCTTTGATCTTCTCGCCATAGGCACCTACGACACGACCATCACTGGGGTTGATTACAGCCTAACTGCGCTTTATGAGATTGAAATGGTCGGTAACGATAATGTCCTATCAATGCAAGGTGCCACGGCAGAAGCCGTTATTGTCCACCCCTTTTATTTTAAGAATAGTTTCTCCTCATCTGATGCCAAGGTGAAGTTTACGGATGTTGCAATCATTGGTTCCAACATTCAACTAGAAAACAACAGCTATTACTTAAGTCGTACGGGTACAAGCAGCAACAATGCAGGATTCGGTCCAGATAACGCGGTGCTTAAATTCACAAAAGATCACCAGTGGATTAGTGCTTTACCTATTACTGCAACAGGCGCTTTGTACAACGACTATTTTAAAAATCCACTTTCACTACAAGGATTTACACAGGCCCCGCAGCTTACTGCGACCAACAGTCCAGACTTTTGGGTACTGAATCAAGATGAGGATCAGGAAATCCAGGTGCAACACATCCAGTTTACTGAAGGGCCGTTCGGGGCGCTTTACCAACCCATCTTTTACAGCACTCTCGATCCGGCAGCAAAACGCTATTTACAAACACCAAAGCGATTTCTCGACCCTGTTGATTTATGTTTAGCAGGCGACGGTTCAAGGTTTTTGTTTGTCGCCGACGCTGGTGTAGACAGTGTGTACCAGTTTACCTCTTCCGGTTTGGAAGGTGTGCCACCACCACCAGCTTCGGCAGCTGAGTTTAATGCTCTTGCCTCATTAGGCGGATTTGGAAAGGTCAGTGCCATTGGTTACTACGACAAGATTTTATATGTAGCTGATTCTAAAAATGGTACAGTGCAGAGGTTTAAACTAACTCTTGATTTTGACTAACTATTAGCATTCAAATAATGCTCAGAATATTCGTATATTTCAAACTTAATTTTACACATCAATAATCATTGAACAAACTATGAAAAAGTATTTATCCATAGTTCTTGTATGCCTTTCCTATTTTGGATTTGCTCAAACAAACTATGTCGTCACATTCAAAGTGAACGCAGCAAACATCACCGTAGGTTCTAACGGAATTTACTTAGGTGGTGGTGTCATCGGCGGAGCGAACGCCGTCCAATTAACCGATGCAGATGGAAACGGTGTTTATGAAGGTACTGACACCTTGAGTGGTGCCGGTGGCGGTAATTTCATCTTCCTGAATTCTCCTACTTGGAATGGCGATTGGGGAACAAAAGAAAATCTTGCAGGCTTGGCATGTGCAGATGCTAACAATTATAACGACCGTATACTCCCGAGTTTTACTCAAGATACGACGTTGATGTTCTGCTACGGTACCTGTTCTACAGATACACTCTGTACAACAACGTATACCGCAACCTCATGTGGTGACTTGTTCTTCTCAGAATATGCAGAAGGCTCTTCAAACAATAAATACTTTGAAATTTATAATCCGACCGCTAGTGCGATTTCTTTAAGTGGGTACACCGTTTACTTGAGTGGTAATGGCGGGTCTTACACAAATACGTTCACATCTAGTGCTTCAATTGCATCTGGGGACGTATACATGATTTCAACGAACCAGTTAGATAGTGCAACCCAAACATTAGCAGATACCGCAATGGGCTATCCTTCTGTAGCGCACTTCAACGGTGACGATGCATTAATTCTCGTTAACGGAACAGATACTATTGATGTGATTGGTGTTCCTGGTGTTGATCCAGGTTCGTCTTGGACAGTAGGTACCGGTTCTACTGCTAACCATACGCTGGTTCGTAAGGCAACTGTAGACATGGGTTCTACGGACTGGACTACAGGTGCAGGAGAATGGGATGTTTACGCCAGTAACACATGGACTTACGCGGGCTCAAATTCAAGCAATTGTATTGTGACGCCTAAAAATGTGACGTTCCAAGTAGATATGAGCAATGTATCTGCTTCCTTCACTAACGTGTATGTGAGCGGTACAGTGAATAACTGGAGTGGTAACTCAAACCAATTAACTGATGCCGATGGTGATGGTGTGTATGAAGGTACATTATCCCTCATGCCAGGTTCTTACGAATACAAATTCACGTATGACAACTGGACCGGTCAAGAAACTCTCGACCCTGTAGCCGATGCCACATGTACTTTAACTACTGGCGCCTTTACCAACCGCTATTCTACTATTGGAAATGCAGATACAACTTTGCCTGTGGTATGTTGGGAATCTTGTAATACTTGTGGCTATGTTGCCCCTTGTTCAGAATTATACTTCAGCGAATATGCAGAAGGCTCTTCAAACAATAAATACTTTGAAATTTATAATCCGACCGCTAGTGCGATTTCTTTAAGTGGGTACACCGTTTACTTGAGTGGTAATGGCGGGTCTTACACAAATACGTTCACATCTAGTGCTTCAATTGCATCTGGGGACGTATACATGATTTCAACGAACCAGTTAGATAGTGCAACCCAAACATTAGCAGATACCGCAATGGGCTATCCTTCTGTAGCGCACTTCAACGGTGACGATGCATTAATTCTCGTTAACGGAACAGATACTATTGATGTGATTGGTGTTCCTGGTGTTGATCCAGGTTCGTCTTGGACAGTAGGTACCGGTTCTACTGCTAACCATACGCTGGTTCGCAAGCATGCCGTTTCCGGGGGTTCAACAGACTGGACTACTGGGGTATTAGAATGGGATGTTTACGCTAGCAATACATGGTCTTACGCCGGTGAGCACTCCAGCACATGTATTATAACTCCTGTAGATGTGACTTTCCAAGTAGACATGAATTATGTAACTGCATCGTACACTAACGTTTATGTGAGCGGTACCGTAAATAACTGGAGTGGTAACTCAAACCAATTAACTGATGCCGATGGTGATGGCGTGTATGAAGGTACATTATCCCTCATGCCAGGTTCTTACGAATACAAATTCACGTATGACAACTGGACCGGTCAAGAAACTCTGGATCCTGTAGCCGATGCCACTTGTACTTTGACCACCGGGACGTTTACAAACCGTTACTCTACGATCAGCAATGCAGATACTACGTTACCTGTGGTATGTTGGGAAGAGTGTGCGGCATGTGTAGGACCAACAGACTTCGCCGTAACTTTTATGGTGAATACAGCCAATATCACTGTTGGCACAAATGGTCTCTACCTTGGTGGTGGTGTTATTGGAGGTGCTAATGCCGTTCAATTGCTAGATCCTGACGGTGATGGTATTTACGTAGGTACTGATACCTTGAACGGTTCAAATGGAGGGAATTTCATTTTCCTCAATAGCCCTGCGAATGCTTCAGACTGGAACGCGAAAGAAAACCTAGCTGGTTTGTCTTGTGCTGATCCGTCAAACTACAACGATAGAATTCTTCCAACCTTTACTCAGGACACAACATTGATGTTCTGCTACGGCACCTGTTCTACAGATACGTCGTGTACAGTTACCTCTACGAATCCAGATGTGACCTTCCGTGTGGACATGAGCAATGTTTCTGCGTCATTCACTAATGTTTATGTGAGTGGAACGCTGAACAGCTGGAGCGGTAATGCAAACCAATTGACTGATCCTGATGGTGACGGTGTTTACGAAGCAGATATTAGTCTTGCCGCTGGTAATTATGAATTTAAGTTCACCTACGATAACTGGGTTGGTCAAGAGTCGTTAGATGCAACTCTAGATAGCGCATGTACGCTAACCACAGGAGCGTTTACAAACCGTTACATCACCATTGGTGCATCTGATACCACCCTCCCAGTATTCTGTTGGGAAGAGTGTACTTCTTGTGCTACGACGACGACGGGTTGTACCGAATTGTTCTTCAGCGAATACGCAGAAGGCTCTTCTAACAATAAATACATTGAGATCTACAACCCAACGGCAAATGCTATTTCATTAAGCTCATACACCGTATACCAAAGTGGTAATGGTGGTTCTTACACGAATACGTTCACAACGAATGCTACTATCGCTTCTGGTGGCGTCTATATGAT
>PZPA01000006.1:36078-45936 GCA_003045825.1 Bacteroidota bacterium
GCTAACCAAGCGGATGCTTCTATCCTTGCGGTAGCGGATACTGCCATGGCTTATCCGTCCATCGCGCACTTCAACGGCGACGATGCTATGATTCTCGTTAGCGGAACGGATACGGTTGACGTTATTGGGGTTCCAGGAGTAGATCCAGGTTCTTCTTGGACTGTAGGTACTGGTTCAACAGCTAATCACACGCTGGTTCGTATGGCTTCTATAGGAGCGGGATCAACGGATTGGACAACCGGCGCAACTGAGTGGGACGTTTACGCACAGAACACATGGACTTACATGGGAGCGCATACTTCGAACTGTATTTATGTAGCACCAGCACCAACCTTTGATTCGGTGGTTGCTATCAACACTTTCAATAGCAACGATGCTAACGGTGTCGCAGATTCTTTAGGTGCTATGAAGTGGATCAAGGTCATTGTAACTTCAATTGACTTTGACGGAAACGCAGGTTATTCTTTCTACGGTGAAGATGCGACAGATGGTATAAACATCTACAACTTCGCAGATCAAAGCGGCTATACCGCTCCAATGATGGGTGATAGCTTATACATTCATGGAGAAGTGGAGCAATTCCGCGGTCTAACTGAATTAAAACCGGATTCAATCTATTTATTGAGCAGTGGTAATGCATTACCTGCAGCTTCTATAGAAACGGCCCTTGATGAAACAACAGAAAGTGAATTAATCAAATTGATAGGGTTTACGCTTGCTGATGCTACACAATGGCCAGCTAGTGGTTCTTCAGCGAATGTAGATATCACGAATGGAACGGATACTATGACCATGCGCATCGATAGTGATACGGACATTGACGGCTCAACAGCCCCAGCGGGTACATTTGACGTTACTGGTATCGGGTCACAATACGATAGCTCTTCACCTTACGATGAAGGCTACCAGATTTTCCCACGCCAATTAACGGATATCTTCGTTTACCCATTCATCCCAACCTATACTATCGACCAAGTGGATAACACGGACGCTGATGGGGTGCCGGATTCACTAAACGTTTATTGTAAGGTAGTAGGTGTTGTTCACGGTGTGGACATGCAAGGTTCTGCCACAGCAGTATCGTTTACTGTTCATGATGGAACTGAAGGACTTGGAACCTATTCTTCTGTAGCTACTGTTGCTTCTTATGTTGTAACAGAAGGTGATGAAGTTCGTATTGTTGGTTCGATCGGTCACTTCAACGGTTTATTGCAGATGTATGTGGATAGTATTACCGTTTTAAGCACTGGTAATGCCACTCAAACACCGACTGTGGTTACTGCATTAGGCGAAAGCACAGAAAGTGAGCTAGTGAAGTTCGAAAACATGACCATGGTAGATCCTACCCAATGGGGATCTGGTTCATCAGGTTACAACATCGACATCACTAACGGTAACGACACTATCGTTATGCGTATTGATGCAGATGTTGATCTTTATGGTGCTCCTGCTCCAACGGGTATGTTTGATGTTGTAGGTATTGGTGGTCAATATGACTTCAGTGCTCCACACTTCGACGGGTACCAATTATTGCCGCGTTACCAAGCCGATATCATGACCTCTACAGGTGTTGCTGCTGTGAAATTATCTATTTCCGAAATTATGGCAGGTTCGAATTCTACAGCGTACAATGCAGATTGGTTCGAGATTCACAACTATGGTGATTCTGCGGTTGACCTAAACGGTTATTCGTGGGATGATGAAAGTGAGATTGCAGGTACTTCTACCTTCCCTGCAGTAACTGTCCAGCCTGGTGAAGCGATTGTCGTACTTGACGATGTCGCTGCCAATAAAGACGCTTTCTTGGCGGAATGGAAATTATACGCAGGCTCTGTAACTATTGTTGCTAATGATGAATTGACTGGATCTTTCCCAAGCTTGAGTCAAAATGGTGATGCCGTCTTCTTGTACGATGCAAATGGTGCAGAGATGGCAAGCGGTGTGTATTCAGCTGCTACAGCTGGTTTCGCTGTTGAGTTCGACACTACAGGTGCCTTCTTAGGTGATGCTGTGGATGGAACAAACGGCGCTTACACTTCCCTTGAAGGTGATGTAGGTTCGCCAGGTAACTTGACACCAAACACAGGTGTTGATGAGGCTTCGGTGATCAGTAACATTTACCCGAACCCGACAACTGGGTCGTTCACTGTGAACCTTGCTAGCGACATTAGCTACGAAGCAACGATCACTAACATGACTGGTGCTGCAGTATTCCACAAAGTGGGTACTGGCTCTGTATTGGAGATTGATTTGGATGCGGCAAGAGGAACCTACGTATTACGCGTACGTACGGCTCAAGGCACCGCAGTACAAATGATCGTGCTTCAATAAACACGGTTAACTGATAAAAGAAACCCCCCGCGGCCGATGGCCGCGGGGGGTTTTTATTTGGGATAAGGTTCCGCGCGCCTGCGGCGCGCGGAATATATCATCAGTGTGAGATAATAATCTGCTCGCGAAATTCGCCCGATTGTAAGATGTAAGACCCTGCTGGTATGGATGCCACAGGAATACGATTTTCTCCGCTATTAAGCTTGCCTTCCAGTAGGCGCTCGCCAGTTAAACTTGTGATGCTAAACGACGCAGGGGTCGGAGCAGTGATGTTGAGAAAGGTATCGGCTGGAATTGGACCTAATAGAAGATTCAAGTGCTCAGAAGATGTCTCTACAGCCATGAATGGGTTCCAAGCAACGTTCGTTGAATCGCCGTAGATGTAATGAACCAATTCCGGATGATCAATAAATGGATTACGATTGCCCTGCATAGTATGAATAACACTATTACGATTCATTTCAAAGCTGTCCACAGGATCCGCCCAGTGCCAATCAATCAAGGTTGAAAGCACAGCATGCGTGGTACCTCCAGAATTTAATGCTTCACGGACGACTAAATCGGGCTCGGTTCCAGCACCTTCATAGCGTAAATCCATGTAAAGTATAATACGTGCAAGATCACCCTTGACCTTATCGCGCGGTTCAAATAGCCCCGCCGAACCATTGATACGGTTTCCGGTAGCAGATCCGTTGTAGTTAACACCCGATCCCGTTGTACCTAAGTCATCGTATTCATGGTTTGAACGAAGTGAATTTAATCCACCGTCGGCTGGCTTGAGGTTGTGAACATCCGTTCCAACACCAACGCTCGTGTTAAATCCACCCAAACTCTGCGGCCAAACGTGTTCGCGGTTCCAACCTTGCCCATTGTTGTATTCTTGTGGACCGTCAACACTCACGCCCGCGTATATCAGACATACGTTCGAGGTATTGGTGGTATCCTTGTCGCTTACCTTTAAAACATCCCACGTATCAGTGCTTGAAGAAGAATAACTTAAGCGGGTATGGACTTTAATGATATCATACAATGCTTCGCGCAGGTCCTCCCCGCTTTCATTATATGCATCTTGATAATACGGCAATGGTTGCGCTTGGAGTGATGCTGCAGCAATGAACAGTACAGCAACAGTTAAGATTTTTTTCATGAGAATATATTAGTCTTCGCAAAGATGCACAAAAACTAATCATTAGGTGGGCCAATGGCAATGCACCCTACCAGCGCTCGAGAGGAAAATTAGGGTCCAATTCTTTCAATTCACGACCCACGCGCGACCAATCCTTTTTGAATGTCGCCAAAACCGCTGCATCTTCGGGCGCATCTTGCACTCGGCCACCGCTGTTGAGCTTCATGTACAAAGGCAGCAAGGCACGTTGCAAGGCATGTGGAATGAGCGGTTGAAGTTTGAGGCCCAATTGGTGTAAGGCCCCACTCTTAATCGCCACACTTTCGTTGCGGTGTTCGAAATCGAACGCGTCGTAAAAACTTGAATCCACGCCAACATATTCCGCAATCTCCTTCATCACCGCTTCCTTGCGCGACATGAAATCTTCAAAGGCCCAGCACCTCACGTGCCCCTCAGGCATCGCATCCATCCACGCTTTCAAATGCTTGGCATAGTCCACGTGATCCATGATTTGCGGACGCTGAATGTACTCCGACAACGTCATATCAATGCGTTTGGTGCGGTAGCGCTCCATCTTATAATGGCTGTACATCTGCTTCGACGGTTCGCGGAACAAGAAGATCATCTTTGGTTTATGGGGCCAATTCGAAAAGTGCTCACGCGCCACCTTTTCGTACAAATAATGCGCCGTCGCCTCAAACCTCACTGTGGCATCCTCCCCGCCCTTGAAAAAAGCTTCATAGTGGTCCAAATCATGCTCGTGCACATTGGCCGACGCATTGAACCTATTCACCTTATCGGCGAAAAAGAACGTCTCCTTCTTAGGACTGCCGTAGACCTCCGGATGGGCGGCCAACCAAAAGTACAAGCTGCTGGTCCCACACTTTGGGGCGCCGCCAATGATGACATTAGGAAGAGAAGCTTCGTTCATGCCCGCAAGATAGTAAGATTCGATGCTAGACCGTAGTCAAAAGCAGTTCTTTGATCCACCATGCGAGTGCCGCCCCGGCTAGAGGTGCACAGACTGGAATCCATGCGTAAGACCACCCAGAATCTATTTTGTGTTTGATGGGAAGTAATTGGTGCATGATGCGCGGACCTAAATCGCGCGCAGGGTTGATTGCATATCCGGTTGTACCGCCTAAGCCTAAACCAATAACCCATACTAGAAGACCAACAGGCAGAGCACCTACGCTGCCTAGTCCTATAGGAATACTGGGGTCTGCTTCCAGAGAAGCCGGTGAGATATAGAAAACAACAAATACGAGGACAAAAGCGCCCATGGCCTCCGATAGAAAATTATTCCATGTTTTATCAAAGCTCGGCGACGTACAAAATGAACCGCGGATGGCGGCGCCGTTTTCAGTGATGTCGTAATGCGGTTTGTAGAAGAAGTAGTTGAGGGTGGTTCCGGCGGCGGCGCCTAATAATTGGGCCAAGACATACGTCCCCAATTGACTGGTAGTAAGGTCCGTATTTAACCATAAGGCCAAAGAAACCGCGGGGTTCAAATGCGCGCCGCTGTAAGGACCCGCCACAACCACGCCGATGTAGACCGCAAGGCCCCACGCTGTGGTAATCATGATCCAAGAACCAGGATCTCCAGCTGCTTTAGTTTGCTTTAAAACCACGTTAGCAACAACGCCATTACCCACAAAAAGTAAGAGGAAAGTGCCCATGAATTCTGCCCAAAATGCCGACATACGTTTCGCTGTATTTAGCTTACGAAGATGCAAAAACCTTATGAGAATGAGAATTGTGGTATTTTGAGGTTTTACTAATAACTCCAATCCGCTTTATGAAGCCATATATTCTTGCTGTAGACGCCGGGACGACCTCCTCTCGGGCCATTGTTTTTGATGGTGACACTAAAAAAATTGGCTTAGGGCAATTTGAGTTTACGCAATATTTCCCGCAACCCTCACTAGTTGAACATGATGCGAATGAGCTCTGGACGACCCAGATCAAAGCAATCAAAGAAGCGCTAAAACAAGCCAAAATAAAACCAAACGAGATCAGCGCCATAGGCATTACAAACCAGCGGGAAACCACAGTAATTTGGGATGCCGTCACGGGCGAGCCCATCCACCACGCGATCGTTTGGCAAGACCGCCGAACCTCAGATTACTGTGAAACGATCAAAGCGACACACGGCGAAATTATAACGGAGAAAACAGGACTCATAACGGATGCGTATTTCAGTGCCAGTAAAATCCGCTGGCTTCTAGAAAATGTACCGGGAGCGCGAGCGAAAGCGTTAAGCGGTACGCTGCGATTCGGCACGATCGACACATGGATCATTTGGAAGTTAACCGGCGGGCGTTCACACATCACGGATGCCTCTAATGCGAGTCGAACGTTGCTCTATAACATTCACTCTGGCGGTTGGGATGAAGATTTATGTAGTCTTTTTGATGTACCCATGAGTCTCTTGCCAAGAGTTGTTGACAGTAGCGGATTACTAGCAGTAACCGATGAAGCCATAATGGGCGCGGAGTTGCCTATCTCCGGTATTGCAGGTGACCAACAGAGTGCTCTCTTTGGCCAATTATGTTTCGAGCCAGGGGAAGCTAAAAACACCTACGGTACGGGATGTTTTGCAGTAACCAATACAGGGGAAACCATAGTCAAGAGCACGAATCAAATGCTCAGCACCGTTGCCTGGCAATTGGACGGAAAATTAACCTATGCGTTGGAAGGATCAGTGTATATCGCCGGCGCATTAGTGCAATGGCTCAGGGATGGGTTAAAAATAATCGAACAAAGCAGCGATATTGAAGAGCTCGCCCTTCGTGAAGGCCATAGTGGCGGAATCACCATTGTTCCGGCGTTAAGCGGATTAGGTGCTCCGCATTGGGACGCCTATGCCAGAGGGACCATCATGGGGATCACTAGGGGAACCAACGACAGCCATATTGCCTATGCAGCCTTAGAGGCCATCGCTTTAAGTACTGCAGATGTTTTAGAGGCAATGGCGAAAGACCTAGGTACAGAATTAAAAGCCATTAAAGTGGACGGCGGTGCGAGTACGAATGCTACCATGATGCAGCTTCAAGCGAACATTATTGGTTGCCCAGTGATTCGACCGGCAGAAACTGAAAGTACAGCATTAGGCGCCGCCTTACTTGCAGGGCTTGGAATAGGTCACTGGAAAAATCTGGACGATCTAAAACTCCTATTGGATGTTGATCGCAGCTTCGAACCCGCACCACTGAACCAAAAGCTACTCCGGGATCAATGGCGCCGTGCCATAACCGCTTGTAAGGGTTGGATTCAAAACAGCAGCCATTAATGCGGTACTATTCTTTGAATCGCTTCGTTTTAAAAGGGTGAAAATTGGACCAAAGTAACTGTATCGATGGGGCCCAGCACATAACCTAGTAGTTCTGTAAATCACTACATTTGAGCCAAGCCTTAGGCACTATGAACAACGCTAAAAAACAAATCTCTTCCAGCGCGTTAATAAACCTCGTTGGTATCCTTTTGGGTGCGGCGCTCAATCTTTGGCTTCTTCCAAAACTCTTTAGCACTGAGGAATTAGGAATGTACCGGTGGATGGAACGCAGTGCTGTGCTCCTGTCAAATATTTTGCTTTTTGGAGTACACCGTTCGTTTACAAAGTTTCATTCTGATCCTTCGAAAGACAAAAAAGAATTTGAAAGTACGGTGGTTGGTCGCAGCACGCTACTCATGCTTGCCGTGGGTGTTTTAGTATTTGTGTTCGGTCCCCTACTCGCACCCTATTTCAGCTTTAAACCAGAAGATGCTTATTTGCTGCGCTACCTCAGCTTTTTCATAGTTAGCGGTATGGCTTTTTTAATGGCCGTTTCTGCTGCAGCCACTACAAAAAAAATTGCTGTACCTGTATTCATTAAAAACATGGGGTTGCGCATCGCAATGATTGCACTCGCGTTCGTTTTATTATTTACAAGTGGAATTTTCGGCTTTAACCATTGGCTCATAGCATACGCCTGGGCTTCTTTAGCATTGGGTGCAGTAGCACTTTTATACGCTTGGAATAGAGTGAAGCCGACCTTCCTTTTCAAACATCTTTGGATGCCCATGGGTGGGGATGTGCAAAAATTTGCATGGATCAGCGTCTTTAGTGTGCTCATTGAGATCGGCATTAATACGCTCGATGTTCAAATGCTCTCGATGCTCACGGACATGGACAGCGTAGGTATTTATGGCATGGCCTTTTTTATGGGCTCCGTAATCGACGGTATTCGCCGTCCCATCAACCAAATGCTGGCGCCTCAGATTTCGACAAGTTGGAATAAAAACAACATGGTTGTATTGAAGAAAATCTACGAAAAAACTTCCAGCGCACAGATGGTGGTTAACGCTGCCTATGTCATTCTCGTTGTGGTCAATGTCGAATGGATTTTTTCACTCATCCCCGATGGGGAACGTTTTTACCCCGCCATTCCTGTGGTGGTTTGGACCTTAGCTCGAAAGTATATCAATGCCGCATTCGGTTCTAATGGTGAAATCATCGCCAATAGTCCGTTCTACCAATTAAACATGCAAATTGGGTCCGTTATGCTTGTCATCAATGTACTGCTTAACCTCCTCTTCATACCGCGTTACGGTATTTTAGGTGTTGCCTACAGTGGGTTTATTGCCGTACTTTTTGTCAATGGAATGCGGGCAATTATGATTTACCGTAAATGTGGGCTTCAGCCCTTTACCCGCGAAAGTCTTGCCATTTTAACAGGTACTCTTGCCGTGGGGGCACTTTGTTACAAGGTTCCTTTTGACGGTCTTCTGAAGTTTTTAGTTTCCGGCTTGATCGTCGTTGCTGCCTTACTGGTCAATAGAAAATTCATTAAAAACCTACTGTTGCGCTAAGCCTGCGTACCTTTATTCCCCTTGAAAGTCGCTTACATTCAAAATAGAGTCCAATTAGGAGGTCGTTTCCAGGTCACTTTCGAAATGACGAAAGTCTTGAATGCTATGGGAATCATACCCGATTTTTATTGCTATCGACACCGGCTTACTTTGGAAGATATTGAAGCACATTACGGCGCTTCGATCCAGCTTAATTTTAAGGCGATAAAAGAGCCGAAACTTCCGTTTGAATGGAACATTACGCGCTTCAACAGCGACGTCAATAAACATGTTCAGGGCTACGACTTGATCATCAACAGCAACAATACCAGCCTCGGTCTAGATCCTTCCTTAAATAGCATCAGCTACGTGCACTACCCGCGAAAAGCTCGCCTAATGACAGGCATTTCATTGTCTAAACTTTTAGACATCGGAAGAGATCCCCTGCAGTTGAATGCTTTACGCTATCGTTGGCATCGTAAAGTGGGGGCTAGAGACCTGCAAATTGCAAACAGCGCATTTACCGCAGCGCGCTTTGAGGAGCAGTACAACGCAAAAATTGACGGTATACTTTATCCTCCTGTAGCAATCGATTTTAAGAAAAGTGAAAAAGTAGGTCGTCGCATCGTGAGCCTAGGGCGTTTCTCGCCAAACAAACGTCAATTAGAGCAGATCATAATGATGGCGGATCTACGCGAATACGAGCTCTATTTGATTGGCTTCAAAAACGATGCGGATTACTATAACCGATGTGCACAGGCCATTACAGACTTAAAGCTGACGAACGTTCATCTTATAGCAGATGCTTCAGAAGAAGAGCGCAATAGCCTCTTAACCTCTGCAACCTTTTTTATTCATTCATTGCGCGAAGAGCCCTTTGGCATCACCACCGTACAAGGTATCGGCGCAGGATGTATACCGATCGTCCACAATAGTGGTGGTCAGAAAGAGGTGGTTCCGTTTGAGGAATTGCGGTACGAAAATGAAGATGCCATACCGGAGCTTGTGCGCGCACTGGAGAAATCGGACCGGATAGAAGAACTTCGTGATACGCTACAGAAGCACATTACTGCCTTCGACAGTGCTTCATTTAGAGACCAATTCAAAAGCTTACTCGAACAAAAACTACCCAAAGCATGAGAAAAGATAAGCTCTTAAAGGAATGGTTTGAATTCAATACGAAGTATTGGAAAGCGCTAAAGCTACGTGCTAAACTGCACGGGCACTTGAAGGACAGCGAGGTACTTCCAGACGACGTCTTAGCGAATGCTGCCCCGGTTTTTGTGCTTTCTACGGGGAGGGTTGGAACCATGCTGCTGACCCGTCTTTTTGAATTGGAAAACGGTTTACACATCGAACACGAAGCGTTGCCTGAAATGCTCTACACAGGTAAATTGGCCTATGCGGACCCCAGTAATATTGAGTTTACGAAAGGTGCATTTATGGCCGGGCGCTATGAAGCCATTCGGGATTGCCAATTGCAGAATTTGCGCTACGTTGAAACCAACAATAGACTGACCTTTTTTGCTCCGGCTATGGCCGCGTTGTTTCCCAATGCTAAGTTTATTCAC
>PZPA01000006.1:46266-47622 GCA_003045825.1 Bacteroidota bacterium
AAGAAAAAGACACCGCAGAAATACAATGCGGATTTGACGCCTTTGGTGAAGAAGTACTACGGGAATTAGTCAATCAATAACTCCGGGTAAAACACTTCGTAGTCTTTGCGATAAATGCGCTGTAATCTGCGGCGTTGATCGTCTGTTAACTCCACTTTTTTAGTAGAACGGTTGACATTGAGTCTTACCTCTTTTTCATAGGGCGTACCCAGTTGCTCTGCAACTTTGGCGAAGTCCTCATCGAAGTTTTCGAATCGGCCTATAAAGTCCATGTTAGGAATATCGATGATGGAAGTTTGCGCGCGCAAATGTTCGTCACATTTAGTAACATCTTGACCCTCCACCCAGGTCAGAAACGTGTCAAAATCTTGCATACGCCTGTGCTCTTCTTCCGAGAACCTGAAATAATTCTGTACCGTTACCTTGTCCTTCCAACAACTGATGAATTTTTCTTCAGGGTTGCGGACGAAGGAGAACTTATAGAAGTTCCTGACCGCCCATCTGGAATACGGCATGGCCGAACCGTATATCAATGACCCAGGCTTACTGTCGGAAGTAAGGTAGTTGTTGATGGTGCGCGAAGCGACCTTATAATTTCGAAACCAGATGGCCTTGTAGCGGTAGCTATACGACATGAAGAAGCGCTCCTTCCTGAAAAGCTTCAAGACGTACTTATTCCAATAAAAGTGCCTGAATTTGTACGGTATTTCGCTAAGGTTCAATTTCATGTTTGCGCAAATGTGGTGCTAAAATACATGAACCTGCCTTAAGCTGCTATGGGCAGCCCTAAATTGAACTACTTTTACCCTCCATCATAGAAAAAACTCCATGTCCGCCATCGATATCCTTTTTGAATCCAATCAAATCATTGTGATCACTAAACCTGCGGGTATCATTTCTGAACACAATAAATTTGAAGCCGATAATGCCGAAGCTTTGGTGCGTGCTCATTTAAGTGAAAAAGTAAAAACTCCATTCGTTGGTATTACCCACCGCTTAGACCGCGTAACAAGCGGAATCTTACTTATGACAAAGCGCCCGGGTACACTTAAAACAGTAAACCAGTGGTTTGAAAACAGACAAATCAAAAAGACGTACCTGGCTATAACTAGCTCGGCCCCGGAGTTAGATTCGGGACTATTAGAACATCACTTATGGACCGATCTTGAGCAAAAAAAAGCAATGGTCGTAAGCGGCAAAAAGAAAGGTGCAAAGCTTGCCCAGTTAAGCTACCGTACATTGGCGGTCACCGACTTTGGTTGTTTGCTGGAAATCAAGCCAAAAACGGGGCGGTTCCATCAAATCAGGGCACAATTGGCCCACATCGGTTGCCCAATCATTGGGGACGAGAAATAC
>PZPA01000054.1 GCA_003045825.1 Bacteroidota bacterium
GATTTGATGGGGGCAGGTGCCAGCATGAATACACTGTATTCGGAGTCCAATTACCGCCATCATTTAACGCAGAGAGGAAATAAGCAGACTATAATGCTTGGGTTCTCCGACGGGACTAAAGACGGTGGATACATGAGTGCGAATTGGAACATTTACCGTGCGAAAGAGAACTTAACGCGCATATCGAAACTGAACGACATTGATGTTGTCTTTTTTGACGGACGAGGAGGACCGCCAGCGCGCGGTGGTGGGAATACGCATAACTTTTACGCCTCGCTTGGCCAGCAGATAGCTTCTTCTGAAATTCAGTTGACAGTTCAAGGACAGACGATTTCTAGTAATTTCGGTACTTCAGAAAGTGCTCAGTTCAATATGGAGCAACTCATTACTGCGGGTCTCGAGAATTTATTATTAGACGATGAATCGAAAATCCTTCAGCCCAACGAAAGACAGTTGCTTGAAGAGTTGAGCGACATTAGCTTGAAGTACTACTCTGAGCTAAAGGATAATCCGTTATTTACGGAGTTTTTGGAAGAAATGAGTCCATTGAAATACTATGGTCAAGCAAATATTGGTTCGCGACCTTCAAAGCGCGGGCAAGCTAAAAAACTTGAGCTGGATGACCTTCGCGCCATACCATTTGTGGGCGCTTGGTCCCAACTTAAAATGAATATTCCCGGTTTCTATGGCTTAGGTAAGGCATTGCAGGAGATTAGCGAAACAGGACGATTGCACGAAGTGCAGTCCTTATACCGTCAAAGTAAATTCTTTAGAACACTGGTAGAAAACTCTATGCAAAGCATGTGCAAGACGTTCTTTCCATTAACAGCTTACATGGCAAGTGATATAAAATTCGGCTCGTTTTGGTCCTCCTTGAACGAAGAATTTGAACGTACACAACAGTGGGTGTTAAAGATATCTGGTCAGGCGGAGCTGTTGAGTAATAACCCTGGCATAAAGGCTTCTATTGCACTTCGTGAGAATATTGTACTTCCGCTTTTGGTCATTCAGCAGTATGCCTTAATCACACTGCGTGAAGAATCTTTAAGTGAAGCAGACCGTGCCATTTTTGAGAAGATGGTAGTTCGTTCCCTTTATGGAAATATTAATGCGTCGCGAAATAGCGCGTAGCGTCAAATTTTGGACACCATAAAAAAGGCGCCCATTGGGCGCCTTTTTTTATTCTTGGAATTTCAGATCGTAGCGCCAGCCGGCGTAGATCTGACGGCCCATTATGGGACCCCAGACAATAGAGGCGTCAAAACCACCATCAAAAGGAAGACTTCCCCCGACAATGGGATTAAGCTGACGCACATTTAAAGCGTTTTGAATTCCAACGTAAAATTGTCCGATGGCGCGACCTTCTTTACTGATTTGACCGTTGAGCATAGTGAAAGCAGGGCTTCGCTTTGCGTAACCAACGAGCGGTAAGCGCTGTGAACTGTTGTACGTCGCATTCAATTCAATACCCATTCCTTTTCTACCGGAATAGCTTGCGCCTAAGTAAATAAGATGCGGTACGTTGAGGATAACTTCTTCTAACTTAAAATAGTCCTCAATAGCTCCAGACGCATAATAAGCTGTAAGGTCGCGCTGTTTTACATCCTGATAACGGTAGGATGCCTTTATCATCGTTCTGTGGAACAGCTCATATTGCCCTCCAACCTGAGCAGAAATGGAGTAGGGGCTGTAAAGAATACGCTCTTGCACATTCGGATAAGAACCACCGGGTGATCCTATCAGTAAGGTATCCGTACTGCCGTCAAAATCGAAGACCACTTTGTTCGCAAATTGGGTATAGAATACGTCAGCATACCATTGCATTTCTTTGAACAGGACATCCTTAGACCAATTTATTCCGATACCATACGTATTGGATGTTTCAATAGGTGGTGTAATCTGACCGCTTTGATTACCTAGAAATACTGCCGTACGGTCGTTTGCCATATAACCCATATACTCTGCCCCTAAGGTTGCAATTCTCCACGATCTACTTGCCTGCCCGCGAAATGCCCAAGGACCGGAGTTATACTTCAAATGTAATCTGGGAACATAGAAAGGAAGATAGTACCTAAGGACATCAACTCGTTGGCCCAGGATCATGCTGAAGCCTTCACCGTCTGGCGAATTGACATAACTGTACTCGCCATAAATCCCCGTTATTAAGCCATCATAACTTCCGTCATTTTCCCACATTTGTTGGCTTACTCTAAAACTATTGGCATCGAGACCGCCTTTAAGGGTATGCCGCGTGTTAAAAATATTATCCTGAAAAATGAGGTTACCGTACAGTCGTCGCTCTTTTCCGGTAAAGAGACGGTTGCCGAAGTAACTGTCCAAATCTTGGTACACTGCACTTAGCTGTGTACCTATACTGCGGTTGATACCGCCGTCAAGGAAATAGCCTCGCTTCGCCCAAAGTTCATATCTATTAGTTTGCAGCTCGTGCGACCAGATAGGCACTAATGTCGGTGTACCATAAAGCGTACTGCCTCCAATATTGTCAATACTACTGGCTTTTACACCAAATTGAGCCTCAGAATTAGCGCCTTGGTGTTTCCATGCATTCTGAATAAAGACATGATTGGATAAGGGTGCATCGAGGTAACCGTCTTCATTACCGTCCCAACGGAAGAGTTGTTGTCTGCCGTGTACCATAACATTGGACGACCATTTTGCGCTTTGTTTCCAGGTATAAATGGCGTTTTGTTCGAAACGTCCGGGTCCGGCAAAAAGATTGAAATGCGCTTTTTCTTTGGTAAAGCTGGGACGTAATTCATAATTTATTTGACCGCTCATAGCAGCAGCACCGTTTACCACACTGCCAGGGCCCTTTGTCAGTTGAATACTTTGTATCCAAGCACCGGGAATTAATGCCAAACCTAGGACGGAAGAAAGGCCGCCCATAGTTTGGAGATTACCACGAGTATATAAAGCGTAGGGTCCTTCAAGACCTAAGAGTCGGATTTGTCGAGTTCCGGTTACTGCATCCGTAAAGGAAGCAGAGATGGAAGCATTCGTTTCAAAACTCTCGCTGAGGTCACAACATGCGGCCTTACGAAGCTCAACTTCAGAAATCAGCTCTTTTGAAAGCACTGATTTTTTCGAAAGTCGAACTCCGGGATCTCGATCTATTTCGACTTCATCCAGTGTTTCGAACATCTGAATATTCGATGTGTCAACCTGAGCAAAAGCCGAGAAGGCCAGCAGAAGTGCTAAGCCTAGGTATTTTTTATGCGAAGTCATTTAATGGTCGTGTTTCCCACCATGAGCATGGTGCTCTTCATGGGTTTCACCCGGCTTACACAATGGATCGCCTAAGCCGTGCTTCGCTCTTTGGTCTGGATCTCTAAAACGACAGCAGCCGTGGATGTTCGCATATTGCTCGTCTGTCGCAGGATGATTTTTTACGTCGTGTCCAACTTCGTTGATCGCGGAAATTATGGCTGCTTCGTCTACTTTAGAACTGTTGTATATCAGTTCCAAAAGGTGCGTTTCTTGACTCCAGTCAGCCTTTTTAACACCTTGAATATAGGCGGCATTTTCGATGCGCTCCTCACACATGCCACAAAGCCCGTCGACTTCGATGGAAATTTCTTTGAATTTGTTTTGTGCCCCTAAGGCAAATGCGCTACAAAGCGCTATAGATAGGAAGAATGATTTCATTACGATTATAAATTTATGTTTGATATTTATTGAGGCGGGTTGCAACAATTATCAAGCATAAAGAATCATTTTTCGGTATTTTATATAGATCGGTGGACCGTTGTCAAAAACCAGTCTCAGCGAACTGCAAAAAGGAATAGCATCTCCAACATACTGCCCCGCTCGAACGGTTTCTAACGGTTCAAAATGAACGCTCGTGTCAAATTCAATATTGGTTGCGGTTTCGTCCAATTCTGTGGATGTAGTTTCACAACAATCTTCAGAATCTAGAGATTTTTCAGTGGTGCTGCATGGTGTCTTCTGCGGAGTATGACAACATACCGGCGCCTCTGTAATGGATAAATGCTCTTCGTGTGCTACACTAAGATGGACACTTTCCTCATGTTGACAAAAGTGCAAGAAGCTCACTGCACCCGTTGAGACAAGGGTGTAAAACAATGTGAATACCAATACTATGACCTTCTGCATGAAGACAAATTTAACCAATACATTTGAGGTACAATAGTTATGCCATGCGAAAAGTAATGATGTTGGGCTCTGGAGAGCTAGGAAAAGAGGTGGTTATCGCCTTAAAAAGAATGGGTTGTACTGTGATTGCATGTGATGCTTATGAAGGTGCTCCTGCAATGCAAGTTGCAGATGCATTTGAAGTCTTTTCTATGCTCGATGGAGATGCACTCGAGCGTGCGGTCCTCAAACATCGGCCCGATATTATAGTACCTGAAGTTGAAAGTATTCGTACGGATAAATTGTATGAATTTGAGAAAGAAGGTATACAGGTAACCCCTTCGGCAAAAGCGGCAAATTTCACCATGAACCGCAAGCTTATTCGCGATTTAGCGGCACAGGAACTGGGCTTAAAAACAGCCCCTTACGCATATGCTACTACCATGGAAGAATTTACTGAAGCGGTAGGGGAAATTGGCTTGCCTTGTGTGGTTAAACCCTTAATGTCAAGCTCTGGAAAAGGCCAAAGTGTGGTAAAAGAAATTTCGCAGCTCGAAACCGCTTTTCACTATGCTATGGAGGGTTCGCGCGGTGATTTAAAAGAAATTATTGTAGAAGGTTTTATTGACTTCCATACGGAAATCACTTTGTTGACCGTTACTCAGAAATCGGGTGAAACACTGTTTTGTGCGCCTATCGGACACCGCCAAGAGCGCGGTGACTATCAGGAAAGCTGGCAACCGTGTGCTATGGAATCATCGCAACTCATCGAAGCTCAGTCTATGGCGAAGAAAGTGACTCAAGCTCTAGGAGGTTGGGGAATCTGGGGAATCGAATTTTTCTTAGGTCACGATGCTGTATATTTCTCTGAATTGAGCCCTCGACCCCACGATACAGGAATGGTAACGCTCGCGGGAAATCAGAATTTTAATGAGTTTGAATTGCACGCAAGATCCTTATTAGGTTTGAACATACCTGAGATCGAATTGCGTTATCCAGCGGTGAGCGCTGTGGTATTGGCAGAAAAGGAAGGAATACCCCTTTACGGAGGTATGGAGTTAGCTAGCTTGGAACCTCAGTCGGATTTTAAACTATTTGGAAAGCCAACAACACGTCCGTATCGAAGAATGGGTGTGGTGTTAACCTATGACCGATCAGAAAAAGAGACTATGGACGAGCTCCGCGCACGTGCGGCTCGAATTGCCAGTGGCATTACAGTGCATTAATTTTTGCACGTATAGGCTCTGTGAATGACTTAACGATGTCACGATCAAGCGACCCCAGTGTTTGTCCCTCAAGTTTGTGGTAGCGCAGTCCATGTTTGTAGGCGTTGACCAGGTTTGGGTTCGTGCTCTTCATGTAATTTATGGAACCATAAGAGAAGAGGACTTCGCTGTAATTGGGGCCAATTTCAATGAGCGCTCCATCGCTTAATGTCAAGTAATGACACAAGACCATCTGATAGGGAGCACCAGCGCTAGACTTTTCGCTGATTATATTTTCTGCTAATTCGTCAACTACTTGAAGTAATTCTAGTTTTAACTGCGCGAGTATACGACCCGAAATACGTCCCGAGGCTTGAGTATAGCTGATTTGACCGATTAAGTTATCGAATGCACTTGCCGTCCAAAACTCAGTGGTTTTAATGCCTTGACTCAGTTTTGTTAAATCGGCTCCTTTTTGAATCAATTCTGAAGGAACCTCCACAGGGTCAAAACGTTGGTGACGACGTATGTTTTCCATGATCCATAAATAGTACCTAAATGCACTAAGCGTCGGCTGATTCATGTAGCGATAGAGGGGGAGTTCTTTGGCAGTAAAGTAGAGCTGTGCATCAGGTTGTTGAACGGCTATTTCTAGATTTCTTCGTGTATTTTCAAGATAGAAATCGATATCGCTATACTGCTTAATAGGCGGCATGGTTGTGCAGACAACGATTTGCGCGTTCTCCTCAGAATTCGTTCTTAAAGCGTCGAGACTCAGTGAGAAATGGTTGGCTAATTTTACGAGTTCATCCGCTGTCAATGGCGTCGAACCTGTACGTTTTCGGTAAAGTGAAGCACGCGAACATCCCAAAACGCCCATGAGATCTTGAGTGATTTTCGATTTACCTTTGGTCGAGCCGAAAATCTGCGTAAACAATTGAACTTGGAACTCGTTGGGTGTAAACATGGGCGTTGACTTAACCTCTAATATCGTATAATTAAATTACATGCAGACGACCGCTGAAAATGCAATAGTAGGTAAGTTGCCTGGAACAACCATTACCCTGCCGGATGGAACGCTACTGCCGCTAACGAAACCCTTAGTACGTCGAAGCTCCGGTCAATATACACGCCAACGAAGATTGGCGGTACTGAACCGTTGGATACGTAAAGGAATTCTGCAAGTAGTAGGTAGTCCGTGGTTACCGGGTTTCTGGATATTGAGTACCGAACGTGCGAATCATGCGCTCGGGGCGCTAACACAGATGCGTGTTCGCGTTAAGTTATTATTGACTGTCACCGAGGAGTCCATGGATGAGAGTAGTCATTGGGTGTCCTTCAAGGCTGATCCGTTAATGATTGTTCCTGTGAGGTGGGACTCTTTTGAATCCTATGCGCAAGAGTTGAAAAAGAAGTACAGAGCCCGCCTTAATAAGGCGGTAAAGTCCAACTCTACTCTAGAAGTCCGCATCTTACAATCAGCAACTACAGAGTTTAAAACAGCTGCCCAGCTTTTGGCCATTACCTTGACTGATAAGGTGGTGGCTATGCCAGAAAATTTAGAATGGCTTTTGGAAATGTACCAGGATTGCTTTGGAGCTTCATTTAAGATGTTCGGTTTCTTTCATGAAAATGAATTGGTTGGATTTATATCAACTGTGGATGACGGAAAACTCTTACGCGCTATGCATTTCGGATCGAAGCGCAGTGCTCCCCAAGAGTTCTACAGCTTTACTATGTTTCATATGATTCGCTTGGGCATTGAAGGAGGGTTCAATAAAGTGAGTTTAGGCAGAACGGCCACTGAAATTAAAAGTACCTACGGTGCTGTACCTGAAGAGAATTATTTTTCATTTTACTCCAAAAATTGGTTTTTCAAACGACTGTTGAGACTGGCTCAAAAACGCTACCAGCCCAAGCATTATGTGCTACGTAGCCCATTCAAATAAAATTTTCGGTAGTTGAGCACATTTCTTAGCTTAGGGATTCAACAAAATCATCTACATATGAGCGATACATATCGTCAAGTCTTTGAGAATAACAAGAATTGGGCAGCACATCATTCTGCATCCAATCCAGAATTCTTTGAGCATTTAGCTAAAGGACAAAGCCCGGATTTTTTATTTATTAGTTGCGCCGATTCTCGCGTTCCAGTGAATAATATCATGGGTCTTGAACCAGGAGAAGTATTTGTGCATCGCAATGTTGCCAATCTGGTTGTCAATACTGATATGAACATACATAGTGTGATTCTTTATGCGATAGAACATTTGAAAGTGAAGCATGTGGTTGTCTGTGGTCATTACAATTGTGGCGGTGTTGCCGCGGCGATGGGTAATCAAAGTCTAGGTCTTATCGATGGATGGCTTCGCGAGATAAGAGACGTTTATAGATTGCACGCGACCGAACTTGATGCTATTGATAACGAAAGTGATCGATACAATAGATTAATTGAATTGAATGTGTTGGAGCAGTGTAATAATATCTTGAAAACAGAATATTTCCAGAAAAGTCACGCTACTGCAGGTGGACCATCAGTTCACGGGTGGATTTTTGACATTTCAAACGGAACGCTTCTCGATCTTGACTACGATTACAAAGCGCAGATGGAGGCTATGAAGGCGATTTACGACATTAATGGCTGAAACCCTAAGTTTTGAAAACGAGTACGGCGCCTTTACTGTAGGAAGTAAAGGCGCTTCTTTATTGGTGCTAAAAATAAGCGGACAAGACCTTCTTTATGATTTCGGAAATGAGTCGGGCAATTGGGCCGCAGGTGCAGTGATGTTTCCGTTTCCAATACGCATGGCATCGGGTCATGTAATGAACTACGCAGGTCGTCAATTTAACTGGCCCATTAATGATGAAAAGCACCGTGCCGCTTTGCATGGATTTACCACGGAACAAGAGTTTCAACTTTCCTATGCCAACGAAGGTATAAAGTGCGTTTTTTCATACAACGGTCGTCACGATTTTTATCCCTTTCCATGCACTTTAGAGCTTCATTATGCGCTTCGCAAAGAAGGTTTTTTCTTTAAAGCATTTGTGCAAAACGATGGCGACCGTACGTTACCTTTCCATTTGGGCTGGCACCCCTATTTCAGTGTTAAGAGCCGCTGGGAATTAAGCCCAGATACTACTTTTCGATTGGCTAAAAATGAATTTAGCCATCCAGGACCTAAACTCTTCTACGCTGGCCATGACTGGTCAAAAGAGGTGGATGGCGCGTTTTTCTTTGCTGAAAATCCGCGACTCAGTAACGAGGACTATAGCTTGGAAATAAGTGCTTTGGCGTCAATAGTTCAGATCTTTCGACCTGCTGGTGCGTCCTTTATTGCCATAGAGCCTATAACTGGTCTCGGACATCCTGACTTTGATTGGCTTGAGGTAACTCCTGGCGAACGTCGCGAAATTAGCGGTTCTATAAAACTGTATTCTCGAGGAAAATAGTAGTGATCCACAAAGGAGTTGTCCTTAGGCCTCTTCAGACGAAAGGCGGTCCTGCAATTCCTCAAGGCTTACTCCTTTTGTTTCTGGCATCATAAAATGTGTGAAGAGCAGTTGCAGGAGCATGAATGCGGCGAAGAACGCGAAGATTGTCCAGCCGGGAAATGCATCTATGACTACTTCGCCTAACATTGTGATTAATGCAGCAAAAACCCAGTGCGTCCCAGTTCCCCAGGCTTGCCCTGCGGCTCTGACGCTGTTCGGGAATATTTCAGAAATAAATACCCAAATCACAGCGCCTTGTCCTACAGCATGTGAAGCTATGAAGGTAAGAATGAAGAAGAGATTGAATTCGGCTGTAGCCCCGGTTTTAAAACCGTAAGCTACCATCAGCAATGAGAGAATGTAACCTATGGAGCCTATGTACATGAGTGATTTACGACCCATTTTATCGATAAGGTAGAGGCCTAGGAAGGTAAAAAGGAGGTTCGTGCCTCCAATCGATATCGATGATAATAATGAGTCTGAAGATGCGAAACCCGCATTTTCGAGAATGACGGGAGCATAATAGAGAATAAAGTTTATCCCGCTGAGTTGGTTGAAAAATGCGAGTAGAAAAGCCAATTGGAGCGGTTTCTTAAATTTTCCATTGAAGACATTGTCTTGCACTGAAGTGGTATTCGTGTGGCGCTTAATTTCAGCTAATTCTTTCTTTGCCGCATTGGAGTCATTTAACAAAAGTTCCAGTGTTTGCAGGGCTTGTGCATCATTCCCTTTCGTAACGGCGAGCCAACGTGGTGAATTTGGCACACCAAATATCAAGAGACAATAGAGGGCTGCTGGAATAGCTTCTATGCCGAGCATCCAACGCCAATCGTTGGTTCCGTTAAAACCATCTAGCAGGAAGTTAGATATAAAGGCGATAAGAATTCCGAAGACAATATTGAATTGATACATAGCGACCAAGCGCCCTCGGTTTTTTGCGGTACTAATTTCGGAAATATAGGTAGGAGCTGCTACTGTGGAGGCACCAACGCCAACACCGCCAAGGAATCGGAAAAACGAGAACATATATGGGTCTGACGCGAGTCCGGAACCGAGTGCACTCACCAGATAAAGTACCCCCACCCAGATGAGGGTATTCTTACGTCCAATGCGCTTTGTGGGAATCCCTCCTGCTAACGAGCCTAATACCGTGCCCCATAGCGCCATCGACATGATGAAAACGCCGTGGAACCAGGCCGAGGTTTGCCAAAGTTCTTTGATGGGTGCGTTGGCGCCGGAAATAACGACGGTATCAAAGCCGAACAAAAATCCAGCTAGCGCCACAGTTAGCGACCAAATCCAAGTTTTATTCATCAGAGTGCATGTTTTACGCTCTGCAATGTAACGAAAATAGAAGGCGGTAACTGCGCTTAAAATCCGGCGGAAAGTGACAGCCACTCTGCCCACTTCATTCCCAGCTCACTTTGTGCTTGGGCTTCTTGTATTAATGCTTTTGCGTAATAACTGGTGCGAAGATTCACTTTAAGTAATTCAGAATCTCCCATTCGCAGTTTTTCACGTTCAGCCCGCAATAATGCTTTCATGTTCTGTGCATTGCGTTGATTCGACTGTAGCGCATTTTCAAGAATTAAGATACTTTGTGCAGTCGCGTTGAGTTGGTTCGACCATGCATTTTCTTGCGCATCTCTTTCCCAGTTAAACTGCTCAGTCTGCAGGGACTGACTTTTTGAGTATCCCCGTCCTTCGCGCAGAAGCAGTGGTAAGGCCACTTTTGCTTTAACGATCCTATTGCCATCGTTGAAATTGGTCGACGTTGGAGTGGATACAAAGTTTCCTGGCAATAAAAATGCACCACCTATACCGACCTTTGGTTTTAAGTATTCTTTAGCCAAATTCTCTTTTAATTTGAATTGGCGGGCTTTTGCATCATTGTACCTGAGTAAAGGGTGTTCTTCGCTCAGTTGGGTCGAACGGGTGCTGCCTTTAGGTAAGTTTTTTGAAGCCAATACATTGGGGTCCAAAAGCAACGGTTGAGAAGATTCGCTCCAAAGCCAATTACTCGTGGTCAACAATGCTTGAATGGCTTTTTGACGTGCAGAGAAATATGCGGCTTCCCAAGTGCTAACGAGGCCATTAGCATCTAAGGTATCCATGCCCGAAGCATCGCCCGCAGCGAATGCTTGATGCGTCATGATTTGTATTTCTTTAGCCGCTTGAAGTGCGCTGAAATACGCCAGGCTGCTCTCCTGCGCTTCAAACCATTTCCAATAATCTTTAGCAGCTTTGAGTAAAAGTTCGTTTCGATAAAGTTCAGCTTCTGCGGCGCCAAGGTGCACACCGACTTTCGCTAGTTTAAGGGCCGTGCGTCGCTCGTCCGTGATTAGTCCATTGCCCAATTCGAGCATTCCGCCAATCGCAAACATACCTTCTTCCGGGAGCTTATCTTGAGGGTTCGTGTAGAGACCGGCAGTTGCATTCCAGTCCACATCGATACGAACGGGACCTGCAGTAGCTGTGGATAGCGACCAAGATGGAAGATTATAGTAAGTCTCGCTCTCATAGGTTTTGTTGGATAAATGACCTGCCAGAACGGGGTCGAATTGGCCGCGTTGTTTTAAGAGCGCGGCTTTCGCTATAGGCAGCTTTGAATTCACCGCTTTCATCAGCGGATGATAGCTATCTACCCAAAATAGGAATTGCTCAACAGAAAGGGTATCCGCCATCATTTGCGCCGAAGACGATAGAGTTGAAACAGATAAAAGAAGGATGCATATTACTTTAATTCGTCTCATTGTCCAACCAGGCTTTTTGGTCTACCTATGCTCTCTTGAGTAAGAATAGGCTCGTAATAATCCGGTGGGAATGCGTTGAGCTGTCGCCACATTTCATACCATACTGGAACTGTATTTAGTAAGGCTATTCCTCTCGCTCCAGTACCGGCGCGTAAATTTTCAGGCCATTCTTCACTAGGCGCAACAAGCAAGCGGTATTTGCCGTTTTCGTTTGTGATTCGATCGAGCGCGACCACAGATCCGGTGAAGGTGCCATAGCTTGTGTTTGGCCATCCGCGGAAGACGATGGCAGGCCATCCGTCAAATTGGAATTGGACCGTAGAGCCTTCATGAATAAGTGGCATGTCTATGGGACTGATGTAGAGCTCCACGGCTAAATCGTATAAAGTAGGTACGATTGTTCCAAGCGAAGTACCCTCTTTCACTGTTTCGCCAATACCGCGCTTGGTGATTTTAGCGAGCATGCCATTCTGAGGTGCGGTGATGTAGTAATAGGCATTGCGCATTTCGTAATTGCTCAAAGTGTTTCTCAGCTTCGATAAATCTCCTTGAGACGTGGCAAGCATACTACTTGCTGTTGCCAGATCGCTCTGCGCCTTCGCTATTTTCTCTAAGAAAGCATTCGTGTTGTTCTTTAATGCTAAGCGTACATCAAGCAATTTATTTTTACTCATTTCCCACTTTTGCGCAGTTTCCTGAGATTTCGCTTGACTTTGCGCCAATTTCATTCTGTACTGTTCTACCTCAGTTCGACTTTTCAACCCTTGTTCTAAAAGTTGGTTAAAACGTAAAACTTGCGTTTTTGCAACTTCTAAATTTTGCGATTCCGCAATAAATTGGGCGCTATCACTTTCTGCTTGGGCCTTTGCTGCCGCTAGATCGTATTGTAAGCTTTGTGCCTTAACCTGCTGGTTGATCCTCAAGCTTTCAATTAAAGAGACTAACGCTTCTACTTTTTGCTCATAGCTCTTTACACCATCTTCTTTTGCGACTATTTGCTCTTTCGTACGCTCAATGAGTCGCGGGTCGAGGTATTCATTTTTAATTTCTCGTAAACGTGCTATGGTATCTCCTGCATTAACGACATCACCTTCTTGTGCATACCACTGTGCAATCTGTCCTGCAATAGCAGATTGTATTTCGCTCGCACGCTGTCCAGGTTGTAACATGGTTACGGTGCCTTTGGCTTGGATATTTTGTGTCCATGGTAGAAAGAGGATGACCAGGCTCAATACTCCAGCAATGATAAAATTACGCTTAACCTTAGGTCCTATGAAGGGATTGCCTAAAAGTCCAAAGCTTCGATAGCGTTCTGTTTTTAGACGCTCGTTTATTCTTTGTTTACTTATGTTTAGCATCTGCTGTTAGAGTTCAATGGTAAGGTTACTGTGGGTTTTTATGGTCTCAAGATTAGATGCCGCCACGAGTGTCCAGGGCTGGCGATCGTCCCACAAGAAGTCAATGATTTTCTCACGTTCTTTTGGGTCAAACAGATGGAAAATATCATCAAGAAGTAGCAAGCGTGGACGTGTCACAATGCTTCTTGCGAGGAGAATTCTTTCAACAATACTGCTGGATAAAGGTCGGGTGGTTGGGCCAACGGCGGTCTCCAATCCTTTATCTAGGCTTTTAATAAATGCTACGAGTCCCAATCCAGCAGTTGCCCAACGTACGTCTTCAAGTTCTATTTCAGGACGTCCTAATGTGATA
>PZPA01000055.1 GCA_003045825.1 Bacteroidota bacterium
TATACCTGGCTACCATTCGAACAAGCGCCATTGGAATACGGTTATTGTTGAAGAATATGCCTCTTGGGAACTGATCAAAGAGATGATCGAAACCAGCTATAAACTTGTTTGGCAAAAGCTGCCAAAGAAGGTGCGAGAAGGCAGCGTTTAGTGTATTTTAGCACCCATGAAAAACATCCGTAATTTCTGTATTATCGCGCACATTGACCACGGAAAGTCAACGTTAGCGGACCGCCTTTTAGATGCCACCTCTTCTGTAACTGATCGCGAAAAACAAGATCAGCTTTTAGACAATATGGATCTTGAACGCGAGCGTGGCATCACGATCAAGTCGCACGCAATTCAGATGTACCATGAAAAGAACGGAGAAAAATATACCATCAATCTTATTGACACCCCTGGACATGTTGATTTCTCATATGAGGTCTCTAGGTCCATTGCGGCATGTGAAGGAGCATTATTGATTGTTGATGCGGCGCAAGGCATTCAAGCACAAACCATTTCCAATCTGTACCTCGCGCTGGAGCACGATTTAGAAATCATCCCTATCCTAAATAAGATTGACCTCCCAAGCGCAAATCCTGAAGAAATCGGCGACCAGATCATTGATCTCATCGGATGTAAGCGCGAAGATATTTTGCTCGCTTCCGCAAAAACCGGAAAAGGTGTTCCTGAAATTTTAGATGCGATCATCGAGCGCGTTCCTGCACCTGTAGGTGATCCCGACGGACCCCTCCAGGCCTTAATCTTTGACAGTCACTACAATCCTTTTCGTGGGATTGAAGCTATTTTCAAAGTAGTCAATGGCTCCATAAAAAAGGGAGAACGCGTCAAATTCATGTCTACAGGCAAACAATACGATGCGGATGAAATTGGAATAAATTTGATCAAACAGTTTCCTACGAAAGAGATCAAAACTGGCGATGTAGGCTATATAATCTCAGGAATTAAGGAAGCCAAGGAAGTCAAAGTTGGGGATACCATTACCTCTGTTGAACACCCGGCTTCTGAACAAATTGACGGCTTCGAAGAGGTTAAACCGATGGTTTTTGCCGGAATTTATCCTGTGGAAACCGAAGAGTTTGAAGAATTAAGAAACTCATTAGAAAAACTTCAACTCAACGATGCGTCTCTAACGTTCGAGGCTGAAACGTCTGCAGCTCTAGGCTTCGGATTCCGTTGTGGATTCTTGGGAATGCTTCACATGGAAATTATCCAAGAACGCCTTGAGCGAGAATTCGATATGACAGTCATCACGACGGTTCCCAACGTTAGTTACAAGTCCTATCTAAAAAGTGATCCTGAACATACCGTTTGGGTGCAGAATCCTACAGACTTCCCCGACCCAACGCAGATGGAACGTATGGAAGAACCTTTCATTCGTGCGCAGATCATTACTAGCGCTGACTTTGTGGGACCCGTTATGAACCTTTGTATCGGTAAACGAGGGATCTTGACGAATCAAACCTATTTGACCAGTGACCGCGTTGAATTGAGCTTCGATATGCCATTGGCAGAGATCGTATTCGACTTCTACGACCGGTTAAAAACCATCTCAAAAGGCTATGCTTCGTTTGATTATCACCCTATCGGCTACAGAGAAAGCCATTTGGTAAAAGTCGATGTTATGCTTAACGGTGATCCTATTGACGCACTTAGCGCCCTAATCCACCGCGACAATGCTTATGACATTGGTAAAAAAATGTGTCTGAAATTGAAAGAGCTCATTCCACGTCAGCAGTTTATGATTGCAATTCAGGCGGGAATCGGTAATAAAATTATCGCCCGTGAAACCTTAAGTGCCTTGCGTAAAGATGTTACTGCGAAGTGTTACGGTGGTGATATTTCTCGTAAACGTAAACTCCTTGAAAAGCAAAAAGCGGGTAAGAAACGTATGCGTCAGTTAGGTAACGTAGAGATTCCACAAAGTGCATTCTTAGCTGTTCTTAAATTGAACGACTAAAGCCTATGTTAAAGGCATGATCGCACCTACCATCATCCAGTTTGACGGCACACTTTTATGCGGTGCCTCCGCGCCCATGACACTGCGCACCTTTACTCCTTGGACGCTTTGGCCCAAAGTGATGCCACAGCTTTCTCGCGTGAGTAATCGTAAAAACAAAGATCTTATTTCCCTACGCTCCTTTGAAGGTATTCCCGTTTTCGGTCCAACCGCAGATCCAAATTTCACCTATTGGGGCGGTGCAGAAGTTACGGGTCCTAACGAAGGACTCGAGCACTTGGAAATTCCGCCAGGAGCCTATGCCGTTTTTCATTACAAAGGATTAAGCAGCGACTCATCAGTGTGGCGCTATATCTACAACGAATGGCTACCTAATAGCCCATGGGAACTGGACCATCGACCACACTTCGAACGATTGGGCGCGAAATACAAAAACGAGGATCCAAATTCTGAAGAGGACATTTACATTCCTGTTCGACCAAGAGCATAAAAAAACCCCGACCAAAGGCCGGGGTTTATGTGTGTTTGCCCTTCTCAGGACTGATATAAGATTCTATTTATTGCTGCTCAATGAAGCGAACAAATAATCGCGATTCATGCGTGCAATGTTCTCTAAAGAAATGCCTTTAGGACATTCTACTTCACAAGCACCGGTGTTGGTACAGTTCCCGAATCCTTCAAGATCCATTTGGTGCACCATATTCAACACACGCTCTTTCGCCTCAGGCTGCCCTTGTGGCAGCAAAGAGAACTGACTGATTTTAGCCGAAGCAAATAACATTGCAGAAGAGTTTTTACACGTTGCAACACAAGCCCCACAACCGATACAAGTTGCAGCATCAAATGCCTTATCCGCGTTTTCTTTCGGAACTGGAATGGCATTCGCATCAATTGTGTTTCCAGAAGTATTCACACTAATGTATCCACCTGCGCGTTGAATACGGTCAAAAGCTGAACGGTCTACCATCAAATCCTTGATAATAGGGAACGCCTTGGCACGGAACGGCTCGATATAGATCGTGTCGCCACTTTTGAATTCGCGCATGTGCAATTGACATGTTGTAACCTTACGGCCTGGACCGTGCGCCTCACCATTGATAAACAGTGAACACATTCCACAAATCCCTTCACGACAATCGTGATCAAAAACAACCGGCTCAATGCCTTCGTTAATCAACTTGTCGTTCAAAAAATCCAACATTTCAAGGAAGCTCATGTCTTCCTCGACCCCGGAGATCGGGTATGTTTTCATCTCGCCCTTTTCTTGGGGGCCGTTTTGTCTCCAGATTTTTAACGTTAAATCCATAGGTCCAATTATTTGTAAGAACGTGTCTTTAATTCAACATTCTCGAAAGTCAATTCTTCTTTATGCAATTGCGCTTCAGCCGGGACTCCGGTGAACTCCCATGCACTTACAAAGGCAAAATTTTCATCATCGCGCAGCGCCTCACCTTCCGGGCTCTGGTATTCTTCGCGGAAGTGGCCGCCACAACTCTCGTTACGCTCGAGTGCATCTTTCGCCATTAGCTCGCCCAGTTCGATGAGGTCTGCAACGCGGCCTGCTTTATCAAGCTCTGGGTTCATGCCATTAGCGGAACCAAGCACACGAACATCTGCATAAAATTCTTCGCGTAATGCTTGAATATCTGCAATAGCCTGTTTCAGTCCTTTCTCGCTACGTGCCATTCCTACTTCATTCCACATGATCTTACCTAGACGCTTGTGGAAGAAGTCTACCGACTTTGTACCGTTGTTATTGATGAATTTTTCAGTACGCTCACGCACGGCTTGTTCAGCGGCTTCAAATTCAGGGCTGTCCGTTGGAATTTTACCCGAACGAATATCTGTACTCAAGAATTCACCCACTGTATAAGGTGCTACGAAGTAACCGTCGGCCAGACCTTGCATCAATGCTGAAGCACCCAATCTGTTTGCCCCGTGGTCTGAGAAGTTTGCCTCTCCTAAAGCGAAACATCCTGGTATCGTCGTCATTAAATTGTAATCTACCCAAAGACCGCCCATCGTGTAGTGTACGGCGGGATAAATCATCATGGGTTCTTTATATGGGTTCGAAGCGGTAATCTTCTCATACATTTGGAAGAGGTTTCCATATTTTGACTCAACAACCTTCTCTCCTAGCGCCTTAATCTCGGCTGTCGAAGGATTTTTCAATCCTTTAACGTGCACTTCCTCTTCACCAAAGCGCATAATAGCTGCAGCGAAATCTAAATAAACCGCCTCGCCTGTCTTATTGACCCCGTAACCGGCATCACAACGCTCTTTTGCTGCACGCGACGCTACATCACGAGGTACAAGGTTACCAAAGGCCGGGTAGCGACGCTCGAGGTAATAATCTCTATCTGCTTCCGCAATGTCATTTGGGTGAAGTTTACCCGCGCGGATAGCTTCTGCATCTTCCTTTTTCGCAGGAACCCAAATACGACCATCGTTACGCAAAGACTCTGACATCAAAGTCAGTTTACTTTGGTTCTCACCACTTACTGGAATACAAGTTGGGTGAATCTGCGTGAAACACGGGTTCGCCATGTACGCTCCTTTGCGGTGCGCCTTCCAAGCAGCAGTAACGTTCGATCCCATCGCATTCGTTGATAGGAAGAACACGTTACCGTAACCACCTGTACAAAGCAGCACTGCATGTGCGCTGTGACGCTCGAATTCTCCTGTTACGAGGTTCTTCGCGATGATACCACGAGCTTTGCCGTCTACGACAACAAGCTCCTGCATTTCGTGACGTGCGTACATTTTCACACGACCTTTAGCAATCTGACGGTTGAGTGCTGAATAGGCACCCAATAATAATTGCTGACCCGTCTGACCTTTCGCATAAAACGTACGGCTTACCTGAACACCACCGAAAGAACGGTTGTCGAGCAAACCACCGTAATCGCGTGCAAAAGGAACGCCCTGAGCAACGCACTGGTCTATAATGTTGCGGCTTACCTCAGCCAAACGGTGTACATTTCCCTCTCTTGAGCGGTAGTCACCGCCTTTGATCGTATCGTAAAACAAACGGTATACAGAATCACCATCGTTCTGATAGTTCTTCGCTGCGTTGATACCTCCTTGAGCTGCAATGGAGTGCGCACGTCGCGGAGAATCCTGGAAACAGAATGCTTTCACATTGTATCCCATTTCTGCTAATGAGGCGGCGGCAGAAGAACCAGCAAGACCAGTTCCTACTACGATGATATCAAGCAACCTCTTGTTTGCAGGAGATACTAATGGAATCTCACCTTTATGCTTGGTCCACTTATCGGCAATTGCGCCGGCTGGAACTTTAGAATCTAATGCCATAATAAGCGATTTATAAGTTTTGACCCGGTTGAACGACATACAGGAATACCGCCACTGCAACAAATCCCGCAGGAATCAACCAGGCAAATGCTGTCATAGTCATTTTAATGATCGGAGTATATTTCGGGTGGTTTATTCCCAACGTCTGAAAAGCACTCTGTGCGCCGTGACTTAGGTGGAATGCCAATCCCGTTATTGCAATTACATAGAATGCCGCGTACCACCACTGCTCAAAAGCCTTAACGGTAAGACTCCATAGATCTTTGTTGCCATTGGCATCTAGGCCCAATTCACCGTAATGCATTTCGTACCAGAAGCTTTTCATATGAACAACAATGAAGAACAATGTGAGTGTGCCTAAGAGTGCCATCTTGCGCGATGCCCACGAGGCGTTGGCCGATTGCTTTTCTTTCACATAGCCTTCAGGTCGTGCTGCGCGGTTTTGAAGCGCGAGCATAATCCCATCAACTGTATGCAAGAAAATAGCACCATAAGTAACCCATGAAAGTATCTTAACTACTGGAAAAGTGGTCATGAAGTGACCGTATTCGTTAAAGGCCAACTTGCCTTCTTCACCAGAAACAAAAAGTTGAAGATTTCCTAACAAGTGTCCTACAAGGAAGGTACAAAGGAAGAGTCCGGATATCGCCATCCAGTACTTTCGTGCTAAGGAAGAGCCAAAAAGCCCTTTAGAAGTTGTTGCCATGAGCAATTTAAAGTTTAATAGCCTAATTTTGACTCAACAAATTTACATCACAGACTTTGGTTTATCTAAGATTGTCATGTAAATCACTTGTAGAACTATTCTAAATTAATTTAGTCATACCAATCATGCGTTACCACAAGCTCAGCAGCTCAATTTTTATTGAAAACCGCAAAAAATTCACGTCGCACCTAAAGCCAAACGCATTGGCCATATTCACTTCAAATGATATGTACCCAACGTCGGCAGACGCGCATTTACCCTTTAAACAACACAGTGATATTTTATACTTAAGCGGGGCAGATCAAGAGGAAAGCATACTGGTTTTATTCCCGGATGCGCACAAGGAAAGTCTTCGTGAAGTGCTATTTTTAAAGGAAACAAATGACCTTATCGCCGTCTGGGAAGGGGCTAAATACAGTAAAGACGAGGCCTTTGAAATGAGCGGTATTAAAACCGTTTTTTGGCTGTCCGATTTTGAACGTGTGTTCAATGAAATGGCAGTCAACGCGGAACGCATTTACATTAACGGAAACGAGCACCTTCGCGCCCACGTCGAAACAGAAATGCGACACGACCGCATGAACAAGTGGCTCAAAGAAAACTATCCGGGCCATGAGTACGAGCGTAGCCAACCCATTTTGCACCGCATCAGAGGAACAAAGAGCGAACATGAACTAGAGGTAATGCGTATTGCGGCTGATGTAACAACCAAAGGCTACAAGCGGGTGCTTAAATTCTTAAAACCGGGAGTTTGGGAATACGAATTGGAAGCAGAATTCATGCATGAATTTTTAACGAATCGTAGTCGTGGCTTTGCATACACACCAATCATTGCGGCTGGAAACAACGCGAATGTCTTGCATTATATTGAGAACAATGACCAATGCAAGAGCGGCGATTTGATATTGTTTGACGTAGGCGCTGAATACGGCAACTACACTTGTGACGTCACTCGTTGTTTTCCAATTAATGGAAAGTTTACTGATCGCCAAAAAGAAGTCTATAACGCAGTGCTCCGCGTGCACGAAGGTGCTATAGCAATGCTACGACCTGGAACTATGCTTGACGCATTCCATAAAGAGGTAGGTGCACTGATGACCAAAGAATTGTTGGGATTGGGGTTGATAACCGCTGAAGATGTTGCCAACGAAGACCCCGCATGGCCGGCCTATAAGAAGTACTTCATGCATGGAACCAGCCACTATTTAGGACTAGATGTGCACGACTACGGTTTGTGGACCATTCCTGTTGAAGAAGGCATGGTCTTCACCGTAGAGCCAGGCATCTATATTCCAGAGGAAGGTCTTGGTATTCGCATCGAAGACGATATCGTGATCACGAAGGAGGGACATGAAAACTTGACTCGAGCAATTCCTAAGACTGTGGAAGAGATCGAGGCATTTATGGCAAACTAATGCCGTACTTAGATTTTCACGGCGCTTCAATCCACTACGAATTTCACTCGACCGATTCCGTTCATCCACCGCTTGTATTGGTCCACGGTTTCCTCGAAGACAAACGCATGTGGGAGAATTTATTGCCGCAATGGACTGCTTACGGAAGTGTGTTGACGGTAGACCTGCCAGGTCACGGTGCTACACCCTCGTTTGGTTACGAACACTCCATGGAGTTTATGGCCGACGCGCTTTACGCACTTACCTCATTTTTAAAACTCAAACCATTCCTCCTTTTAGGACACAGCATGGGCGGTTATGTTGGCCTTGAATATGCAGTACATTACTCCGATCAGTTGGCCAGCCTAGGGCTATTTTTCTCAACCCCAGAGCCCGATTCCACTGAGCGAAAAATTATGCGGGACCGCTCTGTAGCCTTAGTGAAGCAAAATAAGAACACCTTTATTCGCGCGTCAATTCCACAACTTTTTGACCCAAACACCCGGGAAGCCATCAAATCAGATATCGATGCATTGATTGCGCGCGCACTGCAAATGGAAACACAGGGTGTTATCGCTGCCCTGCACGGAATGAAAAAACGAGTGGACCGCAGCTCAGTGCTGTATACTCCTCCTGATAATCTCAAAAAAAGTGGCATCGCCGTTTTTGCTGGCGTATACGATACCGTTGTGCCGTTTGACCAGGTAAAGCAATGGTGGGGAGCCCCAGGGGTCACATTTCGATACGAATCGCCACACGGACATATGGGACACATGTCAGATCATGAAGGATGTGCAAATGCTGTGCTTGAGTGGTGGCGATCCGTCACAAAAACCAAGGCATAAAAAAGGGCGCCCGATGGGCGCCCTTTGTCTTTACACTTTTATTTTTTTGATTTACACGATACCCTGATCGAGCATTGCATCTGCCACTTTCACAAAACCGGCAATGTTTGCACCTAGGACGTAATCTACTGATCCGTCTTTCTGAGTACCGTACTTCACACACGCAGAATGGATGTCTGTCATAATTCTATGTAAATGACCGTCCACCTCTTCGCGCGTCCAGTTCATACGCAGGCTGTTTTGGCTCATCTCTAAACCTGATGTTGCCACACCTCCAGCATTAGACGCCTTTCCTGGCGAGAACATTACACCGTGCTTTAGGAACAACTCAACCGCTTCTGGTGTACACGGCATGTTAGCGCCTTCACCTAGGGCAAGTAGTCCGTTATCGATGAGTTGTTGTGCATCATCACCTTTGAGTTCGTTCTGGGTAGCACATGGCAACGCCACATTACAAGCAACACCCCAAGGCGTTCCTTCGTGGAAGGTAATATCATTAAATGCAGTTGCCATTTCACTAATGCGTCCGCGACGGATATTCTTGAGTTCCATGACAAAAGCCAATTGCTCTGAGGTCAAGCCGTTTTCTGCATGAATGTAGCCGGAAGAATCACTCATCGTAATTACGTGAGCGCCCAATTCCATACATTTCTCTGCAGCATATTGCGCAACGTTTCCAGAACCCGAAATAACCACGCGCTTATTAGCGAACGTCTCTCCCTTCGTGGCAAGCATTTCTTGGGTGAAATAGACCGTTCCGTAGCCCGTCGCTTCAGGACGGATCAACGACCCACCCCAAGCAAGGCTTTTACCGGTTAAAACGCCTGTAAACTCATTGCGCAGACGCTTATACTGACCAAACATATAGCCAATTTCACGCCCACCGACTCCTATATCTCCTGCAGGAACGTCTGTGTTTGCCCCAATGTGACGCGCCAATTCTGTCATAAAACTTTGACAAAAACGCATCACTTCCGCATCAGACTTTCCTTTGGGATCAAAATTTGAACCGCCTTTACCACCGCCTAACGGCAATGTGGTGAGCGAATTCTTAAATATTTGTTCAAATCCTAAAAACTTCAAGACGCTAAGGTTCACCGTTGGATGAAAGCGCAACCCACCCTTGTATGGGCCAATAGCGCTATTGAATTCAACGCGGTAGCCTTTATTTACGTGAACATTACCTTGATCGTCAGTCCATGGCACCCTGAACATAATGGTACGTTCTGGTTCCACGATACGTTCAAGCAAGCTTTTGCCTTTGTATTTTGGATTTTCTTCAATGAAAGGAATAACAGATTCTGCTACTTCCTGAACGGCCTGCATAAATTCAGGCTCATTTGGATTTGCTGCCTCGACCTTTGCAATGAAAGCGTCGATTTGAGCTTGGTACTGGCTCGACATATGTCTGTTTATATTGATAGGTTTCATAGACAAATGTATTACAAAACTACACGCTTGCACACATGCGCTACACAGTTTTACGAGCATACTTATCCGGGCCAATTTTCTCCAATACACCCTGCTTCAACATCCAATCCAACTCTCTGAAAACGATAGAGTTATCACAATTTAAAGCCATTCGCAATTGAAGCGATGAGAGCTTGCGACCAGGCGCGAATTGGCGCATCATTGGAAGCGTAATATCCTCCGTTGCTTCCCCGTAAGCGTCATTTTTCAACCAACTTGGATTAAATCGAGTCGAAAAAGCCGTAACCCCAGTCACAGCCTGAGCGCAACATTGTTCAATAAGAGCGTTTGGTCCGGCACTCATTGGCTGGAATAAGGCCCCCGGTAAAGCATATACCTCTCTGCCATAATCAAAGGCCTGCTGAGCGGTAATAAGTGCACCACTTCTGCGTGCTGCCTCGACAACAAAAGTTGCCATAGAGGCACCAGCAATTAATCTGTTGCGAACTGGAAAAAGTTGCTTCAGAGGGGCTTGATCAAAGGGTTGTTCCGTCCAATACCCGCCGCCTTCGTCCACTAGCTCCCGGGCCAATACCGTATGACGTTTTGGACTAATTGCCTTCAAACCACCGGCTAAAAAAGCAGTAGTAGTTGCTCCCATGTCAAGGGCTTCGCGATGGATCGCAGCATCTATACCGAGCGCAAGCCCACTCACGAAATTTATCGGGAAGGCGCTCAATTCAACTGCGAGGCGGCGACAAAAATCCCTGCCGTATCCCGTGGGCTTGCGCGTTCCCACAACAGCTAAGGGTGATTTCCTCGCTGGCCATTCGCCGCGTCCAAACAAGACCATGGGCGGATCCGCAACTTCCTTAAGACCATCGGGGTAATCTGTGGAGGAAAAGGGCAATATGGAATAGCCTTCGCGCGACGCATGTGCTGTTTCGATGTGCGCTTTCTCTTGTGCCCATTCCCAATCGCGTTTTAACTCATCGTTTAAGGAAATCTGACGATTCAGGAACGCTTGAAGGTCCTTTTCGGAGGTTCCGTGTTCGACTACCAGCTCTTTTTTAATACGATTGGGCCATTTTTTAAATAGGTGTAGTGATAGTAGGGTATTCATGCTCAGTTATTAACAGTTTGTGTATAAAAACTACACCCCGAATGCGAGCTAATAAAATAGAGTTACTCACAAGTTTCGCATATTTGTAAGGATGCAGATTGAACAGTTAATCATACAAACCCTAAACGCCAAAAATCGCGTCCAAATCCCAGGATGGGGAGCGTTCTATTTGGTGGAAAAAGAGGCCCGTTGGGACGCCGCTACAAACACGGCATTTCCTCGTGGAAAATATGTTGCATTCAACCCTGCGCGCTCGTCAATCGAAAATACTCTTCTACCTACCGTCATGCGCACACTGGGAGGTTCTATGGAAATAGCTGAAAGCTGGATACGTAGAAAAGTGAACCAATGGCAAACGACATTAGATTCTGGTAGTGTGCTGATGTTATCCGGACTAGGCTCTTTCCGCAAGAACGGCATGTTCCAACCAGAACGTGAAAACCAATTTGACGCTAACAGCTTTGGCTTCACCGCCGTCATGATGCACCGCATCAGCGAACCAAGTGCCTTGGAAAGCAAGGTAGTAGCGAGCTTAAAGATGGTTGCGGAGCAACGAGAGAATGGTTTATCGTCTTGGCGTAAGGCCGCAGTAGCAGCAGCAATCACTGCCTTGATCAGCTTGGGTATTTACCAAAGTGATATTACGCCTCAAGCCATGGCAGGTTGGTTCACTCCAACACCTGCAGCGCAAGAAGCCCTCGATAATTTCGAGTCGATTAATTCAGAAACCGTTGCTCCTTCAGAATCGGTAACCCCTATCAACGCAACAAACGTTGAAGAGAATCAGGTTTCCTTGACCCCAGTTAAGGCGGATAGTAAAAAGTACTACATCGTAGTTGGGTCTTTTAAAATGGAAAGTAACGCGCTCACCTTGGCTGAAGAGCTGCAAGCTGAAGGGCATGAAGTAAAGGTTCTGCCCGGCTCTTTGATGAAAGTTGGTTTAGGTGGTTTCGAATCTCGCGATCAAGCAAAATCGGCCCTTGCAGGAATCAAAGCTGAAGTTAATTCCTACGCTTGGATATACGCCTACTAATCTAGGGGCGCTACCTTTGCACTAGCAAGAACATACATTATGGAAGATTTAAGAACGCCCAAGGACAGCCTTGCGGTCATGACTCAGATTGTATTGCCTAACGATACAAACACGCTGAATAACCTTTTTGGAGGCCAATTATTAAGTTGGATGGACCGCTGTTGCGCAATCGCTGCACACCGCCATTGCAAGCGTCAGGTAGTTACCTCAACCATTAACAATGTTGCATTCAAAAATCCAATACCGCACGGGGCCATTGTAACTATAGAAGCCAAAGTTTCTAGGGCTTTTTCCTCTTCCATGGAGGTGATTGCCGACGTGTACCTAGAGGAACAACACCCGAACGGCAGTCGTATCAAGGCCAATGAAGGGATTTTCACCTTTGTAGCCGTAGACCAGATTGGCAGCCCCATCAACGTGCCGGCGATCCATCCGGAAACGGCATTAGAAAAGGAACGTTATGCAGCTGCTTTACGCAGACGCCAATTGGCTTTAATTATCGCAGGGAAAATGAAGCCGAACGATGCCACGGAACTTAAGGCATTGTTTTATCCTGAAGAATCGACGCAGCAGCCGAAATAACTTCGTCAAGCGGCAATTTTTGCATGGGATTGGGCATCCACCAGGGCACTTTTCCGTGCTTGCTGATGGGACTAAAAACGCTCGTTGTCAAAATGGAACGCTGCTTGTCGTAAGACGGCCAAGGCGCAAAACCTAAGTTAGGGTGTGTGGCGCCCCATAAACTGATGAGTGGCCTATTGAAATTTGCCGCCGCATGCATGAATCCAGTATCGCCACTAATCACTAGAGCGGCGTTTGCTATGACTTTGAATCCTTCAATTACGGTCGTCGTTCCACAATAATTCTTAGCGCCACTGCCCAATGGCTGCTCGAGACTTTCACCCATCCCTGCCTCTTCTGGACCGCCGATCAAGGCCAACGGCATTTGGAAAGCAGATAAGCCGTCCATGATTTGTCGCCACGCCTGAAAATCTAAACGCTTTCCGGCATAAGAGCCCCCCAAAACCAAAGCGATATAAGGCTGTTGCGGCAATGCAAGCCGTACTTCTGGTAATCGCAATTGGTACTGCATTGCTTCCGGCCTAAAGCCTTCAGCAAAAAAGGGAGCTGCCGCATTTGCATACCTATGAACAACAGGAGTTAGCGCAAACGATTTTTGTTTGGTTGCCAGTAAAAGCGCACGCCGTAGATACGGCTTTTGATAGGTACGCACCGGAAGATTGAGTTTACGGCACCAGCGCTTCGACTTTGATGTGCCCTGAAGGTCTATAACATGGTCATAGGGCGAGTTTGGCGCTTTAATTCCAGTGCGGTCCTTCTCCCATGATAGTACCTCGTCTACCCCAGGC
>PZPA01000056.1 GCA_003045825.1 Bacteroidota bacterium
ACCGGGAATCCCCACTGGTAAAATGCGCTTCGGGTATTGGTGAATTCTAAAAAGCCTGCGTGGCCATTGGTTTTACCAATCCCGCTATGTCCAGTACCTCCAAAAGGCAGGTAGTTGTTTGCGATTTGAAGCAGACTCATATTCACTGCAGTAGCACCTGCGCGCGTTCCTTGTTGTATGGCTCTAATGTTTCGTTTGCTCTTACTGTAGATGTAGACGACTAACGGATGTTCACGAGAATTGATTTCCAGTAATGGTTCTTTTACATCCGTATAGCTAAACACAGGCAATAACGGACCAAAGATTTCTTCTTTCATTAACGCACCTTCCTTCGAAGGGTTGATAAAGACGGCCGGAGAAATCTTACGTTGTTCAGCATTGGCAGTACCTCCGATAAAAGGAGCGCCACCTTCTTCGGTAGCTTCTCGGAGCATATTGGTGAGTCGCTTATAATGCTGATCGTTCACTATACGCACATAGTCTTTACTTAGGGTAGGGTCCTCGCCGTATTGTTTGGAAATGACTTTAGCGACACCGCGCTTAAAATCTTCCAGTTTTCGTGCATGCACGTAGATGTGATCAGGAGCAATACAAATCTGCCCGGCATTCGTAAATTTCGCCCATGCGACGCGCTGACCAGCTTCAAATGCATTGGCCGTCTCATCAACAATTGTTGGACTTTTTCCGCCCAATTCTAAGGTGACACTACACAAGTGTTTACTGGCTGCTTCCATCACTATTTTACCTACAGCTGTTGAGCCGGTAAAAAAGATATGGTCAAAGCGTTCTTTGAGTACTGCGGTCGATACATCTACGCCCCCTGTAACCACGCTTGCTTCTTCCGGTTTAAAAATCTCTGCAACGAGTGCGGCTAGAGCTGCCGAAGTTTTTGGCGTATGTTCAGATGGTTTTAAAAGAACTGTATTTCCAGCGGCAAATGAGGTGCACAAAGGATGTAGAGATAAGAAGATAGGATAATTCCATGGTGCGATAACCAGGGTACTGCCTTTGGGTTCAGGTTGGGTATAGGATGTGGATCCAAACAGCGGTAGCGGTGTCTTTACCTTTTGCGGTGCGCACCAACGTTTTAAGTTTTTACGAATGATCTTCAGATTATCCAATGTTGGAAAAATCTCTGTTAAACCAACTTCTACAGGACTTTTACCAAAATCCTCGTGAAGGGCTTTGGCCAATGTCGCTTGCCATGGACCTTGCAGCGCACGGCGCAACTGGTCCAATTTCTGTAGTCGGTATTTTAAACTAGTACGCGCTTGCACTGGTGCATGGGCGCGTTGTAGGGCGATTATTTGATCTAGGTTCATCGTTTTTCGTACAAATGGTCCGGGCCGTCGACGGGGCTGTTGTAAAACATTAAATAGGGCGGGCAATACACTATTTGACCCCAAAGCGTGCTCACGGATGTGTCTAAATCTAACGTAAAAGAGTACCAACTGTTCTCTAAGGACCAATTTCCTTCATACACCACAGTATCAGCACCATCTACGCTATACGTGCTATCAGCATTCAACGTTAAAGTCCAGCCCAAATAGTCCGATTCACTCTCATAAGATCCTCCCCGTCCCCACGCTTGAACATACCGCCAATCGTAGGTCCCTGGAAGTGCATCAAACATTTCAGGAGCAGTCCACTGTGCCGTATCGTGGCAAGAGTACATTTCTGAAATTACGTCATTATAGTTGATAGTGCTTCTAGCGCAGCTTAGAGAAACGGCTGCCGCGAGAACAATTAAATAGCGTTTCATTACAAGTGGTTTAAGGGGTGGAAATCGGCAATCTTATCGCTCAATTGTTGTGCGCTAATATGCGTATAAATTTCAGTCGTCGTAATACTTTCATGTCCTAAAAGTTGCTGTACAATTCGTAGATCGGCACCGCGCTCCATCAAATGTGTAGCGAAGCTGTGGCGCATAGTGTGCGGGCTAATGTCTTTCTTTATGCCTGCGGCCACTGCGAATCTTTTGATCTTTAGAAAGATGCTTTGGCGAGAAAGGGAAGCACCTCTATTGCTCAAAAAGACCGTGTCCGAATGTTTGGGTTGGCACTTTTGATGCGGACGTTCGTATTCAAGATACAGTTCAAGATGTTTGATGGCTTCTTTATGGATAGGAACCAGGCGTTGTTTATTTCCCTTTCCCGTCACAATAATATAGCCTTCCTCTAAGCGGAGTAAGGAACGTTTCAGTGTACACGCTTCAGATACACGTAAACCACAGGCATAGAGCAGCTCTATAATGGCCCTGTCGCGGGTCGCAAAGTCTTCGTTCATTGGAATAGCGTCCAGCAAACGAACTACCTCTTGAACACTAAGAACTACAGGTAGTTTGCGCCCCGTTTTTGGGTTCTCAAACAAAACAACAGGATGTTCAGTGAGGTGCTCTTCATCGATCATCCAGCTGAAAAATCCCCGCATTGCACTTAAAACACGTCCCTGTGAGCGTGGGGAATAGCCGATGGAGTGCAGGTGTTGCAGGTAGGCTGAAATTTGTTTTGCATTGACGTTTTTTGGCCATTGATCACTGAAATTGGCCAATTGGTTCAGATCCCTTTTGTAGGCACTAATGGTATTGTCGCTAAGTCCACGCTCAAATTTGAGGTGCTCTAGATAACCCGTGATGGAATCGGTCCAATTCATACGCCTAATTTCGCTATTGATGCGCTAACTTTACACAATGCAAATTTTAATTCTCAACGGACCCAATCTCAATCTTTTAGGAAAAAGAGAGCCTGGGATTTATGGCGATCAAGACTTTCAATCGTTCTACGAAGAGCTCACTGCTGTGTACGACGATGTAGCGTCATTCAGATACGAGCAAAGTAACGTAGAAGGGGAGCTTATTGATCTTTTGCAAGAAGCAGATGGAACCTGCGATGCCATTGTACTCAATGCCGGAGGATATACCCATACTTCTGTGGCATTGATGGATTGCATTGCTGCCATTACCGTCCCCGTATATGAGGTGCACATTTCCAATCCTTTGGCACGAGAAGAATTCCGGCACAATAGCCTTGTTGGACAAAAATGCGTAGGCACTGTAAGCGGCTTTGGTCTAGACTCTTACCGACTTGCTGTTGAAGGGATCCTAAGCCAATTGGCGGACTAAATAACCCATTTCCGACGCAATCTCTTTCAAGGTTGCATCATAAACAGCGCTGCATTCCGGCGTTCCGTCACTCCGCTTTGGATCCACAAATGTTAAGGGGAATCGTGCTGCGGCACCCAGGACTACTGGGCAGGCTTCATTTGCACTATCACAAACCATTACGGCAACATACCCAGAGGAAGGATTCGGCGCTTCATTGTAGGCCTTAGAAAACAAAAATGGCGTATTGCCCTCGCTTTCTAAAAGCGGGTGGAAGATCTGCCAATGTGGATTGCTGGGAGCGAAATCTTTTACAACAGTAAATCCGTGGCGTTTGAAACTTTCTGTTACCTCATCATATAAAGCCGTGCCTTCCGTACCGCCGCTGTAGGTTTCCACATTTTTAATCCCGTAGTATTTAGCTGCGGTTCTAAAAAGAATTTCGGAAAAATGACTTCTTCTGCTGTTGTGTGTACAGATGAAATTCACCGCCAAAGTAGCTTTGTGGTGCGTGTTCAGTATGGACGCTAAGGTATCCAGTTCTTTTATGCGTTCCTGCTTTGGAAGTGAGGTAAAAAGAGACTTTAAAATTTCTTGTGACATTAGATGCAAGCGTTTAAAATAGTAACCACATCAGAAGGTTTAATGTCTTTATGTTCGCCTAAACGAGTGGCGCCAAAACTCTCAAGCTGCGCTGCGGCATGTTCTGGAAAGGAAGTTATGTCCGATGCGTATGCACTCAATTTAGTCTCGATTCCAAGCGAATGGAAAAATGCTTCCGTGCGGTCAATGGCTTCGTGTGCGACGTCAAAATCGCTTCCGTCTAAACCCAGTACTCGACGTCCGTATTGGGCTAATTTCACCTGTTTTTGTTCAAATTTGAATCGGTAGAGGCTCGGCAGCACAATGGCTAGCGTTCTCGCATGATCAACGTTGTAAGCGGCTGTGATTTCATGACCTATAGCGTGTATACTCCAATCCGTAGGGACGCCTTTTTGAATGAGACCGTTCAGCGCCATATTGCAGCTCCACATAAAGTTCGCGGCAGTACCATAGTCGGATGGGTTATCCATCAGTTTTGGCGCAATTTCTATGAGGGTGGAAAGGATGCCTTCAGAGATTCGGTCTTGTAGGGTTGCAGATGTCGGATAGGTCATGTATTGTTCCATCACATGGGTGAAGGCGTCGACCAGTCCATTTGCAAGCTGTCGCTCTGGAATTGAAGCAACGACGGTAGGGTCTGCGATTGAAAACTGTGGAAATAATCCTGGACCACCCATGCCGCGCTTTTGTCCAATCTCTTTGCGGCTAACCACCGCGCCGCTATTCATCTCTGAACCAGTCGCAGGTAAAGTAAGTACTGTTCCAAAAGGCAGCGCTTTAGTGGTACGAATACCTTTGGCAAGAATATCCCATGGTTCTGCTCCATCGAACAAAGCCGCTGACGCGAGGAATTTCGTTCCATCAATCACCGATCCACCTCCAACGGCCAGCAGAAAATCAATGTTTTCGGTCTTTATAACGTCTAATGCTTGCAATAGCGTGCTGTATTGCGGATTGGGTTCTATGCCACCAAACGCCATGACTTCATGGTGCTTTAGCGCGCCCATGACCTTTTCGTAAATCCCATTTCGTTTGATGGATCCACCGCCATAGGTAAGCAGCACCTTTGCGTCTTTGGGTATAAGCGAAGACAGTTGTCTGTGTTCGTCTTTGCCAAAACAAAGGTTTACAGGATTGTATAAGTTGAAGTTGTTCATTTGTGCGTAGCGTTATGAAAGTATAACCACAAATGTATTGTGGTGTTTACAAGGTGATGTACCGTGAGCGCTTCTCTTCGTAAATCTTATCCACAGAGATGAGAATGCCGGTCTCTTCAACATTTCCAAAATCCTTATTGACGAAAGTGCCAAAGGTTTTCATTTCAGGACTCAAGACCATGTATTGTTTAATCAATGGCGGTACACTTTCTCCGTATTCAGCGGTAAATTTACCCAAGGTGCGTAAACCTTTTTTAAAACTGGTAGAAAAGTCAGTTCGGTCAATAGGGAAGTGTTCATCGAGATGCGGCAATGATGGCACAGCTGCTTCAATGATAGGGTGCATAAGTCCTTCGTTATCTGGGAAGTAATGGTCCAGAAAATTGAGTACCCAATTCCTCGCGTTGCGTTCATAGGTAGGATACATCGTAACCTTACCGTAAAAGTGACGCATATTTTCGTATTTCAAAACGATCGCACCCAAACCGTCCCAAATGTTATCAAGTGCAAACATCCCTTTTCTAGGATCGACCGCCGGTTGGTATTTCGGTTGTACCCAACTACGCCCTAATTCTATGGAATAGGGAAGATAATCGTCAAGAAAATGCGGTGTGAATTTAAAGTAATGCCCCATGCTTAAATCACTCTGGGGATTTCCTTTTCCTCCTGCGACGGTCGCACCGTCTATGAATCTATAGCCGCCGATAATTTCTTCTTCCTCGGGGTTCCAGACAATCAATTGCTCATACGGGTTCACACCGAGGTCAAGCTCATCAAGGTCAACAGGATTGCCCGTGCCTCCATCTGCGCTTGCAAAGGTTAATTCTCGTAGACGACCCACTTCCTGCACAGTTTGAGGTGCATTGTGAACGTTTACAATGTAGATTTCATTGTTGAGTTTGGAGGTATTGCGAACAAACCGTTCTCTGGTCAATTCCGCTTTAATGTCCTCCACCGATACTGCCGGCCTGATGTAGCTCAAGTCTATCATGACTGCAAATATACCGCCTAAACGTCGGTTTTAGGTGACTTATTTGACCAGATTGTACACGTTGGATTTCACCTCATACGCCCACTCGTCGTCGCTCCTTGTCTTATCCAAGGTCGCCGGATATATAGGTTTGCCATAAGTAATGGTAATAGTTTTACCCCGCTGTTTCATCATTTCCTGGGCCAGTAGAAGCATCTCAATATTCATTTGAATACCAAAGAACTTACGAATCTTGGCGACCCTATAAAACTTACGGGAAAGACGACCACTAATATGTACTGGAACAATAGGCTTTTTATGTCTTTTTGCTTTGCTAATAAACGTCTTTTTCCAGTCTAGATCACGGATGACGCGGTGTTGTGTCATTCGGCTCACGAGTCCCGCCGGAAAAATAAAAACTGCGTTTTCACTCCCGAATAATTCGTCCACACGGCGAATATTCTCACGCGGTGTTGCGCCAAATTTATTTACCCCAACAAAGATTCCGCGAAGATTAATGATCGACATCAGAAGATCATTCACAAGAAACTTCACATCGCTGCGGTGGTGCGATATACTCTCCATTATGGCCATCGCATCCATGCCGCCTAAGGGATGGTTGGCAGCAAAAATGGCGCCTCCTTCGGTTGGTATGTTTTCCGTTCCAACGCTGCGGACTGTTACTTTAAAACGTTTACAAACTGCGGCGCAGAACTCGAAATTATTCAGGTCCTTCAACTCCACCATGATCTGATTCAGAATGCGTTCCCGAACGATTCGTTCGCTGACGTATCGGATGAGAAAGCCAGGTATGAGTTGGTATAAAGAGGGGTTTTTCTCTTTTATGACTCCATCGATATCGATGAATTTTTCGGGTATTTTATCTTGGCGTTTAGTCATTTGATTGGGGTGAAGGGCAAAAATAGTGAAATCCTATTTCTTGAGTTGCTTTTCATACGTTGCAATCCATTCTTCGGGCGATACTTTCTGTGCCAATTCTTGAATGAGTTCAAACGGGATGTCGTCCATCTTCTTAAATCGCACGCAGCTTTTTCCCATATCCAATTTCCGTTTAGAATACTTGGGGTATTCCTCTTGCCACCACGAATTGAGTTCAGGAGTGGCATACAAGCCCATGTGGTAAAAGGCGATAAAGTTTTTTTGCGAGGCGATACTAATGAACGGTAATGCAACCTTTGGCGATACGTGATAGCCCTTCGGGTAAAGACTGTGCGGAACCGAAAAAGCCGGCATTCCATAACTAAGGCATTCCTCAAATCCATGCGGCAAGTTTTCTCGTAGAATTGACAACAACTTTTCAAAGACCTGTTGCCTGTCTTCGGGAATTTGCTTTACATATTCTGCGATCGTGCGGGCCTTGATAGTCATAGAAAGTGTAACTTTAGTAACTGTCTAAATATACAGATCAAATGAGGAAGTTCCTATTCGTCTTAATCGTGTTGAGCGGTACGGTGTGCTACAGCCAAAACAGGCCAGTGGTTTTTGATTGGGATGCGCGCGGGAATCAGATTGCTCGGGTATTTCCTTTCGAATTGGGCCATGTCGGAGATACCTTGCTCATTATCGATGCGCAGTACGGTTTAGAGAATATGCAAGAGCGTTTTCACTTCACGTTCATTGTCAAACACGAAGGGAGCACTTTTTATAAAACCAGTGATCATACGACAGTAACTTTCAAAGGAGAGAACGGCATTGGTACTATCGCCAGTATGGAAAAGTTTACCTACCAGCCTCATGAATTAGACTTCCACTTTATTTTTACTGCGGGCGATTTGGGTTACGAAGACAATGACATAAGCCTTCAACGTATGGGCGCTATTCAGCAGGTAATTATTCATCAGCTCCCAGAAATGGATATGATTTTTCATATTCCGGAGGAAAACAGGATGTTTCTAAAAGACTTACAAAACAGTTTGCGTGTAGGGTACAGAAAAGGAGACACTACCGGAGGAAGCGCCATTCGTGGCTCCATGGGCAATGAGAAATCGAACCGAAACAGCAAGACGAAATCAGTGCGGGGAGACCGCTTGAAACTCTAATTTCTCTTGAAAGAGTCCATCTCTGACGGTTGCATTCATTTTAATGAGAACAAGTCAGCGCATCTGGTGTTGCCTTATGAAAATGAAAACATGTTTGGACTGTTCAAAAAGAAATCGGAAAAAGAAAAGCTTGAAGCACAATATGACGCACTCATTAAAAAGAGCTACGAGTTAAGCCACAGCAATAGAGCGGAAAGCGATAAGGTACAGGCGCAGGCGCAAGAAGTGCTAAAGAAAATCGAGGCGCTGGAAGATTAGTATTCCCCGTGCAGTGCACCAATAGGACGCAACCATTTTCGCTCTGCGTAAAATGTTCCGAAAGGCACTAATGAAGCAATGAGAAACAAAACAGCCTTCGTCCAGTGTACTTTATAATTTACGGTAAATTCAATTAAAGCAAAGAGGTAGAGTACTGTCAATAGACCGTGCAGCATCCCAAAAACCTTGTTTGGGTATGGCAAGTCGAAACCATACTTCAAAGGCATACAGATGAACAAGAGAATAAGGAAAGAGCTTCCTTCAAAAAATGCGACCCACTTGAATCGGGTGTAAGGCGTTTTTAGCATTCTTTCTTACGCTTTTGATCTATTGATTTCAGGAATTTTATAGCCTCAGTATTAAAAACCTCTGGTTGCTCTATGTTCACAACGTGACCACAATTTTCGATCACATGGAGTAATGCACTTCGGTGGTCTTCTACAATTTTACGAATGCTGGGTAAAAACATATGGTCTTCACTCCCCATAATGTAGAGGGTAGGTACATTGCTGTCTTTGAATCGGAAAAACTTCAATAAAGGATTTACTTCCGCCACCAGAGTAAACCAACGTTTAAACTCTCTTTGATATAGCTTGCGTGCCTCGCGTACAAATAGATTTCGTGCCTCTTTGTGGGTCTTCTTTGGCATAATAACCCAAGCGAAGAACTTGTAGAGCACCATATAAGGAACAACGCTTTTAAAAGCAGCTCCAGTCCTCATTAATACTTGACCACGCTTATTTAATTTCATTACCGCCCCGCCCATGATCATACTCAAAGAACGTTGGGGATGCCGTTCGGTGATATCACGTATAATGATTGTACCCAACGATATCCCAATCCAATGCGTGCTTTGGATTTTTAAATGGTCAAGGACTTCTAATACTTCGTCACCGATCGTGGAGAAATTATAGTTCTTAATACGTTCGTAAATAGGAGCCTTGCTGCGGCCATGCCCCCTTAGATCAATCAGAAGGACATTAAAATTCGAAGAAAATGCTTTGAGCTGTTTGTACCAAATCGTACTTGACCCGCCAGCACCGTGGACAAAGGTGACCCAAGGTAATTCAGGGGAGTTCTGATGTAAACTGAAACTAAGCATGCTACAAATGAAACACTTTATCCTCAAAGAGGGTTCAGTGTTGGGCAGTTTTATTATGTTCACGTCTCTTAAATTGAATTCAAACGTTGAACCATGATAAATCAAAATCCATTCTCAAATTTGAAGCAAGACGCTCCTAGTGCTCTTGTTGTTTTCCTTGTCGCTCTTCCTCTCTGTTTGGGTATTGCCTTAGCTTCTGGAGCGCCCTTGTTTTCAGGACTAATAGCTGGAATCATTGGTGGTTTGATTGTCGCGCCCCTCAGTGGTAGCCCATTAGGGGTCAGTGGTCCAGCAGCTGGATTAGCAGTGATTGTATACGGCGCTATCGAAGAGCTTGGTGCGTACCCAACGTTCTTAGCGGCAGTAATCGTAGCAGGTATAGTACAGGTGCTATTGGGGGTTTTAAAAGCGGGGGTTATTGGTTATTATTTTCCTTCCTCTGTCATTAAGGGAATGCTCAGTGGTATTGGTATCATAATATTTCTAAAGCAAATTCCCCATGCGTTTGGATACGATGCGGATCCAGAAGGTGATTTTGCGTTTGTTCAACACGACGGTCACAACACTTTTTCAGAGTTTAAATACATGCTGGAGGCCATTAGTCCTTCTGCCACACTTATTGCAGGTTTAGGGTTGTTGATTCTTATCATATGGGAACGGCCTTTTATGAAAAAGTTATCGTTTACCACAATCGTCCAAGGCCCTTTAGTTGCCGTCGTCACAGGTATTCTTCTTAAATTATATTTTGATGGAAAAGAAGGATGGGAATTAGCCGGGGATCATTTGGTTTCCATTCCTGTAACGGAGGGATTGAGTGGGTTTATTGGACAATTCACCACACCCGATTTTAGTGCTTTTCTCAATCCAGCTATTTACACCATCGGTGTAACAATGGCAGTTGTAGCATCACTTGAAACATTGTTGTGTGTGGAGGCTACAGATAAATTGGATCCCTACAAAAGAGTGACGCCTACGAACCGCGAATTATTGGCACAGGGTGCTGGAAACATAGTAAGTGGTCTCGTTGGAGGATTGCCTATCACACAAGTAATTGTCCGCTCATCAGCGAATATTCAAAGTGGAGGAAGGACGAAGGCCTCTGCTACTTTACACGGTGCGCTATTGCTCATTTCAGCCTTTGCTATACCGGCTATTTTGAACCTCATACCCTTAGCCGCACTGGCCGCAATTCTGCTTGTTGTAGGCTATAAACTTGCTAAGCCTAGCATGATTTTAGGGATGTGGAAGAAAGGGAGCAATGAGTTTATTCCCTTTGCAATAACCGTAATAGGTATCGTTTTGACCGATTTATTGATGGGTATTGCATTAGGTCTAGTCGTAGCGATCGTCTCCATTCTTTGGGACAACTTTAAGGTGCCTTACAAATTTGACATACGAAACTATCAACCGGGTGCTCCAATAAAGATTGAGTTTTCGGAGGTTGTGAGTTTTTTGAACAAGGCGAGTATCCAACAGACCCTGGATACTATTCCACCCAATTCTAGTGTAGAACTAGATGCATCTCAAACGTTGCGCATGCACCCGGATGTTAACGAGATCATTGAAGAGTTTCAAATCAATGCCGCAACTAAGGATATTAAAGTAACATTGGTTGGTTTCGAGAAGACGGTAAGTGAAACCCCAATGGCCGATTTTGAAGAGCAGGTCTTACTTAAGCCTCGCGTAAAAGCTTCCAAAGTCGCTAAACTCTTTAAAAAGAACTAACTTAGAACACATGCGATTGAAGTATGTGTTTTTGCTGGGTTGGTCTTTACTGTTGTTCGGTCTACCGAAAAATTGTTTAGCGCAGGAGTCGCCGCGTTTTAGAGGAGAGTTGGGCTACCTCTATGCTTTTCATGAAGATCTGGGTATCACCAAGAAAGATTGGTTATTGATACCGGGTACTTGGTCGGATCCGGCCAATTATGACGGTCAAAGCCAATACGCCTTTACCTTTAGAGATACCTCGTGGTATTATGCATTCAACCACCACCTTCCATTCATCAATACGCGGTACCGGCTTAGTTCGAATTCGAGCAAGTCTCTGGAAGTAGCTTTTCTTCAAAGCATTACAATCAACAGTTGGCGACAATTATCCTTCATGTGGGGGGCAGAGTTTATTTATAGACCCGTTGACTGGATGCAATTTGCCTTGCAGGGCGGATTTATTTCAGGATATCATGCGGTTACAGACCTTCAGAATCCGACCTTATTGCCTATTGAAGGTCAAGAAGGCGGGGTACTTTTGGGTGCGAATGCTACGGCTGACTTTTTATTTTCAGAACGCTGGAAGGTACGTTTGAGCTATAATCCATTAGTCACAGGCCTAGGTTTGGCGTACGACTTAACGAAAGAAAAATAATTTTGAAAATCACCTTAGAACGCATTGACGAACACTTTGGTTTTAAAGCCCGCGCTGGCAATCACGAAATGGTGCTCGACACTGCTACGGAGATTGGCGGTAATGATCAAGGCTTTCGACCCATGGAATTAATGTTAATTTCATTGGCGGGGTGCAGCGCGATAGATGTTGTCCATATCCTGAAAAAGGGAAAGTATCTCATACACGACTATAATGCTGAGGTTTATGCAGAACGTCGCGAAGAATTGCCTCGAATTTTCTCATCAATTGACATGATTATTACTGTCGATACAGATGCGCCTGATACGGTTTTAGAGCGTGCGGCAAAGCTGACTAGAGAAAAGTATTGCAGCGCTTATGCAGTACTCGAGGCATCAACAAGCGTTACTTTAAAGCTGGTCAGAGACTCGCATTAATACTTAGCAGCGCCATGCGGGGCGCAAAGGTTCTATAACCTGCAGGACGAGCAGCAACAATGTGTCTGGTTTCGGTCATATTTTGAATGGATAATTTGAACGTTACATGCTCAGTAATTGCAAAGCTGACCGCTTCGTTAACTACGAGCGATTGCGGTAAATCAAAAACGTCAAATTCGGCCGCCGACTTTCGGTTTGGTCAAAAGCCAAGATAGCCTTCTGTTTGAGTACTAACCCAGCTCCGCTGATGTGTTCGTTCGCAGCTCTGGTTTGAGCAGTTATAGTAATACTTTCGAGCTCAACAGGGACCGGTAATGTAGTGTCTGCCGGTGCAGATAGTAGTAGGGTGAGTAGTAAGGGGTGCACTATTTAGAATGGATTTAAATAACTATGCAAACGTATTGTCTAGAATCATTCTAAACAAGAAAATTAATTCATAATTGTGTGAAGTTTTTTATTCCAAAAGATTGACCAATCCTATTCGAGTAGTTTACGAAAATTCGATTCGGATGCTTATATTTAGGAGGTGAACTTAAGAGCCCATATTAGCGTAGCTTTTTTGCTATGTATTTCTTTCTCTTACGCCCAGTGCAACGTGGCAGTAGGTCAGGATTCTTTAACGGCCTGTGTGGGTGATACTATATTCTTAAACGCTTCTGGAGCTGATGAATACGAATGGTTTCATGATGCCTCCTTAAGTTGCGACACATGTTCGGCACCGTATATTATTCTCACGGATACATCGACTTACGTGGTAGTCAAGGGTACAAGTAGTTTTTCCCAGATGGCAACCAATGGAAATTTTTCGAGCGGGAATACGGGCTTTTTAACGGCTTATACCTACAATGCTACCTCCATTTGGAATGAGGGAACCTATGCAGTTGGGCCTAACCCAAATGCGGTACACCCAAACTTCAGTAGTTGGGGCGATCATACAACGGGTACGGGAAATTACATGTTGGTTAATGGTTCCACTGGCGGTAACAAAATACTGTGGCGTCAGATTGTTAGCTTCCCCCCAGGAGTTCAGGTAACCATGCGCTGGTGGATGCTCACTTTCGTTACCCCTGCGGGGTCGTTACAACTGAAGCTAGCGGGAACGAATATTGGAAACCCTGCAAGTACGCC
>PZPA01000105.1 GCA_003045825.1 Bacteroidota bacterium
TATCAATAAAGAAATAAACTTCAACCCCATACGGGTACATGGGTAATGTATTACCGCTTAAAACAGAGTCGTAAGCAGTGGTTAAAGTAGTTACGTTTGTTCCCGCCGAATCCGTAATATCAAATTGTGCTGTGGTTTGCATTGGGATACCAGCAGTATCTCTATAAACAGTCATTACAATCTGATACTGCGATCCACTAATCTGTTGAGCGACGATTTCTCCTCCCATCAGGTGAGTCGCTTTACCGCTAAAAGTGAATAAAAGCGTTAGAAGCAGCGATAAGAATATGGGCTTTTTCATAGAAATGAGCATTTATAAGAAGTCTTAAGTTACAATTAATGACTGAGACGGCGTAATTAAAGCTTTTCTTCTACTCCGTTAGGAAAGGTCTTGATATAAAGTTGTTCTGTTTTTTCGCGTGCCCACGGCGTTTTACGTAAGAATTTCAAGGAAGATTTAATTGAAGGATCGAACGTAAAGCAACGTACAGGAATCCTTATTGCCAACTGTTCCCAACCATAATATGCAACCAACGCTTCTACCATATGTAGAAGCTTTACACCGTGAAGTGGATTATTCTGCTGACTCATCATCCCTATTTTTAAATGTCCAAGCAACGAATTGACTGGATTTATTTCCGTGCGTCATTTCAATAACTTTTAAATCTGTTGGACTCCCTTTACGTATGAATCGCTTGAATGTGCGGACATGTTCCTTTTTTGAAACCAAACAGGTGAACCAGTGAATTTGTGATCCATATTCGGCACTTTCCAGTGCAAGCTTTTTTAAGAATGCCTCTTCTCCGCCTTTGTACCAGAGCTCATTCGCACTGCCGCCAAAGTTATGATGCGTCTGCTCCTTACCGTGTAAGTTTTTGTTTTTACGAGCATTAGCGGCCAACGCCTCACTCTTATTCTTGTAGAAAGGTGGGTTGCAGACTAAGAGGTCAAATTGTTCCTTTTTTTCGATAATGCCTGGAAGTATGTTACTCTTAAATTCTTGCCGTCTAATTTTTGTGCCGAGCATGCTGGCATTCATTCGAATGAGTCCCTTCGCATAAGAAATAGCTTCTTTGTCTACCTCTGATCCAACGCATTCCCAGTTAAAAGCTGCCGTTCCTAATAGCGGATAAATGAGCGATGCACCTGTGCCGATATCCAGCATTCGTGTTCTTCTTCCTTCGATTGTAGACAGTAGATCGTTTGCATGAAGCAAATAGTCGAATCGTCCGGGAACAGCAGGGCAAAGGTGCCCTTCTTTTAAGGTCCAATTCACGTTAAAACGCCACTTTAACAGTGCCTTATTTAACATATAAATTGCCTCCGGATCACTGAAATCTATGCTCTTTCTCGCAAACTTCCCTGGTATGATGAATGCTTCTAGTTCAGGAACGGCATTCACCAGAAGAGAAAACTTATAATTTGAGTCAAAGGGGTTGTTTACGTGCACGTGCTTTATTCCTTAAGGATAAGCAAGGTAGTAAAGGCTTCGATTAGAAAGAATTTCTCGGTCAATTACCTATCGTATGTTATCGACAAAAATATACGCACGATTGGCTAGAAATCGTATGCGGTATATCAGCAAAAAATAGTGTAGAAGGCAATACCACTCTGTTTATTGTTTTATATTTCCGATTCTTAAAATGATCGAATATGTATAAATTTCTTAAATCGACCGGAATCATTGCGGTTTCAGTTATGATGGCGACCAGTTGCTCTGGCCCGGGTGAAGTTCATGAATACGCTGTTAATGATCTCGAGTTTAGCCTTGAGGGTCCTTTGTTTGCCGGTCCCAATAGTGGACAAGCCGAAATTGAAATTGATTTGGCAGATGTTGTAGGAGGCACGTACGAAGAAGGAATGAGAATTAGCGATGCTACTTTGAAAGCGGCTAGTGTAGTCCCTAACGACAGTATGGGCTTTGCTGAAGTAAATGCCTTTGTTGTCTCTTTTGCAAGCGACAATGAAGATGTCTCAATGCAAGAGGCGGCTGTCAAGAATCCATTAGAAGAAGGAGAGACGGCTGCAACGCTCAATGTAGCGCCGGAGGCCGAATTAGGAGAAATTATGGAAGATGGTAAAGTCTATGTTATCCTCGATGCTGACCTTGCAGAAGACTTCTGGGAAGGCAACCGTAATTTTAAACTAAATTTTACACTTGAATTAACCATAAAATAGAAGACCATGCTTCGTAAATTAACATTCTTGGCAGTTTCAGCTGTCATTGCTTTTGGAACATTAAGTTTCGATCTACAACAAGAATCAGAGAATCCTGGAGACAGGCTCGTAGGTATTTGGGAACCATCGAACGGCCGCTCACGCATTAAAGTTGACCGAATTGGTAATAAATACTATGGTCGAGTGGTATGGCTCATTGAGCCAAACGACGCTGACGGTAATCCTAGAACGGATATCAACAACCCTAATCCAGATCTACGTAATGTCCCTTTAAGAGGCTTCCGCATGTGCAAGGATTTCGTTTATCAAGGTGATGATACTTGGTCAGAAGGAACCCTATATGATCCAAATAATGGATCTACCTACAGCGGTACTATTAAGATGCGTGACGACAATACCTTAGACATGCGCGGTTACATTGGAGTAGAGGCTATTGGACGCACGGATGTATGGAAGCGTTTAAAAATGCCTTCAAAAAAGAAGAAGTAATCCATGATGCGTAATCTTTTGAAGATAACGACGGCGGCAATCGTCCTTACTTCAACGCCAATCTTCGCTCAGACAGAGACTGAATCTACAGATTCTTATGACGATATTGATTGGAGTTTATATGATGACCTTGGCTTTGAGGATGAAAGCATCAAGCGTTATGCTAATGCTAAGATTGAAGGACTTTCTCCAGCAAAGCTTATTTCTTTTGGGTATGATTTCCAAGGGCCGTATACTAT
>PZPA01000106.1 GCA_003045825.1 Bacteroidota bacterium
GCAACCGCAACCGCATCTCCACAAATTATTTCACCCGGAGCCACGACCACTTTGTCTTCATCAGGTGGAACGTCATATTATTGGTTTGCTGATGCTCCTTCTTATTATAGTAATCAACAATCCTCTACGACACAAGCCTTACCTTCTGTCGATACCATAACGTACTTCATTCAAGTAGAAGACCTAAACGGTTGTGAAGACACCGCAAGTGTCCAAGTATTTGTTGTTGAACAAGATTCAGCAGTAATCTATGCGGGAACCTATGGAAACATTCAAAACGTAATCACGCCTAACGGTGATGGACGAAATGACGTTCTCGATCTTAGTGGAATTACAGCAGGTGACGATTGCGAATTCACTGTGTTCACTCGCTGGGGAACACCGGTATACAATCAGGAAGTATATAATAACGCATGGGGCGGAACCACCGATGGTGGCTCCGCACTCGAAGACGGAACGTATTATTTTGTGTTGACCCACAACAATGAGATACGAGTGAAATCGGCGGTAACCATCTTAAACAACTTCTAATCATGAAAAAGTTAGTATTTACACTCGCATTAGTTGTTGGAAGTTGGACGGTTCAAGCCCAGCAGCTTCCCTTAATTTCAAATTATTTGAATACTGCACATCTCTTTAATCCTGCTTTTAGCGGATTAGATGGGAAAACGGAGATTACTGTTTTGAATAGACGTCAATGGACAGATATTCAGGGTGCTCCCGAAACACAGTTCATGGCGTTCAATGGCAATCGTGAAGACCTGAAGTTTGGGTACAGCGGTTATGCATTTAACGACGTTACGGATATTGTTTCACGCGCAGGATTCTACGGTTCCTACGCATGGCACGTAAAGTTTACCGATCAAAACAGCCTAAGCTTAGGTCTAGGTGCCGGTTATGTGAACAACACCATTAACGTGGGTGGTATTCGTGTACAGGACGATTTAGACCCGGTATTATTCTCTGCATTAAATAGAGCCAAGTTTGATCTGAACTTTGGGTTTAATCTAAAGTTTGGCGACTTCTCTTTTGGTGCAGCAGTACCGAACATTTTAGCGCCTAAGGTAGATTTCTCAGACAACTACGTCATTAGTCCCTTCCAGTACCAGTACATGCGTCACTATGTAGTGAACACTCAGTACGATGTGAACTTGCAAAAGGGTCTCATGACCTTAAGTCCTTTTGTCACTGTTCGTGCGAATGAGGTGACTATTCCTCAGGTAGATGCCGGTTTGATGTTCAACCATAAGGAGTACTTCTTTATCGGAGCAGCGTACCGTTCTTCTTACGCCGTAACTGCAAATACTGGTGTGCATTTGACAGAGAACATTACCATGGGCTATGCTTATGATTTCTCCTTAAATACATACGGTTTCGCTTTAGGTAATTCGCACGAGTTTATGCTGCGCTATTCTTTTGGTGAAAGTAAAAAAGACAAGCGTTTAGAGAATGAGCTGAAAAAACTAAAGGACCGCCAACGTCGTCAATCAGGTGATCTGGAAGATTTATTGAACGACCGTTTAGATGAGTTTAAGGACGAGATATCTGCGCAGCAAAAGGAACTTTTCGATGCTGAAAAAGAAAATCTTAAGGGGGAGCTCAGCGAAGCAGCCTCTCAAGCGGCCTCTGAAGCAGCTGCCAATGCGGTTAATACCAGCGGTTCTGTGAATTCCGGTACTGCGGGTGGCAATGCTGGTATGAATAACGGATCAAACAATCAAGGAGTTGCTAACCCTAACGCAACCTACCCGCAAACACCACAAGGCGGTTCTGTGAAAAGCAATATCAAGGGCTACGATCCTAACCAATACGCTGGAAACGTTCAAGCGGGTTCACGTGGATACTATGTCACAGCCGGTGTGTTTGGGTCTGTTACGAATGCAAACAAACTGCAAGCTCGTTTGAGCAAGCAGGGGGTCGCTTCGGACGTATTCCAAGATCCAGGTAATAATATGTATTACGTCTTCTTGCTGAAGTTCAGTAACTACGAGTCAGCGAAGCAAGCCCAGACGAGTGGTTTTAATGGACAGTACGGAGGTAAGCTTTGGATTAAAGCACTCTAACACCGAAAAGTAAAGCACAAAAAACCCGGCGCATCGCGCCGGGTTTTTTTATGCCAAATTTTGGGTTATTTTTTTTCGGCTTCCCGCGTTGGGTAAATAAGATCCGGGTTGGTTGGGGCATTGTCCTTAGCGAGCTTACCACCGTTTAAGATGCGCTCAGCTTGCATTAGGTGTCTCGCAACGTGGGGGATAATAATTTCAAGTGCCGTAAGTGATTTTATCTTAATCGGTGGCAATGCTGAGGTGATCTTCGCGTTACATAAATCCGGGCTGTTTGGGATAATACGCACGAGTTTTTCGATCTGACTGAGATCTGCGATGAAATTCTCCATCACTTTTTGAGGCGCGATTTTCAGGTCTGGATTTCTTAAGCGTCTAGGCTTTAGTTTTTTTGGTGCCGGAATTTTTAGCGCTTTAGCTTTGGTAAGCGGTTGCATCCAGGCATGGGCTTTCTTTGTGAACCAGCCTATTTTTATGCTGCTTGATTCTTTTGCTTCAGGCAATTGGCACACTGCAGTCAACTGGGGTAAATACACTTCATTTACATTGTTGATGTGTTCGATACATTCAATAGCAGACCACTGTTCACCTTCAGGAATAAAGAAGAGTTCGTCGTCTTCTAAAAAATAGAATGCCCGCTCAAATTGGGCTTTGTGTTGTGCCAATTCCTTTAGTCGATCCGAAATGTATGCGTTTGCTTGCATGGGCTAATGAAGGGCTTCTTGGGTGGTTATGCGTTGGAATACCTCGTAAACGCCTTGCAGGTGCATTATGTTTTGCGCAACAAAGGTGAGTTTATCTCCTTTTTGTTTGATTTGAACGCTGCGTGGGTGCTTT
>PZPA01000107.1 GCA_003045825.1 Bacteroidota bacterium
AACAGATCTTCCTCCTTTTCCAGCTCACCCATGCGCTGGTATAATTTCAACCGCTCTTCAATGTTATTAACGTATTCGTCTGGAATATGAAGCGCGAGATCAGTGTCTATTTGGACCTCATCCACGAAATGCGACCCTTCGGTTTTATCCGGCTGGTCGTACAAATCTTTGAATTCATTTTCTTTGAGTTCATTCACCGCTTCGGCCAGAATCTTTTGATATGTATCGAAGCCCATGTCGGAAATGAAGCCGCTTTGTTCGCCGCCCAACAGATCGCCAGCGCCCCGAATTTCGAGGTCCTTCATGGCAATTTTAAATCCAGAACCTAGATCTGTAAACTGCTCTAAAGCTTGGAGTCGCTTGCGCGCCTCATCCGTAAGCGTGCTCAGTGGCGGTGCAATCAGTTTACAGAATGCCTTTTTATTGGAGCGGCCCACACGTCCGCGCATCTGGTGCAGGTCTGACATACCAAAGTGGTTGGCATTATTGATAATAATGGTATTCGCATTCGATACATCGAGCCCACTTTCGATGATGGTGGTAGCAACGAGAACGTCGTACTTACCTTCCATAAAGTCCAGCATGACTTTTTCCAATTTCTTCCCGTCCATCTGACCGTGTCCTACCGCAATTCTAGCATCGGGCACCAAGCGTTGAATCATCCCGGCGACTTCCTGTATGTTACTTACCCTATTGTTGATAAAGAAAACTTGTCCACCGCGCTGAATTTCATAACTCACGGCATCGCGAATAGCCTCTTCTGTAAACCCGATCAATTCTGTTTCGATCGGTTGACGGTTCGGCGGTGGAGTAGTCATTACACTCAAATCACGTGCGGCCATGAGCGAGAACTGGAGGGTTCGTGGAATAGGAGTGGCCGTTAACGTGAGCGTATCAACTCCCACTTTTAGCGTCTTAATTTTATCCTTAACACCCACGCCAAATTTCTGCTCTTCGTCTACAATGAGCAGTCCAAGGTCTTTGAATTCCACCGTCTTGCTGACCAATTTATGTGTGCCGATAAGAATGTCTACTTTACCACTTTTAAGATTCGCCAAAGTCTCTCGTTGCTGCTTAGCTGTGCGAAATCTATTGATATAGTCTACTGTTACAGGAAATCCTTCCAATCGTTTGGTGAAGGTTTTGAAGTGTTGGAAGGCGAGAATAGTGGTTGGCACAAGCACTGCGACTTGTTTGCCATTTGCCGCAGCTTTGAATGCTGCGCGTATAGCAATTTCCGTTTTTCCAAAGCCAACATCACCACAAATAAGACGGTCCATGGGCATGGGGCGTTCCATATCTTTTTTCACCGCTTCCGTAGCTGAAACTTGATCCGGCGTGTCTTCGTACAAAAAGCTGGCCTCCAATTCATGTTGGAGGTAGCCGTCTGGCGCGCATTCGAATCCAATAGCCTCCTTGCGTTTTGCGTACAATTGGATCAAATCAAAGGCAATCTGCTTCACCTTCGCCTTCGTCTTCTTCTTGAGCGACTGCCATTGTGGACTACCCAGTTTATTCAGTTGCGGCGCAGTGCCGTCTTTTCCATTGAACTTACTGATCTTATGCAGTGAATGGATGCTGACGTAGAGAATGTCGTTGTCTCGATAGACCAATTTTATGGCCTCTTGTACGGTACCGTTATTGTCAATTTTTTGCAGACCTCCGAATTTTCCGACACCGTGGTCTACATGCGTTACATAATCACCAAACTCCAAAGCATTTAATTGCTCCAGTGTAATGGCCTGTTTTTTCTGAGAACCGTTTTTAATACTGAATCGCTGGTAGCGGTCGAATATCTGGTGATCCGTATAGAGATAGACGCCGGCAACTTCATCCTCAAATCCTTCGTGCAATGATGTGGTGGTTGTGGCGTATCGCGGGGCAAGCTCCAAATCCTCGAAAATGGCTTGGAATCGGTCCACTTGCTTTTCATTTGCGCACATCAACACGGCCTGCTTGCCCCGCCCATCAACATCTAGAAGAGTTTGTGCAAGCAGATTGAAGTCTTTGTTAAAAGCCCGTTGCGGAAGTGCCTTACTTTCGATGGTTTGCGTGTGCCATTGCGCTTTGCCATATTCAACGCGACTGTAATCCATCAAATCGCGCTTTATTGCATCACCCGAAACAAAAAGCTCGCTTGGGGCGCCCCTTTTAACCGCATCACCCAACTGTTCGTAGGTTTCGTGGGCCAATTCCATCAATCGGTCCAATCCTGCCGTCAGCAAAGAGGGCGTATCCAGCCAAACCTGTGTCTGCTTGGGTAAATAGCTAAGAAAAGAGCTGCGTTGTTCCAGGAAGGTTTTGTTTTCAACGTTCGGAACGATACTCATTTTACTGGCCTTCCCAATGGTGCGTTGGGTTTCAATATCAAAGTAACGAATGCTCTCCACCTCATCATCAAAGAACTCCACACGATAGGGGTGGTCTTTGGAAAATGAGAAGATATCCACGATACCACCGCGCACAGAAAATTGGCCAGGGCTCGTCACAAAATCTACCCGTTCAAACTGGTATTCAAAAAGCGTTTCGTTTAAAAAATCGATGGAAATGCGTTCTCCCACATGAAGCTTGAGCGTATTACTCTCCAATTCCTTTTTAGTCACGACTTTTTCAAATAGCGCTTCCGTATAAGTAATTACTAGAGGTGAACGTCGTCTGCTGCTGAGATGATTGAGCACCTCTGCCCGAAGTAGAACGTTGGCATTATCCGTTTGTGCCACCTCATAGGGTCTTCGGTAAGAAGCCGGGTAAAAATAACACGGCACTTTCGGTAAAAGCTTTTCTAGATCGTTTTGAAGGTAGGCGGCTTGCTCCTTACTCTGTGCGATAAGAAGTTGCGGAACGTCGGTTTGTATAAAAGCGGTGGCGGCTAAAAGCGCTGT
>PZPA01000007.1 GCA_003045825.1 Bacteroidota bacterium
TGGTGATTTGACGTTTGATTTTTCCATTTGCTGCGACGTGGTACAAATGGTTCCATCCATCACGATCACTTAACATAACAAAGGAACCGTCCTTCAAAAAGTACAGCTCATCATTGATCTCCAGGTATTTATCGTCTGATTCATGGTAGAGTTCTCGTGTTGAACCATCCGTTGCCGCTACGGCATACAACTTGAATTCATTTTGTAATCTGTTGAGTGTGCTCACTACCCAAGTATTCTCATTGGACCACTGCGCGCGCGGCAGGTATTCGTAAGGAACATCTTGCAACACCTGTTGAATTTGGCCTGATTTCATATTCCATAGGTGCGCCGTGACGACACTATTGTCTTCACCCGCTTTTGGATACTTGAAGGTGTACGGGTTGGGATAGAGTTCTTTACCGTACATGTCCATGTTGAAGCTTCTTACATTGCTTTCGTCAAAGCGCAAAAAGGCTATACTTTCAGAATTAGGCGACCACCAAAAAGCCTTTACAATAGCAAACTCCTCTTCGTAAACCCAATCTGTAGCACCATTTATGATTTGGTTAAAAGCTCCGTCGCTGGTGATTCGAATGTGCGCATCCGAATCGATATCATAGATATAAAGATTGTTGTCTAAAACATAGGCAACGTAGGCCCCGTTTGGAGAGAAAGTAGCATAGCGCACCTTTTCTGGTCGTAATTTACGTACTTCGTGACTTTCGAGATCGACAAGCCAAACTACGCTGCGCGAACTGCGGCGGTAGATGGGGGTGGTTTCAGTTTCTAAAATGGCCCAGCTTTCGTCTTCGCTCAGTGCATAGGCGTCAAATGTGGGTACTTCCAGAGCTTCACTTTTTAAAGCCGTGACGTCCAGCAAAATCCCGACCTGTTCACCTGTTTTATAGCTGTATTGTTCAATCGTTCCCTTCCCTTGAGCGGTGTAATGAACACCGTCGTTCATGCTTCGCAAACCACTGATGCCTCCGGCATAAAATTCATAACGCTGCCAAAGCGAATTCAGGGTAATACTCTCTTGTGCTAAAGTGTTGAGGGTTAGGGCAAATAGCGCCCCGAGTAGGAGTGTTTTTTTCATTGGGATAGATTCTGAATCCCGCTAAGATAATAGCTCTGTGACTTTTAATTCCTCAAAGAAGGGTGCAGATTAATAATTTATTCGCTTTCCTCTGCGAGACGCACCATCAGTCCTTCGTATTCCGGCTTCATGAAGATTTGACACCCTAGACGACTATTATCTTCGACAAAAAAGGCTTGATCCAGCATATCTTCTTCATCGTCAGACGGCGCATTGAGTTCGTGCGCGCTTTCAATGTAACAATGGCAGGATGCACACATGGCCATACCGCCACAGGTACCTTTAACAGGAAGCTCATACGACTTGCAAACCTCCATGAGGTTCATGTTCATGTCGGTCGGCGCGATCAGCTCGTGAGGGACACCTTCACGATCCACGACGGTTATTTTAATATCTGCACTCATGATTTATTCTAAACTGCCGACGCCACCCATAACAGTAGTGTACTTAAATGATAATTTTTTATCCGGGAAGGCTCTTTTAAACGCACTTTGAACCATAATCGTCGCTTCATGAAATCCACAAAGAATCAGTTTGAGTTTGCCTGGATAGGTGTTCACATCGCCGATAGCATAGATGCCTTCTCTGTTTGTGCGGTAATCGGTTGCGTTGTCTACAACGATCGCGTTTTTCTCGATTTCCAATCCCCAATCCCCAATGGGTCCCAGAGTGGGTGTTAAACCAAAAAGTGGTAACCAATGCTCGCATTCCATGCTGAGATCCTCGGCACCTTTTATCTTGATCGTTACGCGGTCCAATTCACTTTGCCCGTGTACATCGACAACCTCTGCGTTAGTAATGAGTTTCACTTTGCCGTTTTGGGCCAATTCATGCACTTTATCAACGGTGTCTAAATGTCCGCGGAATGAGGTTCTACGGTGTACTAAACTGACTTCGCTCGCTACATCCGCTAAAAAGACCGTCCAGTCTAGCGCACTGTCGCCACCACCGGAAATCACCACGCGTTTACCGCGGTATTTCTCCGGATCGCGAACGATGTAATCCACACCTTTTTCTTCGAATTCAGTTAAACCTTCGATGGGCGGTTTACGAGGAGTAAAGACTCCCAGTCCACCCGCAATGGCGACAGAAGGTGCTTTGTGTTGCGTTCCTTTATCTGTAGTTACAATAAAGCAATGATCATCAGTTTCTTCTATACTTAGAGCACTTTCACCCAGGGTGAATCCGGGGTTGAAAGGTTTGATTTGCTCCATAAGATTATCCACTAACTCACCCGCCATTACTACCGGATAGCCCGGTATATCGTAAATGGGTTTTTTTGGGTAAATCTCTGTCAATTGTCCCCCGGGTTGCGGCAGGAAATCTATCAAATGGCATTTCATTTTCAGAAGTCCTGCTTCAAAAACGGTGAACAAACCGGTGGGGCCAGCCCCTATGATAAGAAGATCGGTTTCGATCATGATTACGCTGTTTTGTGTGTGCAAAGTTACTAGGTAAAATTGGCTTTGAATACCTCAGCGGTGCAATGTTCTCCACCACCGTTAGGACTAAGGGAAAATCGCTTTATAAACGAGTAGGAACTTATACTCATTTCTCAAAGAAAATTGAAGGCGATTCTGTAAATTCGCAATACTAATTTTATGTCTATGCACCTACGCATTTTCGCTGCTTTGTTATTGAGTTTTGGGCTGCATGCTCAAGGCATTATGACCATTCCGACCAATGGTACCACTGATACGGCTACTAGTTGCTCTGGAATTTTCGTTGATGGTGGAGGCCTCAATGGAAATTACGGGAACTACAATAACGGCTACCTCATTATAGATCCACCCGGGACATCCCCGGTATCGTTGACATTTTCATCGTTCTCCACAGCGAGCAGCTCTGATTACATCTACGTTTGGGACGGCGTAGGTACAAGTGGTTCTTTCATTGGGTATTATTACGGCAGTTCATTACCGAACGGAGGTTCGGCCATTACATCAACATCCGGTGCGTTGACCGTTCGCTTTTATTCAAACTATGCGGGTACCTCAAGCGGATTCGTATGTTCTTGGGCTACCTCTGGTACTACGGCGCCAACGGCGAGTTTTACAACGACTTCCACCAGCATTAGCTACAATACACCGCTACAATTTGTTAATACAAGTCAAAATGCAGGATCCTATGCATGGGATTTCGGTGATGGTTCAACGAGCACTGATCAATATCCAGAGCACAGTTATACGAGTTCGGGTGCCAAAACAGTTACGCTGGTCGCAACGAATTGTTTCAGCAGTGATACGACGACAATGAACATCACAGTAGGGAGTGCGCCAAATGGCTCAATTTCAAACGATTCATTAGTAATAAACATTCCATGTGGTACGACGGCCTCACAGTCCCTCACTTTTTCAAATGCAGCAAGCGCCGGAAATTTAGCGTTGAGTACAGCGCTCATCGATACCAATTATATTTTTAAAGCAGATTTTGAAGACGGAACCTTAGAGACGTTTACTTCGGCCAGTGCCAACGGCTCGTTGAGCAATACCAGTACAGTGACCAATTCGGGAAATGGCACGCTCATGATGAACGGCTACTTCAATACTAGTGCTACAACCAGTGCCAGTTTTTCTAATGCACAGCCTTCTCGAGCATCCTATGCAACGAAGGTAAATGCTGGACAAGGGGGGAGTGGTTATACCTGGTTTTCGGGGGATCAATATTCAACTCTTGGGTATTCACCCTTTGGTTATTCCTACTGGTATACCTCCAGTTTACGCCTAGTATACAGGCAGGCAAACGGTTATACCACAACGCACTTCGTATATACCACGGCGAATGAATTTGTAAACATCGAATACGATAATATCGACTGGACGAACAAGACTTTTGATATCATCATCGATGGCGTGACCATCGCTACGGGTGCCCAATTCTATTATAATTTGAATACGGGTATCAACGGTATTCACAGCTACCAGTACTCGACCTCTTACGTACATTATCTTGACGACGTTGAGGTACAAGGCGGGAACGCGCTCAGTATTGCGCAAAACCCAACTTCCGCTACAGTCGCGGGAGGAAACAACGTGGTCATGAATTTCACTGTGGATGCCACAGATTTGTATGCGGGGTCTTACTTCCTTGAATTGGCGTTGACCTCAAACGACACGGCGCTTGATGGAATGAAAATCCCTGTGATTGTAAATATTACAGGAGATGGAGTATGGGCCTCTAATTATTCCTCTTGTCTGAATATTTCTGGATATTCAGGAGCGGTAACCCGTGATACATTGAAGTTATGGAATACGGGTTGTGATACGTTAAGGGTGAACAGTGTATCTAAATCTACGAACCGATTAACCGTTGCAACCAATGGATTTACTATAGCGCCTGAGGACACCGTTTATGTACCCTATGCTTGGGCCGCAGGTTCGGCAGGAACTTACAACGACAGCATTTTGTTCCAAGAGCAGGATTCTATCTATGCGCATTGTATTACAGCGACAGTGCAAGATGCGCCATCTATTGGCTTTGACAGTACGGTATTCAATATATCGTATACCGGTTGTCCGGATTCATTGGTCGTTCCGTTTTGGTTGTACAACGATGGCCAGCAGACGCTGAATTGGGGGACATCGCCGATGGGTATGAACATTACGGAAGATTTTGAAACGGGAACGATGAATACTTCGCTTTGGAGTTACTTTGGTTCAGGTACGAATATTCAGTCCTCTACATACGGTTGTGGATCCATCAATGGTAGTTACAGTTTACATTTTTATGGCGGTACGCGCTACGCCGCAACAGTTCCACTTAATCTTTTAAACGGAGGGACCGTATCCTTCGAGATGGATCAGGGCAATTGTGATAATGCCGAATCTGGTGAGGGAATTTATTTACAATACAGTACCAACGGTTCAACGTGGTACAACATCCAATACTTCTACACGTATTACTCTATGACCGCAACAGCTACCATACCTGCAGCGGCAATGACCTCATCTACGCAGTTGAGATTGTACCAGCAGTCGTATAGTGGCTCATCTTATGACGCCTGGATAGTAGATGATTTTGAAGTAGATGCCGGTTTAGGAGTGAATCTCGCATTCAGCCCCGACACGGGTAATACAGCGGTTGGTGATTCAGAATTGGTCAATATTATTATTTACACCGATTCGTTGCAGGAAGGCCTGCATACATTCCAAGGATATATCAACAGTAATGATCCAGTGGATTCAACAGTATATCTTAAGGTAAATCTCACACTGGATGGGGTGAGTGAAACTTACGTTGATCGCACTGTATGTTTAGACCTGGATACTATCGTAAAAAATAGTGTCACTATAGATAGTATACTCGTCGAAAATTTGGGTTGTGACAGCCTTTATTTCAATGCGCTCACTACGTCAAGTACATTCTTTACAGCAACCAATGCTACCTCTCAAATGTGGGTAGGGGATAGCGCTTGGATACAGGTGACCATAAATCCAACGGCCACAGGTACAATAAATGACACTGTGTATGTTTCTACCTCAGATACGGTTTGGCCAGTGTGTTATGCGGGGTATGTAGCTGAAGCTCCTGCGGCATGGGTCAATACAACGCCATTGACTCTAAGTACCCAGAATTGTGGTGATAGTGTGAACTTTACCTTCGATTTGGGAAATACGGCATTGAATACAAACTTAAGTTGGAACGCTTCTTCTAACCCAGTTTTGAATGTTGTGGTGGTGAATCAAAATGTATACCCGTCGTTGTTATCAAACCTTCAAACCTATTTGGGCGGTGTGAAAAATTTATCAGTCAAAACTGTCACGTCTTTATCAGCGATGGTATCAGAGTTGAATTGGGCTGATGTGGTCATCTTCCCACCAATTACGAACAGTTCTGCTTCGACCGATTACACTGCAGTGCAATCGGATATGGAAGATTGGATTGAAGACGGAGGCAAGATGATCGTTATGGGGAGTACCTATGTAGGTAATATCCTTGCGATGAACTGGATTAGCGGGTATTACTACGGCAACTACACGGGGTATACGCATTATGTGAATACGACCTATTCGAACCATCCCTACATCCAAGGGGTTAGCAATTCGTTCGTGACACAATCGGCGTCACTAGATGCGTACATCTACAATACGGGTTTGATCTATTTAGTTTACAATACCTACTACCGCCAAGCGCTTAGTTATTTGCCGATGGGCGATGGGGAGTTTATCTATTATGGATTTAACTTTAATACGGTTTACAGCGAGATTACAACCATGATGGATAATATTCTCGAAAACACTTTAGCGAATAAAGATCAAGGGCCTAATTGGATACGTTTAAGTCCAAAGAGTGGTACAACTGCTGGAGGCGATACTACGACTGTTAGCGGTACAGCTTATTCCGATAGCCTTGCTGCAGGTAAACATGAGTTGACTATTACTGTAACTACGAATGATCCCTCGAATGGTTCATTCTCTATACCCGTTACTTTTACTGTAAACGGTTTGGGTGAGACGGCAGTGGAATCGGCTTGTACGAGCTGGGATTCGGTATACCAAAACATGAATCATATCAAAGATGTTCCCTTCTATAACGTAGGTTGTGACACCCTGACATTGACCGGAACAGCAACGGGTACTAACGTCTTTACGGCAGCAAGTCCATCGCTGAGTATTGCGCCTGGCGATACGGGATATATTCCAGTGACCCTTAATTCAAGTACGCTAGGTAGCGTCAGTGATCAATTAACTATTTACACCAATGCGGATACCATTACGCATTGTTTATCAGGCGTTATTGTGGGTGCGGCAGATATTAGTGTGAGCCCTAGCAGTATAACGGTAACGGTAAATAAGTGTAACAGCTTTACGACGGTCCCTTATACCATAACTAATAACGGTTCAGCTGCACTGAGTTATGAGGTGAGCGTTGCGGAGGTGTACGATTCGAGCTCGACACAGAATTGGCTGTATCCTGCACCGAACTACTCCAATACCCAAGTGCATACGTTTAACAACATTATCGATTCGGATACCTTGTTCTACAGCATTATTTTAAATGGGGAGTATAGTGCTACAAGTAACTACTTCTACCTGTATGCGAACGGGTATTACATCCAAACGCTTTACGATAACAATGTTGCGAATTATACCAATGATACTATTTCAGGATTCTTAACTGGTACTACGTTAACGAACATCATCAATAATGGTTATTTGACGATCCAATTGTATTCGTACAACTATACGTATGCTACGGGACAAACTTGTACGGTTGAGGTTTATCAAAAAGATCTAGTGACCTGGGCATCTCCAGTAGGTTTAACTACGGGTTCGGTAGGCGCAGGTAATAGCGTGTCAAAATCATTACTTGTCACCGTGAGTAATCTGGCAGTGGGTACCTACAATACGACGGTCTTGTTCGAGACGAATGACCCTCAAGATCCGTTATATCAGGTGCCAATGACGGTCAATGTGGTCAGCGAGCCCGATATGGTATTGGGAACCAATGCTGTGAATTATGGTAATGTCTACAATACCACACCTGTAAAGGACTCTGTCTTAGTCACGAATGACGGTTGTACAGATTTGTCTATTTCAAATGTGGTTGCGAATAATGCGCATTTTGTGCCGAGTTGGACCTCAAAGGTTATCGCTGCGGGCGCAAGTGCATGGCTAGACGTGACCTTTACCGCAACTACGGCGACGCAACAAACGGGTATCCTTACGATCACGAATAACGACAGTATTCAATACGTCAACCTCGCGGCTAATGTTATTTTCGCACCAGATGCGGACTATCAATACCAAGTGCAGAATGCCTGTAATGGCGAAGTCAGTTTTATCAATGAAAGCACGAATGGTTCGCAATATTTCTGGGCATTCGGAGATGGAACCTTCTCTGCCGCGGTGAATCCGACCCACAATTACAGCAAACCTGGTACGTATCAAGTGATGCTCGTTACCTCAAATGCTGGGGGTTCAGACACGTTGTATAAGAACGTGGCGTTGAACGATATTTTATATGTTGCTTCAGAGTTTCCGGATACAGTGCAGGCTGGAACTACCGTTCAGTTTATCGATTCTTCTATGTATGCCAATTCATGGCAGTGGTACTTTGGAGACGGCGGTAACGCAACATCACCAAATCCTCAGCACACTTATGCGAACAAGGGTACATTCATCGTAACCTTGCTGGTCACAAATTCCGCAGGCTGTTCAGGATCAGATAATGATGCCATTATTGTTACGAGTGGTATTGGTATAGACCAAAACCTAGCAATTGATTTAACGCTCTATCCAAATCCAACGCAAGGATTGATAGAGGTGCAAACCTCTGCTGAGGTATTGCGAATGGAGCTGTACAGTCCGGCAGGACAGCTTGTATTTGAAGCACCATTCCGTACGAAAATAGACTTGAGCGCGTACCCAACGGGTACCTATCAATTGGTGTTTAGGGGCGAGGATTTTGTTGTCCGTAAATCGGTAGGTATTCTCCACTAAGGGCGCCGCGAAAATTTCGCAGATAAAAGGCATAAAAAATGGGCCGCGCATCGCGCGGCCCATTTTTTTACGTTGTCCTGTCGTTTGATTTTAGCCGTTGAATGCCTTCTTGAAAGCATCTACAAAGTCGAGTTTTTCCCAAGTAAATAGTTCGACGTCAAGACTGAGTTCTGTTTTGCCATCGGCAGACTTGAATGTCTTTGTAACGGTTTCGTTGGTACGTCCCATGTGGCCGTAGGCCGCACTTTCACTATACATCGGTTGACGCAGTTTTAAATTTTTCTCAATCAATCCCGGACGGAAATCGTAAAGTTCCTTCACCTTAGCTGCGATTTCACCATCGGTAAAATCAACTTTCGAAGTACCGTAGGTATCCACGAAAACGCCCATCGGCTCAACCACACCGATGGCATAAGAAACTTGTACGAGTACTTGGTCACATACACCGGCAGCCACGAGATTTTTTGCTACGTGGCGCGTTGCATACGCAGCAGAACGGTCCACTTTAGAGGGATCCTTGCCAGAGAAGGCACCACCACCGTGTGCACCCTTGCCGCCGTAGGTATCTACAATGATTTTACGTCCGGTCAAACCAGTATCACCGTGCGGTCCGCCAATCACGAACTTCCCGGTAGGGTTGATGTGGTATTTAATATCGTCACCAAACAAGGCTTGAATGTTAGGCGGTAGGTCGGCTTTTACTGCAGGAATAACCAAGTTTACAATGTCTGCTTTGATTTTCGCCAACATCACTTCGTCATTTGCATTGAAATCATCGTGTTGTGTACTCACTACGATGGCTTCTATACGTTCGGGCTTATTGTCGTCACTGTATTGAATAGTCACCTGACTTTTTGAATCCGGACGCAAATAAGGGATTTGTGCACCGTCTCTTCTGAAATCGGCCAATTTCTGTAAGATGCGGTGGCTAAGATCCAGTGCCAATGGCATATAGTTTTCCGTTTCATTTGAAGCGTAACCAAACATCATTCCCTGATCACCAGCACCTTGGTCTTCAGGATTCCCGCGGTCTACACCACGATTGATGTCGTCACTCTGGTCATGAATAGCGCTCAATACACCGCAAGAATTGGCTTCAAACATGTATTCACTTTTCGTGTAACCAATGCGTTGTATGACATCACGAGTAATGCTTTGTACATCTAAGTACGCTGAAGATTTTACCTCGCCGGCAAGAATGACTTGACCCGTCGTAACCAGGGTTTCACAAGCTACTTTTGATTGAGGGTCAAAGGCCAAAAAGTTATCTATAATGGCATCTGATATTTGATCGGCTACTTTGTCTGGGTGGCCTTCTGAAACACTCTCTGAAGTGAAGAAATAAGACATCTCTCTATAGATTTATTAGGGTTTACTAAAACTTAGGTAGAAATATAAAAGCTGCTTGCCCTGCGAGATGTGTGCTGTATTTAGCATTTTTTATCGTGGTTGCAAGCAGTCAAATCCTTCCACTGCCCCAAAAGTAGAAAAGATTTTGAGTTTCTATGCTTGAGATGCAACTTTTTCGAAAAATACGTTCTAATTTTACCCCGCTATCAAGAAAGACTGAGGGATTGGGCCCTGTGATGTCTTGGCAACCCGGAAGCGCCGGGTGCCACCACCCACCCGAACAAGGGAATGATACGTATCGCAGACGCAGCGCCACCTCCTTTCTTCTTAGCACCTAACCTTGGAAGAGATGACAATAACAAAAGCTGTACAGCAAAAGATTTTAGTTTTGGACGGTGCCATGGGTACCATGATTCAAGCCTATAAGTTTGAAGAGGAGGACTACCGTGGTGATCGGTTTGCAGACTACCCGTATTCTCTTAAGGGCAATAACGATCTTTTAGTACTCACGCAACCGAAGGCTATCGATGCCATCCATCTTGCCTATCTCGAGGCCGGTGCTGATATTCTAGAGACTAATACGTTCAATTCCAACAGCATCTCTATGGAGGATTACCACATGAGTGATCTCGTGGTAGAACTGAACAAGGCCGCTGTGGAAAGCGCCCGCCGCGCCATCGATCAGTACCGCGCAAATGGTGGGACTGAGGCGAAATATATAGCCGGCTCTGTGGGACCGACGAATAAAACAGCTTCCTTGAGCCCAGATGTGAATAATCCAGGATTTAGAGCGGTGTCTTTTGATGATTTACGCGAGTGTTATTTCGAGCAATGTGAAGCGCTCGTTGAGGCGGGAGTGGATGCTTTATTGATTGAGACGGTATTCGATACGTTGAATGCGAAGGCCGCCCTATTTGCTGCGCAAGATGCAATAGAGGCTTCTGGCCGTGAGGTCGCGATCATGCTCAGCGGCACCATTACGGATGCTTCGGGACGCACCCTAAGCGGCCAGACCACGGAGGCCTTTCTAATCTCTGTGGGGCATGCACCTTTATTGAGTATAGGATTGAATTGTGCCTTGGGTGCGAAACAATTGATGCCGTACCTACAGACCTTAGATGCTAAAGCGCCTTTTGCAGTCAGCGCACACCCCAACGCAGGATTACCCAACGCTTTTGGCGAATACGACGAGACTGCGGATCAAATGGCGGCTCAGATTAAGGACTATTTAGAATTGAACCTCGTTAATATTATCGGCGGTTGTTGCGGGACTTCTCCTGCGCACATTGCGGCCATTGCTGAATTGGCAAAAAACTACAATCCCCGTACCTATGTCGCATAATCTTCCAAATCGACCTATGCGTCTTTCGGGTTTAGAGCCCTTAGTCATTACGCCTGATACCAATTTTGTAAACGTAGGCGAACGCACTAATGTTACGGGTTCTAAAAAATTCTTGCGCCTAATTAAAGAGCGCAATTTCGACGAAGCATTAGATGTTGCACGCGACCAGGTAGAGGGCGGTGCGCAAATCATTGATATCAATATGGACGAAGGAATGATCGATGGGGTAGAAGCCATGACGACATTCTTGAACCTTATCGCTGCAGAGCCTGATATAGCTCGAGTGCCCATCATGATTGATAGTTCTAAATGGGAAATCATAGAAGCGGGCTTAAAATGTGTACAGGGCAAATGCGTGGTGAATTCCATTTCGCTGAAAGGCGGCGAAGAAGAATTTATTGCGCAAGCGCGTACCATTAAGCGCTACGGTGCTGCAGTCATTATTATGGCCTTTGATGAAGACGGTCAGGCGGATTCGTACGAGCGTCGTATTGAGATTTGTGAACGGTCCTACCGAATCTTAAGGGAACAATTAAATTTCCCACCAGAAGATATCGTCTTTGATCCCAATATTTTCCCAGTAGCTACAGGGATGGAGGAACACCGGAAAAATGCACTCGATTTCTTCCGTGCCACAAGGTGGATCAAAGAAAACCTGCCTTACGCAAAGGTGAGTGGCGGCGTTTCGAATGTGAGCTTTTCTTTTAGAGGGAATAACACCGTACGTGAGGCGATGCATGCATCATTCTTGTACCACGCTATTCAACACGGTATGGACATGGGCATTGTGAATCCGACCATGTTAGAAGTGTATGCAGAGGTCGACAAGGAACTCATGGAGCATATTGAAGATGTGTTACTGGATCGAAGGGACGACGCGACAGAACGCTTGTTAGAGTTCTCCCAAACGGTTGAAGGTACCGTAAAAGATGAAGCTAAAGTATTGGAATGGCGCAATGCGTCGGTTGCAAAACGACTGGAGCACGCACTGATAAAAGGAATTACAGAATTCATCGATGAAGATGTTGAAGAGGCCCGTCAATCTTTTGCGAAGCCACTGCACGTGATTGAAGGGCCACTCATGGATGGAATGAACGTGGTTGGTGACCTTTTCGGAGCGGGGAAAATGTTCCTACCGCAAGTGGTGAAAAGTGCTCGCGTCATGAAGAAGGCGGTGGCTTATTTGATGCCTTATTTAGAGGCAGAAAAAGAAGTAGGCACCTCCTCGAGTGCAGGAAAAGTTTTGCTTGCTACGGTAAAAGGGGATGTGCACGATATTGGGAAAAACATTGTAGGTGTTGTCATGGCATGCAACAACTTTGAAATCATAGATCTTGGAGTGATGGTGCCACCGGAGAAAATCTTGCAAGCGGCGCAAGAGCATCAGGTGGATATCATTGGTTTGAGCGGGTTAATAACGCCGTCTCTGGATGAAATGATTCACATCGCAAAAGAAATGAAGCGTTTGGGTATGACGCAGCCCTTATTGATTGGGGGTGCTACGACCTCACGAGCACACACCGCGGTAAAGATTGATCCGGAATTTGACGGCCCTGTATTACACGTTGTTGATGCCAGCAGGGCAGTAGGCGTTTGTTCCAAACTGTTGAGTGAGCAGGGTGCATTGTACGCACAAACGGAAAAAGAGGGCTTGGCGAAGGTTCGTGAAGGCTATGCGAAACACCGCGAGAAAAAGGCATTAGTCCCGCTGATGTATGCGCAGGCGAATAAACCGAAACTCGTATTTGATTCATCTACAGTGCCAACGCCAAAATTCATTGGAACAAAGCATGTTTTGAACGTTCCAATAGGAGAGGTTGTCCCGTTTATCGATTGGACTCCGTTTTTCCAAACGTGGCAGCTTTTTGGCAAATTCCCCCGAATACTCGAAGATGCCGTTGTAGGGGAGCAGGCAAAAAGTGTGTATGCCGATGCCCAAAAAATGTTGCGTACGCTGCAAAAGGAGCAATGGTTGACCCTAAATGCAGCGTATGGTATTTTCCCTGCGCAGAGTCGAGGTGAAGAAATTTTATTAGGCGAAAAAGGCAAATTGGGAAGTTTTTACACCCTCCGACAAACGGGAGAGAAATCCAAATTTCAGGCGCTCTCAGATTTTATTGCGCCAGAAGGTACCGTTCAGGATTATGTCGGTGGATTTGCCGTGACCGCAGGACTTGATATTGAGAGGACCTTAGCGAAATTTGATGCCGCACTGGACGATTACAGCAGCCTTATGTTAAAGGCACTGGCCGATCGATTGGCCGAAGGTTTGGCAGAATATGTGCATTTGAAAATTCGTCGTGAGATATGGGGGTATGCTCCTGAAGAGCAGTTGACGAATGAGCAGCTCATTGCTGAGAAATACCGCGGCATTCGTCCAGCACCGGGCTATCCTGCTTGTCCAGATCACCTCGATAAATCGACGTTATTTGACCTACTGGACGCACCGGCTATTGGTATGTCGTTAACTGAAAGTTTAGCGATGTATCCTGCCTCAAGCGTGAGTGGGTATTATTTTGCCCATCCGGATTCAAAATATTTCGCCGTCGGAAAATTGGCCAAAGATCAGATAGAATCGTATGCCGCCCTTCGTGGCATTGATGTAGCGACCGTAGAAAAGTGGTTGGCTCCTAACCTTAACTATTAAGCAATGAAGATTACCGATTTACTACAAGAAGTCAAGGAGTGCCAATTCACGTTCGAAATTCTTCCGCCGCTTAAAGGGCAGAAGGCAATGGAGATCTTTGATAATTTGGACCCTTTGATGGAGTTCAAGCCACCGTTCATTGATGTGACCTACCACCGCGAGGAGACCATTTATAAGCGTTTAGACAACGGATTACTCCAAGAAAAAGTAGTTCGTAAGCGACCAGGTACTGTTGGGATTTGTGCCGCGATTATGAACCGCTATGATACTGAAACCGTACCGCACGTTCTTTGTGGCGGATTTTCGCGAGAGGAAACAGAAAATTTACTGATTGATTTGAATTTCCTGGGTATTGAAAATGTTGTGGCATTACGCGGCGATCAGGCTAAGCACGAGAGTTACTTTACTCCGCACAAAGAAGGAAATGCTTTTGCTATTGATTTGGTGCACCAAATAAAGGATTTGAATCAGGGCAAATACCTCGACGAGGAATTGCAAAATACAACCGCAACGAACTTTTGTATTGGCGTCGCTGGATACCCAGAGAAGCATTTTGAAGCGCCGTCTTTGAATCTCGATATTGAGTACTTAAAGGCAAAAGTTGAGGCAGGGGCCGATTATATCGTTACCCAGCTCTTCTTTGACAACAGTAAATATTTTGCTTTTGTAGAAAAATGCCGTGCCGCTGGTATTACGGTGCCTATCATCCCAGGTCTAAAGCCGTTATCTACAAAGCGTCAATTGAGCATTTTGCCCCAGATCTTTCACGTGGATATTCCTGATGATTTGGCTATCCAAGCCATTAAATGCAAGGACAATACACAGGTTAGGCAATTGGGTATTGATTGGTGTATACAGCAGAGTAAGGAACTTAGAGACGCTGGGGTACCGGTGCTGCATTACTACAGCATGGGCAAGAGTCAAAACATTTACGAGATCGCTAGCGCTATTTTTTAGAGGTAGCGTTTCGCCCAACTTTCACCCAAAGGAATCATTCCGTTTCCACTGTCATGTAGGGTAGTGGCCAAGGTATGCATGACTGGCGTTTCTGCCGTGATACTGCCCGCTGATATGGCTTCTTTAAGCGCAGCAGGGGTAAAGGCTTTTAAGCCCGCATTATCCGTTGTGAATACCAACATTCGATTGAAAAAGTCCACGCCAAATTCTTGTCCAAATTCCATCAACAGGTGTACGCTTTTATCGATGCTACACCCTGTTGCCTGTTGTTGACGTTCATCTACGGCTATGATGAGACATTGGTTGCCTATGATTCTGTAGGCGGCTGCGAGTTGCGCTCCGTGTGCTTTCCATTGCCCCACGAAATCATTCATTAATGTTTTAAGCACCTGTGCTTGCTGATCCGTTAAAGGCGCAGCGAGACCGTAAAACCACATGCGCGATTCTGGATGCATAGATTGCATACTCATACTAAAGGTCTTCTGCTAATGCGATCATCTCTGCCAAATCCAACACTTGAACTTGCGCTTCTTTTTCGCGATTTTTCACGCCGTCTGTCAGCATAGTGTTGCAGAAAGGACAACCCGCTACGACAATCTCAGCGCCTGTTTCCATCGCTTCGTCCGCGCGGACGTGGTTAATTTCCGCTGTACCTTTTTCAGCATCTTTAAACATCTGAGCGCCTCCGGCGCCGCAGCATAGACCATTTTTTTTGCAACGACGCATTTCTTTCAGTGAGACATCGAGCTTCTCCAGAAGTGCGCGCGGCGCCTCGTATTCGTCGTTTGCACGTCCTAGGTAACACGGATCGTGAAAAGTGATTTTCTTCCCCTTGAAACTACCGCCTTCAATCTTGAGACGGCCTTCATTGAGTAGGCGGTTTAAGAATTGGCTGTGGTGCTCTACGTGGTAATTACCGCCCAATTCAGGGTATTCGTTTTTTAAGGTGTTGAAGCAATGCGGGCACGTGGTTACAATATGCTTGACTTCATAGCCATTTAGAACCTGTATGTTCATCATGGCTTGCATCTGAAAAAGAAACTCATTACCTGCTCTTTTGGCTGGATCCCCGGTACAACCTTCCTCAGTTCCCAAAACGGCAAAGCTGATGCCCGTGTGGTGCAAAATTTTTGCCATTGCTTTGGTGATCTTTTTTGCACGATCGTCAAAGCTACCGGCACAACCGACCCAAAACAAGACTTCAGGAGCCTTGCCTTCGGCAGTCATTTGTGCTAATGTGGGAACTTGGAATGTAGTCATAGTTAGTCTTCGAAAACTTGAATTGTACTCTCTTTCTCAACGAGTTCAGTGAATTTACCTGTATAACGGGTCGCACGAACGATGTGGTTGTCTACCCAATGGTAGTTCCCCCCGCGTGGTTTGCCCATGAGCAAGCCGTGCCAATTAAAACCGTTTTCTTTCAGCCATTTTTCAGTAACCTCGCGGTGGTCTTCAGTACGAGAGGTAAAGAAGGTAATTACATGTCCTTCGTCGAACCATTTGTTTAAGGTGTCCAAAGCATCTGGGTAGACATTCGCCGTAGCCATACGTTCTGGTTCCTCATTCGGGATATCGTCACAGACAGTGCCATCAATGTCTATGAGGTAATTCTTCACATCTGACGGAAGCATTGGGCTGATGAGTTGACCATCTTCGGAGGCTTCTTTTAATAATTTATCGATGTGTGCATTTGCGCTTTTTTCCATGTGTGTTTTTTGACGCGTTTGTAGAATTACTGTTTGTATGTTGGGTGTTGGGTTGCTTATTCGTTGATCCAGTTCGCACGGTCCATCTGGTTGAAGGGCCAAGGCGCACCATTGTTCTCCACGTTGGTCATCATAGCATTCAGTGCGCCGGGTGCGCTACTCTCTTCCATGGTCGCAAAATTGCGGAGTTTCATAATGATATTTAAAGGATCGATATCTACTGGGCAAGCTTGAACACAGGCGTTACAGCTGGTACAGGCCCACAATTCTTCATTGGTAATGTAGTCGCCTAATAAACTCTTACCATCGTCTAAAAAAGAGCCATTGGTAGCGATGTTTTGGCCAATCTCTTCGATGCGGTCGCGCGTGTCCATCATGATTTTGCGCGGCGATAATTTTTTACCGGTGAGGTTGGCAGGGCATTCACTTGTGCAGCGACCGCACTCCGTACAGGTATAGGCATTGAGTAAGTTCGCCCAGCTAAGATCATTAGCGTCTTTTGCACCAAAGCGCTCAATAGGAGCATCAGCATCCGGCGCTGGCGCTGCAAAAGGATCGGCTGAAGGATCCATCATCAATGCAACTTCCTTAGTTACCGCTGCATTGTTTTCAAAACGGCCTTTGGCTTCGAGGTTGGCATAATAGGTATTTGGGAAGGCGAGAATAATGTGAAAATGCTTTGAATACGGAAGGTAGTTTAAGAACGCAAAGATGCCGAGGATATGGACCCACCAGAAAAGCCGCTCACCAAAATGCAGTCCCCATTCACTCGCACCGCTCCAAAGTGGCGCAATGTATTGACTGATGAGGAAGCTGTGGTGCGCATCGGCAAAATTGGCCTCTAATGCATTCATGTTCAGGAAAGCAAACATGAGGACCAGTTCGATGTATAAGATGTTGTTCGCATCCGTAAAAGCCCATCCTTTCATTTCAGGTTTGTGGAAACGGTCCAATTTACTCACGTTTCTGCGCCACCAAAAAATGAGGACCGCGACGACGGTAAGCACGGCCAAAACTTCGAATGCACTTATGATCGGTACATAGGCGCTGCCTAAGAAGGGAGCAAAGACGCGGTGGGTTCCGAAAATTCCATCAACGATAATTTCTAAAACTTCAATATTAATGATAAGGAAACTCACATAGACGATAAAATGGAGCACACCTGCGACTGGGCGCGCTTGCATTTTTGATTGACCAAAGGCTACTCGAAGCATGTTTTGTAGCCGATCGCTTGGCCGATCGCTACGATCGGTATCCTTTCCTAAACCAATGTTTTTACGTATTCGTCCCACCTTCTTAGCGAATACTACGATGGCGGTGGCCAGCGCGGCAATGAATAGGATGTTGGGCAAATACGTCATGATCACTTCCCTGGATTGCTTTCTTCCATAGCCTCTTCGATGGCTTGGATTTCTTCCTCAGTATAGCGCGTTCTGCTCCCGAACATGCTTACGTGAAGGTATTTGTTCGGATTGTATTTAATGTCTAATAAGAGACGGTTCAAATTTTCCGTCGCTTTTTTCATGTTTGCGTAGACCTCTTCATCGTAAATTAACTTTGATGCCGCGCCTTCACCTGTTTCCAATTCCGCCATCAAACGGTCAAAGCGTGCAGTGATGCTTTCCATATTATTAATGGTCTCCGTGAGCTTCGCACTGGCTAGACTGTCTGATATCGCTTCAAGGTTGGTGATTGTGCTGCTGATATCTTTACTCTTCGCAGCCAATTCTTCACTGAGCGTTCTGAAATTCTCGCTCATCGCGTCAAAGTTCCCTTTATTATCACCTAGATACTCACTGACTTCCGCCGCGCTTGCCTCAACGCTTGCAAAGGTTTTGGTTAAACTTTCAAAGGTCGATTTGAAATTTTGAGAAGTGCGTTCGTCTAAAAATCCTGAAGCGAGACCAATAACCGTATCTAGTGTGCCGAGCAATTCTTCAGTGCGTGCTTTGATGGGCGCAAGCTGCATGTTTACTTCTTCCGTTAAATCGCGCTCAGTGGCACTTACTAGGGTATCGCCGCTCAACGAGAGTGGTGCTCCTTTGTTTACCGATAAAGAGATGCTTTTCTCGCCCATGATACTGGCGGAATAGATTTTTGCAACGGTTCCTTTTGTGATGGGAAAGTCGTTGCCCACATTAAGGGTCACAATAAGCCGACCTGAAGCATCAGGAAGGAAAGAAATATCGCTGACCTGACCTACCTGAAAGCCGTTGATGGTGATGGGGCGCGTCGCAAGCAGTCCTTCTGTGTTATCGTAAACGACATAGTATTTGTTCTCTGTGCTAAATACATCCTTGCCCTTGAGGTAATTTACCCCCCAATACAATAGGAAAACACCTAGAACTATGGCCAAGCCAATTTTAAATTCTGTTTTCAAAGTCGTTTCGTTTAGATGCTAAAATACATTATGGCGCGCGCTTTTTGGCCTCATTTAGGTCAATTTTCTTGTCCTTTTCGAACGCTACGAGATAGGCGTCCGGATAGTGCTCCAGTACTTCTTCTTTTAACGCTTCTGCTTCAGTAAATGTTGTTAATCTGCCGCAGAAGTATTTGTACAGACCATATTGTTCTTGTTTCCACACCGATTCTAGTCCCTTAAAGTTTTCTGGAAGGCAAGGGAGGTCATTGCGCGATACGGCAATTTGAACTGAAAAATGCAAGGTTAATCCATCCTCAATAGCCACATTAATGACCGTAGAAGGTGCCGCTGCAATAGATTCAGGAATAGGTTCAACGGATGTTTCGGTCGGTTTGTCGCTGACGGGAGGGACCGAATTTTCTACGACGGGCGTTAGGGAAGACCCTTCGGTTTGGATACCAGCATCGCGCTGTTCGCGTTTAAATTTATATTCTTTCACCGCACGATAGATGGCGCTGGCAAGCAATTCTTTGCCTTGGGTACTTTGTAAGAAATCTTCTTCTCCTGGGTTGGTGAGAAATCCTAATTCTACTAGTACAGCGGGCATAGTAGAGCCACGGAGTACGGCTAAGGGTTGTTGTTTGACCCCGCGGTTGCGTCGTTTGACGCGACCTTCAAATTGGCGCTGGATCTCATCTGCAATGCTAATGCTTTGCTCTAGGAAAGCGTCCTGATAGGCGCGCAAAGCAATTATGGCAGCAGGATTGTTCGTGTTTAGTTCCTCGTAGTTGCTTTCCCAATTTTCTTCTAATAAGCGGGCAGCATTCTCTAGTTGAGCCGTTTTATTTAGTCGCTGGTCTTTTTCACCCATCCCAAGAACGAAACTTTCGGTACCATAGGCGGTTTTATTATCGTTCGCATTACAGTGGATGGAGATGAATACATCAGCGTTGGCGCGATTCGCAATAACAGTACGCTGGTAGAGTTCAATGAACCGGTCGTCGTCACGGGTGAGAATTACTTTCGTATCCGGTAGGTTTTCTTCGATGTATTTTTTCACCAATGCACTTACATCAAAACTGACGTCTTTCTCACGCGTGCGGTAGCGTCCAGTCCCGAGATTGCCAGGATCTTTACCACCGTGCCCGGGGTCTATGACAATAATGTTTACGCCCGCATTCGCAGCACGAAAGGGGCGTGGATTGAAGGCGGCCAGCACTGTAAAAAGCACTGCCAAACCAGCAATTTTAATTCCTTTAAAACTTGGGCCAACCATACCAAGGCACATAAACATTCGTTTTACCTTTGAATCTCATGCAAATTACATACCCGGGTGCATCAGCGACTTACTGATCTTCTTTTTTTGCTCACATTTTGTACACCGTTTTTAACGGCCGCACAGGATAAACCTATTAGCTACACCGCGAAGGATTCAATCACTTCTGACGTGGATGCAGGGACGGTTGAATTGTTCAACGAAGTGCACCTAATTTTTGGAGAAACGAAGTTGGATGCGGGCTATGCTAAAATCTTTTGGAAAGAGGGGCTGGTGGTTGCGCACGGCATAGAAAACGAAGGAGGTGAGGTTGTGCAACAACCTGTTTTTGAGGATGGTGGAAAGGTGTTTTATTTGAGCGAAATCAAATACAATTGGACCACGGAAAAGGCTAAAATTAAAGGCGTTTTGACGCAAGAAGGGGAGAATTACCTCAACGGAGATGCGGTCAAAAAAATAGATTCCAACACCTTATATATGGCCGGAACGGGTTTCACGACCTGTTCGCATGAGGAGCCACATTTTCAGATTAAAACCAATAAGAGTAAGGTGGAATTGGGTGAGCGCATCATTACAGGACCTGCTCATTTTGAATTCTTTGGCATTCCTACACCGCTGGTTATTCCCTATGGCTACTTTCCAACGAATCTCGAAAAGCCGAGCATCTCAGGTTTGTTGATGCCTAGTTTTCAAAATTCACCATCGCAAGGGGTGGGCATAGTGAACGGTGGTTGGTATTTCCCGATCAATGACTTTATGGATCTAGAATTGCGCGGCGATTTATACCTGCGCGGTTCTTGGTCGTTGCAAGCCACAACCAATTATAGAAAACGCTACAGCTACAGTGGTAATTTTGGGTATCAATACCGTTATCAACGCAGAGGGCTTCCCATTTTTGAGCCGTTCGGTGGTTACGATATTACGAAGAATTTCAGTATTCGATGGACCCACCGTCAAGATGCAAAAGCGCATCCGTCGCGTCAGTTCAACGCGAGCGTTAATTTGCAGAACCCAAATTTCTTCAAGAACAGCGCCAACCCGGAAGATTTGCTCAACGGGACGATGAGCACGACGAATAATACGATGAATTCCAGCATCACCTACAACCAGCGTTTTGGTCGAGCGAATTTAACGGTGAGCGGTAACCACACTCAAAACAATGGCTCACAGAGCTTCACGACTAACCTGCCTAAAGCTTCGTTCAATGTGCCTCGATTCTTTCCTTTGAAGACCAACGATGGAAAAAGTCAATGGTACGATAAGCTGGGGATGAATTACAGTTCAGTAGCCGAAGGCCGATTAAAAGGAAACTTAGGTACAATCAGCGAGAAATTGGACTCACTAGCTGGGTATGACATGAACGATGTGCTGCGCGAATACGGCCAGTACGGCGTGAAGCACAACACGTCATTATCCACTAATGCCAAGCTTTTAAAATACTTTACCTTCAGTCCATCCGCGAATTATACGGAACGCTGGTATTTTCAACAGTATGATTATGCCTTCGATCCGGCACTCAATAAAGGAGTGCTTACCGATACGATCAGTGGGTTTACCGCGGTCCGTGATTTTGGTATGAATGCATCGTTGAATACAAAAATTTATGGAACATTTCTATTCTCTAAAGGACCTGTAAAGGCAATACGTCACATGATTACACCGCGTGCGACATTCAACTTTCGTCCAGATTTTGGTACGGAGCAGTGGAATTATTACCAGAACTTTACAGACACCCTCGGAAACAACCTCTTCTACAATAGGTATAATGGATTTTTGTACGGTTCGCCGGGTAGAGGTAGTAATGGTGCGATTACCATTGCAATCGATAACAATCTAGAGGCGAAAGTAATGGACCGCAGCGATACAACGGGGGGGACAAAAAAAGTAAAATTGCTCGAGCGCTTTAATTTGAATACCAATTATAACCTCGCCTCTCAAGACGGGTTCAACTGGAACGTGGTTCGCCTGACCGCTGCAAGTTCTTTGTTTAATCAAAAACTACGTCTTACGTACCAAGGTCAGTTTGATCCCTACGGGTACAATGTAGAAGGAGAGCGTATTGCTACATTGGCTTACAAACTCAATCAGTCCCCACTTATTCATCGAACATCGCAATTCTCAGCCAGTACTCAACTTAAAAGTAATCGAGGGAACAGTCGAGAGGCAGTTGCTCTGGAACGCCGCGGTGGAAGCTTTACTTCAGGCGATATTGATTACTACCGCTACCCCGATCTGGTGCCTTTACGTTCGGATTGGAACGTGAGTTTAAATTATGATCTTCGTTTTTTAACAAACGTTTCTGAGGGTGCAGAAGGCGCTAGCGGTCCTGTGTTCCAAAACGAATTTGCAGCACACAGTATTAGTATTTCAGGTGCATACAGACCCACAGATAATTGGTCCTTGAATTACCGCACGGGAATAGATATTGCGGAACGTACGGCAGGATTTACCTCGATAAACGCTACTAGGGACTTGCATTGTTGGGAGATGAAGATTTCATGGGTGCCTTTTGGTTCAACGCGTTCGTACATGATTGGTATTAACCTGAAAAACCAGCAATTCCGTCAAGTGAAAACCCAGCGCAGACGCACGGCCATAGATTTCTAATTCACTAATGCGAGCCAGTTTTTAATCATTCGAAGTCCTTGTGGGGTTAGGACACTTTCAGGGTGAAATTGGACGCCATATGCGCTGTCTATTTCTGATTCAATAACCATAGGTGCATCCTCCTCTAGAGCAACGGCGCAAAGTGCCCACCCCAAAAGCGCTTCTTTATCTACTGCCCAACTGTGGTATAGACCTACTTGGAATTCTGTGATGCCTTTTAACAGTGCGCTGTCTCGAAGCACTTTCAATGCAGCGGTACGTCCGTGCATGATGCCTTTTCTATTGTACAAACGGCCACCAGTGTGTAAAGCGAGTGCCTGCATACCCAAACAAACACCCAAAATAGGAAGTTGGCCATAGCTTCGCTGAATGAAGGACATAAGCTGTCCGCTATCTTCTGGTAATCCCGGCCCAGGGCTGAGAACTAGGCCGTCGAACTGTGCCAATTCTAAATGCGCCAATTCCGCGGCATCATTGCGGTAAACGACAACTTCAGCACCTGATTTCTCCAGATAATGGACCAGGTTATAGGTAAAGCTGTCGTAATTGTCAATGAGAAGCACCTTCATGTGCGCAAATATGAGTTAAATTCGGTTGAAGTAATTTAAATCTACCGACAAAACCATGAAAAAAGCAATTGAAGGAAAGGGACTAGCACCGGCGATAGGGCCGTATAGTGCTGGTATTAGTTGGGGGGATGTGATTTTCACCTCTGGACAGATCGCAATGGATCCACACACGGGTGATATGGCGCAAGGAAATTCAATCACTGAGGAGACGCACAGGGTAATGAAAAACCTGCAAGCCGTTTTGTTGGCAGGCAGCGCTGATTTTAATTCTGTGGTTAAGACGAGTATTTTTCTAAGCTCAATGGATCATTTTGCTGAAGTTAACGAAGTGTACGGGAGTTATTTTGCTGCGCCGTTCCCAGCAAGGGAGACGGTTGCCGTGAAAACATTGCCAAAAAATGTGAATGTTGAGATATCCTGTATTGCCATGCGGAAGAGTTAAGGTTTTGGCCTTAAATTGCACGCTCATTTAAAAGAAAAATAAATGGATTTTGACGTAATCGTTGTGGGGTCAGGCCCCGGTGGCTATGTAACTGCCATTCGTGCATCTCAATTGGGATTCAAAACGGCCGTAGTAGAAAAAGAAAACCTAGGCGGCGTTTGTCTAAACTGGGGATGTATTCCTACAAAAGCCCTTCTGAAGAGTGCTCAGGTATTTGAATATGTGAAGCATGCGGAAGACTTTGGAATCAAAATCAAAGAATACGATAAAGACTTTAACGCGGTTGTAAACCGTTCGCGCGAGGTTGCGAATGGCATGAGCGGTGGTGTACAGTTTTTAATGAAGAAAAATAAAATCACTGTTTTAAACGGGTTTGGTAAAGTTCAACCGGGCAAAAAGGTTGCCGTAACGGATGAAGCTGGAAAGGAAACGGTTTATACTGGTCAGCATATCATTATAGCCACAGGTGCCCGTTCAAGAGAACTACCAAACTTACCACAAGACGGAAAGAAAATTATAGGCTACCGTAAAGCGATGACGCTTGAAAAGCAGCCTAAGAAAATGGTGGTTGTAGGTTCTGGAGCGATCGGTATCGAATTCGCTTACTTCTACAACAGCATGGGTACAGATGTGACCATTGTAGAATACATGCCAAATATTGTTCCTGTCGAAGATGAGGATGTGAGCAAGCAATTGGAACGTACCTTCAAAAAGTCAGGCGTTAAGATTATGACGAATGCGGAGGTTACTGGGGTTGATACCTCGGGTAAAGGCTGTATCGTTAACGTAAAGACTAAAAAGGGCGAAGAGCAATTGGAAGCTGATGTTGTCTTATCGGCAGTAGGTATTGCCCCTAATATCGAAGGAATTGGACTTGAAGAGGTAGGTATTGCCTCCGATCGTGGCCGTATTTTGGTGAACGATTTTTACCAGACCAACGTACCGGGCTACTTTGCCATTGGTGATATCGTTAAAGGACCAGCATTGGCCCATGTCGCTTCTGCAGAGGGTATTCTGTGTGTGGAGAAATTAGCGGGCTTGCATGTTGAGCCACTTGATTACGGGAATATTCCTGGATGTACGTACTGTTTCCCTGAGGTAGCCTCAGTTGGAATGACAGAGAAAGCAGCAAAAGAAGCAGGTTACGAGTTGAAAGTAGGGAAATTTCCATTCTCGGCTTCAGGTAAAGCTTCTGCATCGGGCCACAAAGACGGCTTCATAAAAGTGATTTTTGATGCCAAATACGGAGAGCTTTTAGGTGCTCACATGATTGGATCGAACGTTACAGAGATGATCGCTGAGGCTGTTATTGCACGTAAACTTGAAACTACGGGTCATGAAATTCTCAAAACGGTGCACCCGCACCCGACACTCAGTGAGGCCTTTATGGAGGCCACTGCAGCTGCCTACGACGAGGTAATCCACTTATAAAAAAATAAGATTCGTTAAAAACCGCCCCAACATTGGGGCGGTTTTTTTTGTTTATTGAAGGTATGCATGCACCCTTAGTCCATTTTGATGCGCTCCGCTTCACATACGGTGAAGACCAAATTTTCGAATTTGGCACGGCTTCCATTGCGCCTGGCGAAATAGTAGTCATGGTTGGCCCCTCCGGCGCAGGTAAAAGTACATTGATGCGATTGCTTCGTGGCGAACTAGAGCCACTATCTGGAAGCGTCTCTATTGACGGTGCGCCGGTAGAGACTAGGAAGAAGCGTTTGGTATTGGATGAAAAGAAGGCGGGTTGGGTTCCGCAGTTGGACGACTTACAAGGCATGTTGGCTGTTGAAGAAAACATTGGCCATCATATCTTACGATTGGATGAGGAGGAACGCGAGCATAGAATAAAGAGCTTAATGGAAGCGATGTGCTTGACTGCGTTTGCAGGTCAGACGACGAAAACCTTAAGCGGTGGTCAGCGCCAACGAGTAAGCATAGCTAAAGCAATGGCTGGGGAGCCCCCAGTGCTTTTGATGGATGAGAGTTTAGCTCAGCTGGATCTTAGAACCAAGAGCGCCATTCTATTGGATATGAAAGCCATGATTAAGCGCTCGAAAAGTGCCGCCTTATTGGTGTTACACGATCCGTCTGACGCTTTGCTTGTTGCCGATACGCTTTGGGTCGTACGAGATGGAAAATTGGTGCAGACGGGTTCACCCAATGCTATTATATCAAATCCTGCACACCATGAGATTGCGGGTCTGTTCGATTACATTAATGTGGTTCCTTTAGCATTAGAGGTGCCGGGTCCTTGGCGCGAGGAGCATGGCGTAAAGTGGCTTTACGCACACGATTTACCTGTGCTGGATGCGGAAGTGCTGGATCGAATGGAAACGCCTTCAGGCCCCATTATAGTTTACCAATATCAAAGCCACCGGTTGCTAAAAAAGTAAAACGCCCCGTTCCAAAAGGAACGAGGCGTCTCTAAGTCTCCAATCTGATTTATTACTTCACCTTATCAACGATCGCTTTGAACGCTTCCGGGTGGTTCATGGCTAAATCTGCCAATACCTTACGGTTCAATTCAATGTTCGCTTTTTTCACCTTACCCATGAATTGTGAGTAAGACATTCCATGCAATCTTGCACCAGCGTTAATACGCTGAATCCATAACGCGCGGAATGTGCGTTTTTTGTTTTTACGGTCGCGGTAAGCATACGTGAGACCTTTCTCAACAGCATTCTTAGCAACAGTCCAAACATTTTTACGACGTCCAAAGTATCCTTTGGCGTGTTTCATCAATTTTTTTCTGCGCTCTCTTGAAGCAACAGCATTTACTGAACGTGGCATAATTTTTAATTTTTTGCGAGAGGTACTTCTGTTGTTTCAAGAAGATTTAGCTACCCAGCACAGGGTTATTAATTAACTCTAAGGAATTATTTCATTCCAAGCTGCTTCTTGATGTTTGCAACATCAGCATCAGCTACAAGACCAGATTTTGTCAAACGACGTTTCTGATCTGTTGCTTTCTTCGTCAAAATGTGTGACTTGAAAGCGTGTTTTCTTTTGATCTTACCAGAACCTGTCAGCTTGAAACGCTTCTTTGCACTGGATTTGGTTTTCATCTTTGGCATGATCTAACTTTATTTTGATTGGAGTGACTTATTTTTTAGGGGCAAGCGTAAGGTTCATTTTCTTGCCGTCCATAGAAGGCATGTGTTCTACCTTTCCGTACTCTTCAAGGTCCTGAGCCAAGCGCAGTAACAAGATTTCACCTTTGTCTTTAAACACGATAGAACGCCCACGGAAGAAAACAAAGGCTTTCACCTTGTTACCCGCCTGTAAAAATTCGATGGCGTGTTTTTTCTTGAATTCGTAGTCGTGATCTGAAGTGTTTGGTCCAAATCTTATTTCTTTAATGACCACCTTAACTGCCTTTGACGCAAGTTCCTTTTGTTTCTTGCGTTGGTCGTACATGAATTTGCTGTAATCAATGATCTTACAGACCGGTGGATCTGCGTTTGGTGAAATCTCCACCAAATCTAAATCCATATCGTCCGCCATGCGCAACGCTTGACGAGTTTCAAATACTCCAGGTTCAACATTTTCTCCAACGAGGCGAATTTTTGGTACTCTAATTCTATCGTTGATGCGGTGGTTTGCGGCCAATTTCTCTTTTGGCTGCTTTCTTTTGCCTTTTCTCAGGGTCTTTTATTTTTTAGTTAAACTTCTATTAATCAATAAGTTCCGAGATTTCATTCTCGACGCTTGTTACAAATGCTTCTTTGGTCATGGTGCCTAAATCTCCTTCGCCGTGGCGACGAACACTTAACTCACCACTGGTAGCTTCTTTCTCTCCAACGATCAACATGTATGGAATTTTTGTGACTTCAGCATCACGTATCTTCCTGCCAATCTTTTCGTTACGGTCGTCTACGAGGGCGCGAATATCGGAAATTTCTAGGAATTGAGCTATTTCTTTCGCGTACTCATTGTACTTCTCACTAACCGGAAGAATCTTTACTTGTTCAGGTGTAAGCCACAACGGGAAGTTACCGCCACAATGTTCGAGCAGTACCGCCACAAAACGCTCCATGGAACCGAACGGTGCTCTGTGGATCATCACAGGGCGGTGCGTTTCATTATCACTGCCCTTGTATTCTAATTCAAAGCGTTCTGGTAGGTTGTAATCCACTTGAATGGTGCCCAATTGCCAGCTGCGTCCTAGGGCATCTTTTACCATGAAATCGAGCTTGGGTCCATAGAAAGCTGCTTCTCCGTACTCAACAACCGTATTCAGTCCTTTTTCGCCTGCAGCCTCAATGATGGCAGATTCTGCCTTTTCCCAGTTTTCGTCTGAGCCTATGTATTTCTCAGGTTTGTTCGGGTCCCGTAAACTGATTTGAGCCGTATAATCCTTGAAATCAAGCGTTTTGAATATGTATAACACAAGGTCGATCACACTCTTGAATTCACTCTTTAATTGATCTGGCATGCAGAAAATATGAGCATCATCTTGCGTAAACCCACGAACGCGCGTCAAACCGTGAAGTTCACCGCTTTGCTCGTAGCGGTATACCGTGCCGAATTCAGCGTAGCGAATTGGGAGGTCTTTATACGATTTTGGAGTCGCTTTATACAATTCACAGTGGTGAGGACAGTTCATGGGTTTGAGCAGATACTCTTCACCATCTTCTGGTGTACCAATTGCTTGGAAGCTATCAGCACCATATTTGGCATAATGGCCAGAACAGATGTAAAGTTCCTTATTTCCAATATGTGGCGTAATCACGCCGTCGTATCCTGCCTTTTTCTGAGCTTTCTTGAGGAAGTTCTCTAAGCGTTCACGAAGTGCCGCACCTTTGGGCAACCATAGCGGTAGTCCGGCTCCAACACGTTGGCTAAAAGTGAACAGTTCAAGTTCCTTTCCTAATTTTCTGTGATCGCGCTTCTTCGCTTCTTCTAGCAATTCAAGATATTCTTTAAGCTCACCCTGCTTTTGGAATGAAACCCCATAAACGCGGGTTAACTGAGGATTATTCTCATCGCCACGCCAGTATGCACCGGCAACGTTCATGATTTTTACCGCTTTGATATAGCCGGTATGTGGAATGTGTCCACCACGACATAAATCTGTAAAGTCTGCATGGTCACAAAATGTGATGGTGCCGTCTTCTAGATTTGATATAAGTTCCGTTTTGTAAGGGTTGTCTTTGTAGGCTTCCAAGGCTTCCGCTTTGGTCACTGCACGAAGTTTAAATTCCGATTTTGAGCGGGCAAACTCCAACATTTGCTTTTCAATCTTCTCGAAATCCTTTTCTCCTATCGTTTCCTCACCAAAATCGACATCGTAATAAAACCCTTTCTCAATGGCGGGTCCTATGGTCAGTTTCGCACTTGGGTAGAAGTGCACAATGGCTTGGGCCAAAACGTGCGCTGAGCTGTGCCAAAACGCTTCTTTCCCAGAGGCATCGTTCCAAGTGAAGAACTGGAGTGTGCCATTGGTCGTGAGTGGATCGTTGAGTTCGATGGTATTACCGTCAAAACTTCCGGATAAAATATTGCGTGCAAGGCCGTGAGAGATGCTCTTTGCTACGTCCATGGCAGTTGTGCCCGATTCGTAGCTGCGTTGATTCCCATCTGGGAAAGTGATTGTAATCATGTGCTTATCTACAATTATAAGTTGAAGCGCAAAAATAAGGTTTCGCGGGGCTTGTACCGTTTTTTTACTCCTATTTTATTCTCGTACTTTAGCACTGCATTTATAACCCTATGGAGCACACCTCGAATAAGGCCGCCATTTTGAAGAAATTTAACGACCTCTGCAAGGATACCTTGATGGAAACGCTTGGTATTGAGTACGTTGATGTAGCGCCTGAAACGGGTACGCTGGTGGCAACCATGCCTGTCGATTCTCGAGTCTACCAACCCATGCGTATTTTACACGGCGGTGCAACTGTAGCTTTGGCGGAAAGTGTTGGTTCCGCAGCGTCGCAATTGCTTATTGATCCATCAAAAGAAGCGGCTGTAGGTGCAGAAATCAGTGCAAATCATTTGAAGAGCGCTCGCACGGGCATGCTTATCGCCACAGCAACCTGTCTGCACAAAGGAAAGAGCTCACATCTGTTTCAGATTCGTGTTGAAAACGAACAAGGTGAATTGATTTCGATGGTGAAACTGCTCAACTTTATTAAAGCTCGTAAATGATGCTTGAAGTATTGGCCAAAATTCCAGGTAGGTCAAAAATCGCCTATAAATATTCCGAAACTGACATCGCCCATGCGGCTGTCTTGTTGCGCGGATTTAAGGGCGAGCTGCGCGGATTTAAGGAGGAATCGGTAGTAGATGAACATACGTTTTGGTTAGATTTCGGGGCGACGAATCCCAACCTATCCGATCAAAGTGATACTGCAGTCTACCAGCAGCAGATTTTAGAAATTATAGACCGCATACAACTCCATGAGGTGAATAAGGTTGTGCTGAGTAGGCCTTCTCATTTGTACACAGAGCGTGCCGACGCACAGGCCACCTTTGCTGCTCTTCAAGAACGCTATTCAAACTGTACTGTATTTGCCTTAAAACATCCTGATTTTGGACATTGGATGGGGGCTTCTCCAGAGGTGCTTTTTGAAGAAATCGATGGGGGATACCGTTCTATGTCGCTCGCAGGTACACGATTGTCTGGCGCTTTGAATTGGGGGGATAAAGAGCGCGAGGAACAAAATTTTGTTACTAAGGAAATATATAAAACCCTTGATAATTTTGGTGGACACGTTCGCATGCAGGGCGAGGAAACACTGAATGCAGGCCCCGTTGAACACTTGATGACGTGGGTAGTAACCGACGCGATGAATGCGCCCGCAGTAGATGTTTTAGAAGCCTTGCACCCAACGCCTGCCATTTGTGGCACACCTACAGCCCCTGCAAGAGAAGTGATCGAATCGGTGGAACACTACGACCGTGGGTTATACACGGGATACCTGGCTTTTATGACGGGTGGTTTGCATGCCACAGTGCTGCTTCGAACCATGCAATGGTCGCAATCGGGCATTACCTTTTATGCAGGTGGAGGAATTACAAAGGACAGCGTACCTTTGAATGAGTGGATGGAGACAGAGTACAAAATCTCGGCCCTCAAGGACGCTGTACAATTCAAATGACAACAACAAAACACACGGCACACTGGACATTAGAGGCGCTTGCGCATGCGGGGGTTAAGACCATTGTGTTTTCTCCAGGTTCGAGAAACGCCCCATTGATTATTGCTGCAGAAGCTTTAGGATCTTTCGACATGGAAGTGCTGGGTGATGAGCGTAGTGCGGCGTTTAATGCATTGGGACGTAGTCTTGTTACAGGTTTGCCTGTTGCCGTTTGCTGCACGTCGGGCAGTGCTTTAGCGAATTATTACCCCGCGATTTTAGAAGCTTACTATGCGCACGTTCCATTGATTGTACTTAGTGCCGACCGACCAGAAGAGCGCATCAATAAAGGGGAGGGACAGACTTGTGTTCAGCGAGACTTTTATGAGCCGCATGTCGCTGCTAGCGTGCATATTGAAGAAGATGCTTCGGCCTCGGAAGTGGTGTCGCAATTAGATTTTGCGATTCGCGCGCAACAGGTTGAAATGCGGCCTATTCATATCAATCTGTCTTTTGATGAACCCCTTTATGCCCAAGAATTGGAGCCTGAGTCGTTGGCGATCGTCTTTTCGGACGACGTAATGGAATTCCATGGAATTCCGGATAATCAGCCGGTTCCTTCTTTTTCAGATTGCAAATCCGTAGCCGTAATTGCGGGCCAATTGTTACCTCAAGAAAGTGCACAATTACGTACGCTGCTGGATGAAGGAGTTGCTTGGACACTTTTTGCGGACCCTATGAGCGGCGTGCTGGATCATCCACAAGCGGTACCTATGGAAGCGTTGCTCGATCTTGAACCCGATGCAGTCTTAAGTATTGGCGGACAGTGGATTAATAAAAAGCCCAAGCAGCACTTACGAGCGCTGGGAATTAAAAAGCATGTGCATATCGATATCTTCCAATGTTGGGATGTGTTAGATGCAGAGGTGCTTCACTTAAGGATGGCGCCGAATGCGCTTACGGTTTGGAAATCGGCCCCGGAATTCATTAGAATACCAGCTGTGGCACCAGTTTCGAAACCCCTGCCGTGGTCTGACGCTGCGGCATTTCAAGCTGTGGTTTCGAAATTAAAAACAACGGATGTACTGCATCTAGGCAACAGTTCCATCGTACGTTATTTCAATTACTTCCCAAAAGCCGTGCAACTATATGGAAATAGAGGCGTGGCTGGTATTGACGGCAGTTTGAGTACGGCAGTCGGTGCGGCATTGGCAGATCCTGACCGTAGGCATATTTTAATCATCGGTGATCAAAGTTTTTTATACGATCACAACGGCTTGTATGGACAAAAGATTCCTCAGAATTTGATTGTTTGCGTGCTTAATAACAGTGTAGGCGCCATATTCGACTGGCTGCCAGATACAGCCAGTACAGGGTCCGAGGCCAAACGCGTTTTTGCCAACGCACAACAAGTGAATCTTGCAGGCATTGCATCCGCCTTTGGGGTGAAATATGAAGCGGTTACCTCTGTCGAGGCATTACTAAATGCTCTAGAGGGGGCGGTCGGTTCTAAAATAATTGATAGTAAAACGGAGCAGCATGCCAACTTAGCGGCGCTTGTTGCGTTACGATAGTATGGTACCACTTCATATTTGGATTCAAGCAGCGCGGCTGCGCACCTTACCTCTAGCTTTCGCGGTCATTGCCTTAGGAACCGGTTTGGCCTTCAAAATTAATGAATACCTGCACTGGGGGATTTTTGCGCTTGCGGTGTTCACGGCCGGAGCATATCAAATATTGTCGAATTATGCGAATGATTTGGGCGATGGCCTGCGCGGCACAGACGACCATCGTACCGGTGAAAAACGTGCGATAGCTAGCGGTTTAATCACTGCAGATCAAATGAAGCGCGCCGTTAATTTGTGGACCGTATTGGCTTTGTTCGGAGGGGGTGGATTAAGCTTTCTAGCGTTTCAAGAACGCATTCCACTTTTAGTACTCTTTTCGTTATTGAATGTTGCTGCAGTGCTGGCTGCTAAGTCCTATACTATGGGTCCAAAGCCTTATGCATACTGGGGCGGAGGTGATTTTTTTGTCTTTTTATTTTTTGGATTGGTTGGGGTGCTCGGGTCAGCAAATTTGTACGGAACGTTGCATTGGAGCTTCCTTTTTCCAGCGTTGGTTGCCGGCGCTTACAGTGCAGCGGTACTCACTTTGAATAATTTAAGGGATGTTGAAACTGATGCTATTGCGGGGAAGCGCACGCTAGTCGTTCGATTCGGGTATAAATGGGGCAGAGGTTATTTTAAAGCACTCTTGATCATAGGGAATGTCCTGAGTTTGTTCTTCGCCTTGTATTGGGCCGCATTAGACGGGAATCAATATTTACTCCTTTTTCACATAGCTTTCGGAGTATTACTCTCGCGGGTAGTCTTTATTCGGTTTGCTCGAGCAAGAGATTCATTAGCATTGGATGCCTTACTTAAACCAATGGCGCTGATGACATTACTCTATTGTATTGGAACTGCTTTATCTCTTAATCTCTAGCGTTATGATTAAAGCTACGGTGCATTCTTACCTTCTTAATTTTAAACAACCCGCCGGGACTTCGCGTGGCGTCCTGCGCACGAAAGAGAGTTTTTTTCTGCGAATTGAAGATCCTACGACGCCATTTGCAGTTGGATTAGGGGAGGTAGGCGTTTTACGTGGATTGAGTGTTGATGATGTACCGGAATTAGAAAGTCGATTGGCCTGGACCGCTGAGAATATTCATCTAGGATTAGAAGTACTTTATGCGCGGAATAGTGCCTTTCCAAGCATACAATTCGCATTGGAGCAAGCCTTTAGTCATCTACAACACGGCTTTCACCACTTTGTGACTCCGTTTAGCCGCGGTGAGCAGGGGCAGGCCATCAATGGTTTGATTTGGATGGGGACAAAGCACTTTATGCTCGATCAAATCCAACGCAGATTAGAAGAAGGGTTTGGAACGCTTAAAATGAAGGTAGGTGCTATTTCCTGGGCGGATGAATTGGCCTTGCTCAAGGGGATTCGTGAGCGATTTTCATCGCGCGATTTAACCTTGCGTGTTGATGCGAATGGCGCTTTTAGTCGATCGTCTATTGATCCGGTACTTCATGAATTGGCAGCCCTTGAAGTCCATAGTATAGAGCAACCGCTTCCCACAACGGATCGTGATGGATTATCAGAGGTATGCGCGGTTTCGCCTATTCCGGTCGCATTAGACGAGAGCCTTATAGGTATGTTTTCTAAGGCCGATAAAGAGTTGCTTCTCGACACAGTCCGACCGCAATACATAATTCTCAAACCCAGTTTTATTGGAGGCTGGCGCGGCGCTGATGAATGGATAGAATGCGCAGCCGCTCGCGGTATAGATTGGTGGGCTACTTCTGCTTTAGAGAGTACAGTAGGCATGAATGCTATAGCGCAGTGGACCGCAACGAAGCACCTGCATACACCGCAAGGACTGGGTACAGGTAGTTTATATACGAACAATATTCCAGGACCGCTCGAAGTTAAAAAAGGCGAATTGTGGACTGCTGGAGATGTTCAGACTTCTTGGTCGCTACCAGAATCGTTACAAACGTTTAGATAGACCCTCGTAGTGAGATAAAGATTGAACGGCCCGGTGCTACTATGCCACTGGCGTAACCGCGGTATTGTACGTCCATTATATTGTCTATTCCGCCACGAACTAAGATATTCTTACTGAATACATAGGAGGCATGCAGGTTTATGGTGTACCACGCTGGTGCATAAACTTCTCCAAAGTTGTTGAGCGCGTACATGTGCGTTTTTGAACGTTCACTGAAGGCCATATCCTCCGCATCAATGGCACCATTGTAGCGAAAAATGAGATTGCTACGCCAGTTGTTTTTATGGAAGGAAAGATTCGAAGTTGCGTTAAATGGCGAAACGTGACGAAGCGTATACCCTTGGCTGTCTTTACCGAAAGGGTGTGCCCAGTGAATCATCCAATTCAAGTTTTCTGAAATATCTGTACGTACACCAAATTGGTAGCCCCAAATCCAAGCGAAATCTAAATTCTGAACAGCGAGCACTTGGGATAATTCGCCGTCAAAGTCGATGCTGTCACTGCCCATGAAAGTGTACGGAGCGCGTTCTAAGGCATTGTCAAGGTAGCTGTAATAAAAGCTGGCATCCACAACCCATGATTTACCAAGCTTTTGCTTTGCACCGACCTCAGCACTGTAGAGACGCTCCTCACGCAGCGTACTATTTGGAACAATCACAGCACCAGGCTGGGAGTCAAATACTTTACTCGCATCGTCAATATTTGGCGCACGGAAACCGGAGCTGAAATTCAGAAAATATTTAAAGGTAGGCTTGTGGTAGGTGAGTCCCATTTCTGCACTAGGTGCAAGAAATTTTAATCGCGCGTTTTCATTGAATCCACGAAATGAAATAGGGGTGTACATTCCTACACCATTGAGTCTGGATCCTGCGCTAAAGGCAATGTGTTTACTCAAATCTGTATCGAAATGTGCAAAGATGGAACCGCTCATCCAATGGCTTCCATTGGCGTAGCGGGATTGTGCATTCCATGTCGAATCCTCGTTCATGTAGTAGTAATGATAGGCTGTGCTGGTGAGGTTATTTCCAATAAATTCAGCACCATACAAAATGGAACTCTTCTCTGTAATCTTCTTGCTGGCATCAAAATTTACCTGATTGATATACACCTGTTCGCGTTGCACTTTACCTGAAGGGGCCTTAAACTTCCGTATGTTCCGGCTTTCTTCGAAATACTGACCAGATAAGGTGAATTTCATCCAATCACTGATGGCCGTAATATCTCTGTTCTCGATTGAAATGTAGCTCATGATCCACGCTTGTGGGCCATAGTTCCATTGGGCATACTTCGGACTGCCGTTCATCATTTCTGTAAATCTGTCGTAGCGGTTAACCTCGCCCGTCAAACTAAAATGCACGCCAGATTTGAATGTGGTGCGCTCTGCCAAGCGTACTTTGAATTTTTGTGTGATGTTTCGCTGCTCGTACGAAGTATTGTATTGCGTGTATGGGTCTTCTGGAGTTCGAATGGTATCTATACTTCCGATTGTTGTCGGTAGACAAGTAAGTTGTGTATTGCTGAGGTGTTGCGCTGGCGTCCACGGTAGAATACGCCGGCCCATTTGTATGTCGTGGTATTGGGTATAGGTAAGCGATGTCATTCCTGCCCAATTCAGGCCGCCGTAGTTGATCCGGAAATTGGGTCTTCTTGATAGTTGCGCACTTTGATTGCTCAATGTGAAAACTAAGCTTTGTAAAATCTCTGTGGAATCCCCGAAATGAGCATCGTAAGTGTTAATGTGCATGACTCCACCTAATGCATCGCTTCCGTGCAAAACACTTCCAGGACCTAGACTAATTTCCATATTAGAAACGCTCTCTCCATCAACAGAAATAACACTATGTACATTCCCAGATCTAAAGATGGCGTTGTTCATTCTGATGCCATCTACCAGAACCAGAACACGCGAAGTACTCATTCCTCGGATCATAGGAGAACCTCCTCCAGCTTGGGATTTCTGGACAAAAACATTAGGGTCTATAGCTAAGGCATCCGCAGTGTTTGCTAGGAACTGTTGGTCTAATTGTTTGGAGTCAATACTTCTAACCTCCTGGGCCGTTTTCTGATATTGCTGCTCCATGCGATTCGCGCGAATGACCACTTCCTGAATGTTCAAAACGCTTTCCCTTAAAAAAACCTCATAGTCGCGCTCTTGAAGTTCCTTTCGGGAATAATAGCCTGCCGAATAACTGGTGTGGTAGAGTGCAATGAGTTGACCTGGAGTGCCATTGGGTATTAGAATTCGACCCAGAGGTCCTGTTTCCCCTATATACGCTTGTTCTACGGTAATACTTACCCCTTCGATGGGTTCGCCGCTCATCGCATTACGAACCGTAAGCCATACATAGTCTGCATCACCCGCAGCATAACCGCTCAGTGAGAATGCCAAGAGGCTGATGTATATTGCTATAGTTTTGAACTTGTTCATTGCGCACACGTTGAAACAAAAACTGTACCCGAAAATACATGGCTGAAAATAAATCACTTTTCCTTTGGAACGGCCGCAGTTATTCTGCTGCTGAGTTTGTTGATTTACAGGGTGTTACCGAATATGTTGTTGCTGTTCAAAGCGCCCTGAAATTTTGCATAAGTCAAGCAACAGAGTGGACGCTAGAGACCAGCGGTTCGACCGGTTCGCCAAAAGCAATCGCTTTGACGCGCGCGATGATTTATGGATCGGCCCGTGCTACGCTGGACAGGTTTGAACTGGTTCCTGGTTCTACTGCGGCATTGGTTTTACCAGCAAAATATATTGGCGGCTTCATGATGGTCGTTCGCGCTTACATAGGCCAACTTACTTTGCATTTGTGTGAGCCTCGGGCTTTGCCACATGTTCCGGAAGGACTGGACTTTGTTCCAATGACCCCCGCCCAGTTTGTTGCAATACAAGAAGCTGGAAAGCAACTTAAGGTGAACACCGTATTGTTAGGGGGGAGTGCACTGCCTGCGCGATACGATACCTCGAGTTATCCTGGTGTATGTATAGGATATGGAATGACAGAAACCGCTTCGCACATTGCTTTACGTCCACTGGGCAGTGCGGTTTATACCGCAGTAGGGGCGACAGAATTTTCTTTAAATGTTGATGAATGCCTATGTGTTTCTGCGCCGCATCTAGGAATAGCGCAGCTACAAACTCAAGATCGTGTGCGATTGCTCGATAAGAAACGATTTCATTATGAAGGTCGATTGGATCATGTGATTAACTCCGGAGGAATCAAACTTCACCCGGAAAAATTCGAGTCTGTTTGTGATGTACACGGTATTCAGGCGGTCATGAGCTCAAGGGAACACGAACGGTATGGTCAAGTGCCGGTCATGGTATTGCGCGCGATGGATGATGTTAAAGGTCTCAAAAAGGCCTTGCGTCATTGGGAGGGAACGGCGATGCCCAAAGAAGCTTGTATTGTCGCAGAATCGCCACTGTTGGAGAACGGGAAATTGGACCGATTAAAGCTGCAGTCTTTTATTAAATCACATCCGGATCGCCTTTTCCGGCTCTAAGCAGTACAGGTATTGCTCCACTGAGGTCAATAACTGTTGAGGGAACATTATCACCCCAGCCACCGTCTATCATAAAATCAGCGAGATGCGCATAGGTCGCAGCGATTTCATCTGGATCAGTAGGGTACTGAATGATTTCATCGTCGTGGTGTAATGAAGCGGATGCTAAAGGTCGACCTAATGCCTCACACAATGCCATTACAATAGGGTGGTCCGGAATACGAATACCAATAGTTTTTCGCTTTTGTCCAAGTTTCCGTGCTAAGGCGATGTTCGCTTCTAATACCATAGTATAGGGACCGGGCAGACAGCGTTTTAATAGTTTGAAAGTTCCTCCGTCAAGGCTTTGTGTATATTCTGATACCTGACTAAGATTGGTGAAGAGAAAAGAAAATTCAGCTGCTTTTACCGATTCTTTTTTGATTTTTGCCAGTTTTTCCATGGCCAAGGGATGCTGAAAATCGCCTGCAACTGCGTAAACACTGTCGGTAGGGATAATAGCAATCTCACCCCGCTTAAAACGCTCCACACATTCCGTAATGGTTTGCGCGTTTATACTTTCTGGATAAATAGAATAAATCACGACGCTGTCAATTTATATTAAGATACAAAAAAGCCCCGCTATTAGCGAGGCTTTCCTAAAACTATAAGTTACGAATAGGTATTAGCTGTTTGCTTTTGCGTGATCCGCTAAAAACTTCGCCAAACCGATATCTGTTAGCGGGTGCTTCAATAATGCTTCCATTGCGCTCAAAGGACCCGTCATCACATCTGCGCCAATCTCAGCACACTGTATAATGTGCATTGGGTGACGAACAGATGCCGCAAGAATTTCTGTACCGAAGTCGTAGTTGTCAAAAATGATGCGAATGCTTTCGATCAAATCCAAACCATCGGTTGAGATATCATCCAAACGTCCAATGAATGGACTCACGTATGTTGCGCCAGCTTTTGCCGCCATCAGTGCTTGACCCGCAGAGAAGATCAGCGTGCAGTTTGTCTTGATGCCTTTGTCAGAGAAGTATTTCAATGCTTTCACACCGTCTTTGATCATTGGTATCTTAACTACAATTTTTTCGTCCAATGCGGCTAATTCTTCACCTTCCTTGATCATGCCTTCATAATCCGTTGAGATCACTTCTGCACTTACGTCACCGTCAACAATGGCACAGATCGCCTTGTAGTGTGCTTTCACATTTGCGTCGCCGCTAATGCCTTCTTTAGCCATCAATGATGGGTTCGTAGTTACCCCGTCTAGGACGCCTAGTTCTTGGGCTTCTTGAATCTGTGCTAGATTTGCAGTGTCGATGAAGAATTTCATGTATGTGAGATATATTGTTTGTTGAGCAAAAGTACGTCTTTCCTCAAAATTTAGGGCACAAAAAATGGGCAAGCTACTCACATCACACCGCTACGACCAATTACCCTTGCTGCGTTCCCGCCCTGGGGGATTCACCAGGAGCTGGTTGTGTGAGACTTGCCCAACGCAAAGTTACATCAACTAACCGCGCGAGACCAATGAATTTTAACAATTTTTAATCGGACCGCGTAGCCTATATTTGTAGTCAACGATTGCCTCTTAAACTGCAAAACAACACCGAAAATGGGACAAGAAATTGAAATCATGAAGGACAAGGGTAAACAACTCGCCTTCATTGTAATAGCGTTAGGACTTCTTATGTTTTTGTGGAGTTACCTGGGTGATCCTACCTTTCTCTTCAAATTTTGGTGGGTAGGTATTTTATATCAGTGGATTCTTCCGATTGGTTTAGCTATTTACGCTGTGGCCAAAGCAAAGCAGTCGCTCGATGGTTTCATCTCGTTCAAAGGAGCATTAGGTACTTCTGCAATAGGTTTGATTTTAGGAACAGCCGTAGTTGTGTTGTTTAATGCATTGATGTACAATGTTGTAGATCCGGATTTCAAGGATATGATGGAAGAAAAAACCATTGAGTTCACGGTCCAGTTCATGGAGCGGATGGGAGCTGATAAAGCACAAATTTCGGAGGGCGTTTCCCAATTAAAAGAGCGCAATCAGTTTGGTTTTAAAGCCCAAATCATGGGCTTAACGTTTATTAGCATCTATTATTTGGTGATCAGTATAGTAGTGGCTGCAGCCATGAAAAAAGACGAACCTGTAGTCTAAAACACGATGAGCATATTAGATCTGAGCATAGTTATCCCTCTATTTAACGAGGACGAGAGTTTACCGGAGTTGACCCAGTGGATTTCGCGTGTCATGGACCGCGAGGGCTATACCTACGAAATCATTTTTGTCAACGACGGCTCTACCGATAACAGCTGGCAGGTCATCCAGGAACTTCGCGCGGAAAATGCCAACGTCAAGGCCATTTCATTCCGCCGCAACCAAGGCAAAAGCGCGGGCTTGAATCAAGGATTTAAAGCGGCTTCAGGCCAGGTAGTCATCACCATGGACGCCGACCTTCAGGACAGCCCGGAGGAAATTCCAGAATTGCGTAAAATGATTTTGGAAGAGGGCTACGATTTGGTAAGTGGCTGGAAGCAGAAGCGTTACGATCCGCTGACCAAGACCATTCCGACGAAGCTTTTCAATGCTGCGACCCGCCGCATATCCAAGATAAAGCTCAATGACTTTAATTGTGGTTTAAAAGCCTACCGCCTTGAGGTGGTGCATAATATTGAAGTCTACGGCGAGATGCACCGCTACATTCCGTTTTTGGCTAAAAACAAAGGATTTGGCAAGATCGGGGAGAAGGTAGTGCAGCACCAGGCCCGTAAATATGGCACGACTAAGTTTGGTTTAGATCGATTCATCAATGGCTTTCTCGACCTGGCCACCCTAGCGGTGATGGGCAAGTTTGGTCGCCGTCCTATGCACTTTTTCGGCGCTGCCGGAACGCTTATGTTTACCTTGAGCATCGCCCTGTTGGCCTACCTTGGTGGGTACAAGCTTTGGGCGCTGAGCGCTGGGATAGAGGCCCGATTAATTACTGAAAATCCACTCTTCTACATCCTCCTGGCCCTGACCATTATGGGGGTTCAACTCTTCGGCGTGGGATTCATTGCCGAGTTGTTGTTGCGCGAGAGCAATAAGAAGCACGATTACACGATCAACGATAAAATAGGTTTGGATTAATGGCCCACGCTGCCACTTCCCCAAAGTATGCGTTGATTTCTCCGACGTTCAAGCGCCCGGATGAAGTCACTGAATTCCTCCAAAGCCTCACCGCCTTGGACTACCCGCAAAGTGGTTTTGAAATCATCTTAGGAGACGGTACCCCGGGGGATGAATTACGACCAGAATTGGCCCCTTATCTGGACCAATTACCGCTTCAAATTTATTACGAGGAATACCTGCCCGTCTCGGATGCCCGCAACCGCGCAGCCTCCTTGGCCACGGCCCAGTATTTCATCTTCCTCGACAGCGATTGCATCATCCCGCCCGGCTACCTCCGCGCCATTGATGCCTTCCTCGAAACACACCCGGACACCACGCTCTTCGGCGGTCCCGATGCGGCCTCAGCCGACTTCACTGACCTTCAAAAAGCCATCAACTTTTCGATGACCAGCTTCCTCACCACCGGAGGCATACGCGGCGGCAAAAACACGCTGACCTCATACCAACCGCGCGGCTTTAACATGGGCATGAGTGCCGAACTCTTCCGCTCGGTAGGGGGCTATGACGAAAACTTCGTTTGTGGCGAAGATGTCGAGCTCAGCCTCCGCCTTCAAAAAGCAAGCGCCATCAGCCGATTCATTCCCGAAGCCCACGTGTACCACAAGCGCCGCGCCACGCTCAAGCAATTCCGCCGCCAGGTCTTTCGCTTCGGCGCTGCCCGTCCTTTGCTTGCCAAGGCACACCCGGGCAACCTTAAATTGACCCACCTCTTTCCGCTAGTCTTCACTCTCTACCGCCACCTTACGGCCATCCTTGCGCTCGTGGGTATCTTCTATTTCCACGAGAGCGTGTACGTTATGCCGTTCGCACTCTATGTACTCTACATGATTGCGGTCTTTATTAGCGCCCTTTCCAAAGAGGGCCTCGCCGTCGCCGTCCTGGCCGTACAAACTACTCATACGATGAATGAAGGGTATGGCATTGGATTCCTGCGCAACTTCATCGAGGTCTACCTAAAGGGCAACCCTAAGGGCATCAAACTTTAACTCATACCTACACCACCATCCGCCATGGCCACACACGCAACTCCCGAACATCACGCCCGCGTCGCGGCACTTACCTTCGCCGGTGTCTATCCGCACTACGTTGCCAAAGTCGAAAAGAAGGGCAGGAGTGAGGCCGAGCTGCTCGAGGTGATCCAATGGCTCACGGGCTATTCCCAGGCCGATCTGGACCGCCATATGGCCGCTAAATCTACGTTCCAAACCTTCTTCGATGAGGCGGCTCTTCACGCGAATGCCCACCTGATCACCGGCACCATTTGTGGCTACAAGATTCAAGACCTCGACAATGAGCTCACGCGTGCGGTGCGCTACTTGGACAAGCTCGTAGATGAATTGGCCAAAGGGCGTCCCATGGCGAAAATCCTTCGCGGTTCATAAGCGCAACTTTTCCACATTTCTTGGAGGTTTAAGGCGCTGGGCCCAATTTATTTGGACAACCCCCAGCTCATGTCCAACCCGAAACATTTTGTCATTACTGTCGGCGATTACCGCGATTACCGTGGCCGATTCTTTTCGCTACGCACCCCGTTCCACCGCCCCTTAAACCGTGCCCTTCACCGCATTGGTGCCGCTTGGGAAGCCGATATCAAGTGCTGGATCTTGCTCTATAACAAAGAAAATTGGCGCAACCTCCAAACCCTCGCCGCAGAGTTTGGCACCCTCGAAGTGCTCACACGCCGCCCACTCTCAACTAAAATCCAACGCGCACACAACGCTGCCACCTTAGAATATCTCGAAGCCTACCAGCAGATGCTCTATGCCCGTGGCTATGCCCAAAACACCATCAATTCCTACATCAACCTCATCTCACCACTGCTCACCGCTCTGGATCCTACCCGCCCCAAAGACTACACCCTCGCCCAAATCAACTCCTACCGCGCCACCAATCTCTTCCGCATGGCCAACAGCACCCAACGCCAATTCGTCGGTGCCCTCAAACTCCTCTTGTCCCTAAACAACAACCCCCTAAACCCCACCACGCTCGTTCGCCCGCGCCCTTTGAAGCACAAACCCAAGGTCCTCGCCATCGAACAAGTCCTGAAGATGATCGCCGGCACCCTCAACCTCAAGCACCGTCTGATCATCAGTATGTTGTATTCGTGCGGCCTGCGTCGCGGAGAAATCATCCACCTAAAATGCTCCGACCTTAACCTCGAGCGCAGCATCGTCCACATTCGCGATGCCAAATGGGATAAAGACCGTCTCTTGCCCTTGCCCCAAAGTTTGCTTCCGCTGCTCAAGGAATACCTCCATTTCTACCGCCCCAAAACCTTCCTCTTTGAAGGACAAAAAACGCCACAATACAGTTCGACCTCTATCGCCAATATCGTAAAGCGCTCTGCCAAACGGGCCGGTATCCACCAACGGGTTACCCCACACATGCTGCGCCACAGCTATGCCACCCACCTTCTCGAGAAGGGTGTTGACTTACGCCACATCCAAGAACTGCTCGGTCATAGTAAAATAGATACCACAACCATTTACACCCACGTAGCCAAAAACAGCACCCTACGTATTGAGAGCCCCCTTGATACAGCAGTGCGCGACCAACTCGCCTCACGCAACAACCTAGGGGAGGGTGCCTCGGGAACTTCCACAGAAATTCAATTGGATAAGTAAACTAATTAGTTAACTTTGTTGTGGTAAGAAACGTCCGTATCTATTCCTTTTCATTCGTCGAGTTTTATCGATCTCAAGAACCCAAGGTTCAACAAAAAATTGAGTTTGTTATTGATTTGATTCGCTACGAACGTGCAGTGCCTACGAAGTTTTTCAAGCGACTGCAGAACACAAAAGGGTTGTATGAGGTGCGCGTTATCACCCCGCATAAAAGCATCAGAATCCTGTGTTTTTTGGATGAAGGAAATTCTGTAATACTAACCAATGGCTTCATAAAAAAGACACAAAAGACCCCAAAAAGACAAATAGCCACCGCACAACGACTAAGAGATGAATACTACTCCGACAAATAAGAAAATCAACCTCATTTCATTTGAGGAACTGATCGAGGACAAATACGGAACATTAGGAACGCCGTCCCGTGAAAAGTTTGAAACCGATGCACTTGCATTTCGATTGGGTGTAATGCTGAAAGAAGCTCGAAAATCGGCCAATTTGACCCAAGAAGAACTCGCCCTGCGCACCGGAACCAAAAAGAGCTACATTTCCCGTATAGAAAGAGGCTTGAGCGATATCCAGATGTCCACCTATTTCAAACTCATAGAAATAGGCCTGGGCAAGCGATTGAATATTTCCATTGCTTAGCTCTAAAGGTTGCTGATAAAAGTCTTATCTTTCTAGGGCCCAACGGGGGATGTACTAGTATTAACCAAACCATAACCACAACTCCCTTTCTGCCTAACATCTCCCAAAAAAGCCCATAAACGTGTACAATTACCCAGTGGGGGGCGACGTTCTAAACAGGTGAATATACATTGGCATAAAGGGAGTTGTGCCACATTAAAAAAATGACAGAGAAACTAAACGGAGCACCAATTTCAGGAGAGTATGAAGAAATCCTGTTTGACTTGCCAGGACCTTGGCGAGAACAAGTTTGGCATTACGTGAAGTTTACAACAAAAGACGGAATTGAATGGGTTGGTGGTTTCAGAGAAAAGGACAACCACAATTTCTTAGTTGCAGAATTAGATAGTAAAGGAGTTGCGTGCGTTGTTTCGGGTGGACACGGTTACATAATTGACATTAACCGAAAAGAGAAAATCAAAGACCTTGAAACCGACACTATCCTTGACCTAACTGCTGACCAAGAAACAAGTTCGTTTTACATTTCTCGTTGGTGGGACTTAAAATT
>PZPA01000108.1 GCA_003045825.1 Bacteroidota bacterium
TGATTTTCATAGGTGGTGTGTTGTTGGCACTTTTGTAAGAAAAAATTGTGCCATATGTTTATTAGGGTAAGTGTCCCCAATGCTTCGATGTTAAGGGCTTTTTGGATACGCGGTCTTTCCACAGTCCTGGCCTTGCGACCACTCTAAATTGTAAAGGAGGGATTTCTCCAGAATAAAAATCCCAAGGTAGCCAAGTAACTCCTAGCTCTAGTTCGGTGATTTTAGATGGATTTTTACCTCGCTTTCTCAATTCTTGACGGTTGATATAATGCGTAGAGGCGAGGTGGAAGCCGAGGTTAGGTCCATTGAACTTTCTGTAATAGGGGCGAGGAAACCGGTAAAATCTACTTTTAACAGAGCTTGGCTCTATGTATCCCTCTCGGCCTAAAATAGTGTAATGTAAAGGAAGAAGCAGCCCAATTTTATAGGAAGATTCTCTCATTTTAATCAGATTTCTTCCTTGGCTAGTTTTAATGGTTCGGATGCTGTAGTTCTGTTTTGTAATTCCTAAAAAACCACTTAGCGACTGTCCAAAGGGCCAAGCCTCGACCACATTAGGGCTAAAACTCGAAGAACTCAATGTGTATACACCTGCTACTCTGATTCGATTGAATAAAAGCCCGGGTGTAAAGTGAATGTCCTTGTTGACCATGGTCTCAAATGGATAATAAGAAGTGGCAGGCAAAATTTCGTCATGGAAGCCAAAACCAAAAAGATTAGGTACGGAGGTTTCAACAAGCCTAATACTCACCTCTTCTAGTTTCGTTTTTACAATCTCTTGATGTCTGAGGGGAAGATTAACAGTCCAAAACAGTTGCCCCGCCGGTCGAATATGTGGAATCCAAGTATATCCAAAAGCATCCCAAATAAAGTGGTCAGAGGTGAGGTATCCATCGGCCTGAAGGGTAGTGCTCCAGCCGTTACGGCTCCAATACTGCGTTTTGGTAGCGAGTGTAAAAGGATATTCAACGAGCGAAGGAGAAAATGCAACGGGTGTAATATCAAATTGCCACTTCCCGTCTAAAACTGCCCTTCCGTAAGAAGTCATGGAAGCACCCCCGGAATAGTCTTGGCGATGATTAATTTCTTGAGCGCTTACTTGTGTAAGTAAGAAAGTTAGCAGACAGAGAAGTTTGGTTTTCATGTGTCTTAGATATCTAGAATCCTACGTTCGTTAAAAGGCTTGAGCTGACCAAATCCCAGTTCCGCGGAGGTCAACGTCGTGAATTGGCTTTGTGGGATGCAACCGATGAGTTCCGAAGACGGGGCCTCAAATCCCAATGCTGCAGCCAGTTCTTGGACTCGGGTAAACACTTCACAAACTCCTGCTTCATTTGGCTTGGTGAGGTTGCAGCTGACCTGAACGAGATCGAAATCTGGCAAATACCATCCTATGGCTTTGACTCCCGGCATACCGCCGTCGCGCTCTCGGATTTTTCCGGCTATTGTCTTTGCTGCCTTCAGTCGTTCCTTAAGCTCGCCGCCGACTAGATTTACGTTGTAAGCCACCATCAAGGGGCGCACACTCATGGCGGTGGCACCGTGCAGGGCTACCGCCGGGGTGAAAGTTTGCGGACCGAAGTCGGGGAGGTCGCCGCTAGCAAATCTCCCTTCAAGGCCTTCATACTCTCCTTGGCGCACTGCAGTGAGGTTTTTACGCTCTGAGCTGCTCGCGAGGTACTCGTAGCCGTAGATGGCCAAATCGTGTTTCGTACTTATGTCTTTAGCGAACGTGCGCACGCGCTCTAGCAGGTCATCAGCATGTGTTTCATCGTCCAGTAGAACGAAGGGACAAACGTCCACAGCGCCCATTCGCGGGTGCACGCCTTGGTGCTGGCGCATATCGATCTCGCTCAGCGCAATGGCAAAGAGCGCTTCAGTGGCCTTGAGGACTTGGCTCACTGGGCCGAGATAGGTGAATACCGTACGGTTGGCACTTTTACCAGGGTCGACAAAATGCAGCGTTATGCCCTCAGTGGCCTCGATCGCAGCAGCAATGCGTTCAAGGATTGCTGGATCGGCAGTACTCACGTTGGGTATGCATTCTATCCGGTAGCTCATGTTATTCGCTGAAGATGTGTGCTTTGATAAAATCGGACACGAGAAGGGCCAAACCTCTTCCGACTAACGCATTTTCCTCTTCTGAGGTTACACGGCCTTCACAAAGATGGAAGTAGTGGGGCAACATATCGAGCGCATAGATGATTTGACGGACCTGATCAAAGGAAAATCCACTCACACTCTGTGCACTAGAAGGGAAATTTGCAATGGCATCCACGTCAAATTCCAATCCATATTCCATCCCCAAATGTTCGGCGATGTGAATGAGTGCTTCGTCTTGGGTCAATTCACCCGATTGTAAATCCTCGAAGCTTGCCACATTGTAGGCGTCGTTGTGCTCAATGGTTTGCCAAATGTATTCTGGCGTATAATTCTCTTGAAGACCTAATATGAAGTAATTCGCCATGTAGCCTGCATTTGCGGCGTAGGTAAAGCCGTTGCCACTGTGCCTGCCTTCGGTCGTTCTTAAATCTGTATGTGCGTCAATATTCAGGCAGTTGATGGCGCGTCCTTTTGCCTCGCTACTACCTTTCAAACACCCGTACGCATTGTTATGACCTCCACCAATGACTATTGGAATAGCCCCTAATTCAGTAATTCTACGTACTACAGCGCTCACCGTATGGTCGTTTGCCGCTGTTGCCTCGCGCAGGGCGTCTATCTGATCATTTTCTATAGCCGTGGTGGGAACCACTGCTCCAAGAACCGCTACTGCTTCAGTTGGGAAAAAGCGGTTCACCTGCATGTT
>PZPA01000109.1 GCA_003045825.1 Bacteroidota bacterium
CAGCGGCTTGTATCGGGTTCCTCTACGTCTAGCTTGTTGGATGGCTTTGAAGGCTCACCTTAATTAGTAACACTTAAAAGTAGTGATTTCCATTGGTATTGTTGGTCAGGCAGCAGCGAAGAAGGAGCGGAGCTCCGAAGTCGCTGCTGCGAAAAGGTTATGGGCGGTTGGTATCCTAGTGACTTATGCGGTCTTTCATTGTTATAGATCCATGCCCAGGCTTGTGATAAAGCATTCGCTTCTTTGATGCGTGTAAAAGAGAATGCATCTAAGACTTCCTCTCTGTAGCTCTTATTGAAGCGTTCTACATATCCGTTTTGATATGGGCTTCCTGGTTGGATGAACTTCAGTTCTATACCTCTTTCTTCTGCCCATTCTCCCATAGCATGAGAGATGTATTCTGGGCCATTGTCCACGCGTATTCTGTTCGGCATGCCGCGCCATGCGATGAGCTTGTCCAACTCTCGTATCACTCGCTTGCTGTTGATACTGGTGTCGAGCGTCAAGTTCAAGCACTCTCTGTTAAAGTCATCTATCACGTTAAAGCTGCGGAACTTCACTCCGTTGCTTAGCACATCATGCATGAAGTCCATGCTCCAGGTCTCATTCGCATAGATTGGCTGTAAAAGCGGCTCTAGGGTACGCGCAGGCAATCGTTTCTTGGTCTTTCTGCGCAAGTTCAACCCCATCTCAGTATAGATGCGGTACACACGTTTATGGTTCCACAGATGTCCCAGGTTCCTCAAGCGGTGGTGCATCATCCAAAATCCCCAACGTGTATGTTGCTCGGCCAAGGATGACAACGCATCACGAACCAGATGATCCTCATTGGGCTTGGGCTTGTAGTAGTACACCGAAAAATGAAGGCTAAACAGTATACAGGCCTGCCGTAGACTTATGCCATGAGCCTCACGGCTATAATCCACCAGCTCTCGCTTCTCAGCAGGCCCTATAGCTTTTTTTCAATCACATCCTTTAAGACCGTGTTTTGAAGGGTCAGCTCCGCAACAATCTTCTTGTACTGCGAAAGCTCACTCTCCATCTCTTTGAGCTTCTTCAGTTGGCTCACTTCCATGCCAGAATACTTGCTCTTCCATTGGTACATGGTGCCTTGACTCACACCTGCCTCACGGCATAGATCTGCCGTCTTCTCGCCCTGTTCCATCCGGCGTAAATAGCCAATTATCTGGCTCTCGGTAAACTTGCTCTTTTTCATTTTGCTTCCTTCTTTTCTAAGTTAACGATTTTTAATTTTTAACCGTTACTGTTTAAGGGGAAGCCTTCAAACTCATGCAAGGGAGTGTTACATAAAAATTAAAAAAATTACTCTTTACAGTTGTACATAATTAAATATTCAAGAGCATCGGTCATACCCATGTTATATGCTAGATTAAATTTTTCGCATCCAGAAATGGTATCTCCCATTCTTGTGAAACACATGCCCATAAACAAATGCGATGATATTAAATTAGAATCAAGCATATACGACTGCTTAAAATCTTCAATTGATTGATTATACATTCTCAAATTATAATACGCTATGCCTCTGTGATAATACAATAATCCGAATTCACTGTCTACTATTAACCCTTTGTTTAACACATCAATAGCAATAGAATCTTCACCCATTATTGAAGCGCAATTGCCAAGATTACTATACAATTCAGGTACATTTGGACTAACAAGTATTGCTTTAGAATAGTCGCGGTAAGCCTTGCTATACTCTTCAGTATCCATATAAATTAGGGCCCTTTCGTTTAAGTACACAGCATTTGACGGTTGAAACAAAATCGCTTTATTAAGGGATAAGACTCCATTTTCAACGTCTCCCATTTCGATTTGATTTTTTGCCTTCCAATAATAAAGCTCTGGATCAGAAGGAAAAATTTCGATCATTTCATCTACAAATGACAATGACTCTTCATACATTCCTCTGTGGTAGGCATCTATAGCCTCGCTTAACGATTTTATTTGTCCATCGTTCAATTGTTTTATCGCCACTATTGATATGGCGGCAACTATTAATACTATTAATGCTAATTTTTTTCTACGATTGTCCATCTTCCTCTTACTTCTATATCAACTGTTTCACTCGCATTAAAAGGTGAAGGTCCTGTGCTCGGAGTAGCATTTATTTTAATACCAAATGAATCTCTCTCGTATAAAGGCGTCACATTTTGCTGGGTTGCAGCGTCTACAATCTCTGTTTGTTCCGTTCCAAACCCCATGAATTTCACCTTATAATACTTCTCAACATAGGTCTTGTCTACCTGAGTATTTGTGCCCTCGATTGTCACTGGAACGTCGAATGTTCTATGAACTTCTTTTAGTACTATGAAAGGTTCAAAATTAATATTTAATTTGACCGACACCCCACCATTACTTTGACTTTGTTCAAGACTCAATGGACCAATATTGACTGCATTGATCTCATCATCAGCATCTACATCTACACTTAATTGACCGTATCCAACATTTACCTGTTTTTTTACTACTAGTCGGTCTTCATTTGTAAGTTGAAAATCAAATTGCTGTTGAGATGTTTCCAATTTCCCCTCATTATTAAACCTTAAAATTTGTATTGACGCACTCGTAGCGTCATTGCTTAACACCATCATATGAGAGTTTGATTGATTTGTTTTCTTAGGAGGGCCACCTGGCCCTCCATTTATTGAAGACATCCCATCAGGATCCACCAACATGACGGGATTATTCCCCGTATACACGTAAGGTTCCAACGTCTCATGCGCCAACGGATCCACACTCATCCACACACTGAATTTACTTTGGTAGTACCTTGCCCC
>PZPA01000057.1 GCA_003045825.1 Bacteroidota bacterium
TTCCCGCACTGTAGCTCAAAGAGGCTAGGAAGAAGAGCATCCAACGCGGTTTTAATGTTTCGTCCGCCCAAACAATAAGTAGTTCAGGGGTGATGATACCAAAACTAACCTCACTTGCGAAAAATAGTCCCAACAATGCGGGCGTGCTAAAAGCTAGCGTTACCCACTTTATAGCAGAATCTATATCCAATATCCAAGCATCGAAAGCATAGAAAAGACCCAGAACAGCAACAATGGAGCCAATAAGTTTGACGAGGTTTTTCCGCACAAATGCGTAACCACCGGAGTGCTGAAGTAGTTTGTGGTAACCTTTCAGAAAAATTGGGATACGACTTGGCATGCGAATTAAGATATTCTATTCCAACCCCATTGATCCTTATAAAGTTCAATCCAGCGCGATTTAATGCCCTGGTGATCCGGATGGTTGAGTTGTGCATCATCGAGCAATAACTGTTCCACAACCCCTTTGGTCCAGGCTAGAATTGCACCGTCGTTTAGTAGCGAAGCCAGTTTGAATTGAAGCTGCCCGCTTTGACGCGTTCCCATTAAATCTCCCGGCCCTCTCAACTGCATATCTACCTCCGCAATTTCAAAGCCATCTGTGGTACGTACCATGGTTTCGAGGCGTGTTTTCGCATCGGCTGAAAGTTTAAAGGAAGAGACTAGGATGCAGTAGCTTTCATCTGATCCGCGGCCGACACGGCCGCGTAATTGGTGCAATTGGCTTAAACCAAAACGTTCGGCGTTTTCAATAACCATTACGGATGCATTGGGCACATTAACCCCAACTTCTATGACCGTTGTAGCGACCATAATATTTGCTTTCCCTTTTGCGAAGCGTTGCATTTCGCCTTCTTTCTCTGCGGCGGTCATCCTGCCGTGTACAACGGCGATTTGGTATTGCGGTCGCGGAAAATCACGCAGCAGCTGTTCGTAGCCAACTTCAAGGTTTTTAAGGTCTAACTTTTCGCTTTCCTCGATTAAAGGAAAAACCACATACACTTGCCTTCCTGCGGCTATTTCTCGTTGCATAAAGCCATTGAGCTTGAGTCGATTTTTGTCGAAAAGGTGTAGGGTTTTTACGGGCTTACGTCCCGGTGGTAATTCGTCAATAACACTAATATCGAGGTCGCCGTAGACGGACATAGCGAGGGTTCGTGGGATAGGGGTGGCCGTCATCACCAATACATGAGGCGGATGCTCATTCTTCTTCCAAAGCTTCGCGCGCTGGGCAACACCAAACCGGTGCTGTTCGTCAATCACAGCAAGACCAAGATTGGCAAATTTTACGGTGGGTTCGATCAGCGCATGCGTTCCGATCAGGATTTGCAATCGACCTTCTTGCAGGGCATTGTGCAATTCCGCACGTTTTGCTGCAGGAGTGGACCCGGTTAACAGCTCAACTGTAATTCCGGCAGGTTCACAGAGTTCTCTAAGGCCATTGTAGTGCTGGGTTGCTAAAATCTCTGTAGGCGCCATGAGGGCCGCTTGATAGCCATTATCTATAGCCAAGAGCATCGCGAGTAAGGCAACGATTGTTTTTCCAGAGCCTACATCCCCCTGAACTAGGCGGTTCATTTGTGCTCCTGTTCGCACATCTCCACGGATTTCTTTGACCACACGTTTTTGCGCATTGGTCAGTTCGAACGGGAGGTGGTGGTTGTAAAAGCTTAAAAAAACCGCGCCAACCTCTTCAAAGGTGTAGCCTTTGATGGCCGTTTTCTGACGCAATTTATTTCGTTGTTGTGTCAATTGAAGGAAGAAAAATTCCTCAAACTTTATTCTGTTTTTAGCAGCCTCGAGGTGCTTTGCAGAAGGTGGGAAATGAATCCATGTCAGTGCTTGAACTTTGCTAACGAGTTGGTTTTTGGTCCGAAAAGCCTCCGAAAAGGGCTCTTCTACCTGTGCCAATTCTGCTTTAAGAACCGCTTTCATCACCTTCGCGATACCTTTGGAGTTCAGCCCCCGTTTGGTCAGTTTTTCCGTCGTGGAATACACCGGCTCTACCGCAGATTCCTCAGCATCCGTTGGGGCATAAAGTTCAGGGTGGGGCAAGCTTTTTTTTCCATTAAAGTCATTGACTTTTCCATAGACTACCATGGGCGTATTCAGCTTCAAACTTTTGCGAACCCACTTAGCGCCTTTGAACCAAACCAATTCTATAAAACCCTCTCCGTCCGTAAACGTGGCTACCAATCGTCGTTGTCGCGGCGCACCCAATTCTTCAATTTTTGTGATTTGGCCTTTTATTTGAACATCACCACTGTGTGCGTTGAGTGTGCGGATGGTATGGAATTGGCTTTTATCTACATAACGGAAGGGATAATGCTCCATGAATTGCGCCATCGTCCGTATCCCGAACTCTTCAGCGAGAAGGGCAGCACGGTCCGGACCAATTCCGGGTGCATAGACAATAGGGCTTTGGGTAGTGCTCATCGTTGTAAAAGTAAGTATCTTTTGGCCCACGAAAATGCAAAACCAAGGGACAAATATCTTTCGACTCGTTACGGTACTCGCGGACAGCGCCTTATTGTTGGTGCTGTTTGCAGCCATAGGGTATTGGCGTTTCGACGACTTACGCATCGCTAACCCGGAGTACTACAACTACTACCTACAGCTTTTAGTGTTGACCGTTGTGAGCTGGTATGCAGCTGGGCGTTGGTCAGGTATTTTCAGTTACACCAGTGGTTTGGAGCAGCGCAATGTGACCGCAAACGTTTTGCGTGCTGCTTTAGCGCAATTCGCCATGCTCGCAATCATTGTTGTTGGTTTAAAAGGCTATTACTATAGCCGTGTCTTCCTCGCGAGCTATTTCTCATTACTTTATGGGATTGCATGGTTGTACCGATTGTTCTTAGTGCAATACCTAAGAAACCAAATGGCACGCGGCAAATGGCAACGGACATATGTCTTGGCCGGTACGCACGCCACGGCAGAAGCGTTACGCACGCTCACCGAACTACGCCCGGAATTGGGTTGGTCGTACCAAGGTACTTTCGAAGGAAAAATGACAGCCGCAGATGAACTTATCTGTGCTCACGCCCCGGGTACCTCTGGTTATGAAGCTGCTACTGGTCACGCCTTGAGCGCAGGTATGCGGTTTCGGTTCTTGCCTGATATGGGGCCAAAATATGCAGGGCAAATGTTCCTGGAAAATCTCGAAGGCATCCCACTCTTTTCTCACCGTCGAGAACCTCTTTCTAATTGGTCCAATGCCTTCCTTAAGCGCATTTTTGATGTATTTACTTCCCTACTACTTCTCGTTACCATTGGGCTTTGGTTGTTTCCACTGTTCGCTCTTGCGCTTTTAGTCACAGGAGCTGGATGGCCGCTCTTCAGTCAACGTCGAGAAGGATTGTCGGGTAAGCCATTCACGGTTTTAAAATTCAAAACCATGAATAGTGCAGGTCAAAGTAATGTCCTTCAGCGCTGGATGCGAAAAACGGGATTGGACGAGTTGCCACAATTGGTCAACGTCTTTTTTGGGCAAATGTCCATGGTAGGGCCGCGTCCGCATACGGCAGGGGATGGGGCAACCTATGCCGCATCTGTGGCCACATATAAAATTCGTTATTGGGCCAAACCAGGCTTAACCGGTTTAGCGCAGGCCAGAGGCCTACGCGGTGGCGGATCTGCGGCACGCCCTGAAATGCTTGAAGAGCGTATCCGTGCCGATGTCTACTACATCGAACACTGGTCCTTTTTACTGGATTTGCGCATAGTTATTGAAACCGCCGTTCGCACGTTGTTCGCGCCGGCAACTTTACATTCAAAATAAAAGATGAAATACCCAACCCTTCTTGAGCGATTCCAAACGTATGTTCAAATAGATACGCAAAGTGATCCGCACAGTCCCACTGTGCCTTCGACATTAAAGCAGAAGGATTTAGCACGTGTGCTCGTAGATGAATTGCTTGCGATGGGGGTAAGTGATGCGCACATGGATGAATTAGGTTACGTCTACGCTACCGTACCGGCATCGCCTGGCCATGAAAGTGCACCAGCGGTTTGCTTCTGTGCGCATATGGACACCTCGCCTGAATATTCTGGTGCTGGCGTAGTTCCTACTCTGCATCACAATTACGACGGTGGTGAGATTAAACTCCCTAAAGACGGCATAGTTATTTCTCCGAACGATTTCGGTGCTTTAAAGGAGATGAAAGGCCACACCATTGTGACGTCCGACGGCTCCACACTGCTTGGTGCGGACAATAAAGCTGGCGTCACAGAAATCATGACGGCTGTTGAAGTACTGATGAAATCCGATTTGCCGCATGCGACGATGAAGGTGTTATTTACGCCCGATGAAGAAATTGGCCGTGGGGCTGATCATGTGGATCTAGAAAAATTAGGAGCCCAATTTGGCTATACAATGGACGGGGCAACCAAAGGATCCATAGAAGATGAAACGTTCTCTGCAGATGGTGCGACGATCATATTTCGTGGTGCCAATACCCATCCCGGGTTTGCCTTTAAGAAAATGGGCAATGCATTAAAAGCCGCAGGAGTATTCTTGAGCTTGTTGCCACGTCAGGAATGGTCACCGGAATCGACAAAAGGCGAGAAAGGCTTCGTCCATCCGTATGAAATTTCAGGAGGTGTGGAAGAGATTCGTATTACTATGTTACTCCGCAGCTTTGACGCCACAGAGTTGGAAGATTATGCTGCATTGCTTGAAGCCCTTGCCAAGCAAGCCTCAAAGGCTGTGAAACGAACGTCTTATGAAATTGTAATTTCTGAGCAATACAGGAACATGAAGGAGGTTTTGGATAAACACCCTCATGTGGTTGGTTATGCTGAACGTGCGATTGAAGCCTGTGGCTTACCTGTACGCAAAGCAAAAATCCGCGGCGGTACAGACGGCTCGAAGCTCAGTTACATGGGCCTTCCTTGCCCCAATATATTTGCTGGGGAGCACGCCTTCCACAGTCCCTATGAATTTGTGAGCTTACAGGATATGGAGAGCGCGACCGATGTCATCGTGAAGCTGCTCGAACTTGTGGCTACTGAAGCATAAAAAAAGCCGCCCGAGGGCGGCTTTTTTTATGGTGCCAAAAATTTTTCTCAGCCTCGTGCAGCATAGGCTTGGTTGAGGGCGTCCGCGAGGCGCACGCCTGCCTGAGCCAATCGCAAGTGCAATAGTTCAGTATTGTCGTAAACATAGCGGTACCCCATTCTTTCGGGGTCGCCCATAGTGGAGTAGCACTGCTCGCGCATTTCAACGCTTTCCCGTACCCAATCCTTGGTGGTTGTGCCCTTCCACGATTGAATGTGTTCAGGGGTCACGGTGCTCATGATCCAAGTCGAGTATTCGGTGTACGACATTTTCCAGTAATCGATAAGTCCGCTGTCCCATACGCGGTGCAGGTTGGAGCTCTCCCAGAAGAACTTCACCTTGACTTGGTTTCCACCCATGTCCGTACCATTGCCACAGTGCAACGGCTGGTGCACATCGCCAATGAGGTGGGCCAGGGCGCGTAAGGCAAAGGCTTCATCTACGCTGTACTCTTGGGTCGTAATTTCGTTGAGGAATTTATCGATGGCCATCCAAACATCTCCTTTGTCAGGGTGTTCGTGGTGGTCTAGGTGGTCGACCGATTCCACCGTGCAATAGTGCCAAGCGTTCAAACTGTCGTACGACGGTTCAGATTTGATGAAGTCCATCCAGTTCGATACTTGGGCAAGATCTTCGCCACCCAATGTTTCCAAAATGTGCGAACGGACCTCTGGATTTAAATGATCCATGGCGACATGACCAACTATTCTATGCCCTGTTAACCCCCATGAAAATGCGTTGAAAGTGCCTAAAAGTAGTGCGAAGGAAAGTAGTTTTTTCATTATAAAGCGGTTGATGGTTTTAAGTAGCCAATAATACGATCGTAGCGCAATCCCATGCCACGGTTGTACATTATTAAGGTGTAATCGTTTTTAGTTTGCCAATGTGTACCCTCCGTCAAGGCAGAACTTACGCCGCCATTTTCGTTAGGATGAGCAAATATATAGTTATAATATCCTTGTTTTAGGAGGACCTTCCCTGTGTAGGCCTGTTTATTGAAATCGTAAGTAAGTTCAAATTCAGGGTCCAATTTCCAATTGCTTAGTTGGCCATAAACATAAACGGGTACTTCCAGCTCTGGACTTTCTAAAAAGAAATCTACCCAGCAGTAATCGCCCGCTAAGTCGGGATTCCCAACATCTGCTCTTTGAATCAAACGGCGTCCATTAATATCATTCTGAAAACTGTACACGGAAATGCTTCGGTTCTTCTTTTCTTCGAGGTAAACGGACCAGCAGGTATCTAAACGCGAGACTTTTACGCCCATACCCACCTGATTTAAACGCTTGGTATCAAAGGAGTGAAATTCTACTCCGCCTTCAAAGGCATATTCACCTAAGAAATTGTACTCCAACATTCCGTCATTAATGAAGGTAGGTTTCAAGCGGTTCAATGCGTTGTCCCAACGTCTATTCTGTAAGATGCTCAAATCTAAATCTTGGAAAAAATCTTGTACGGGATAACCGGCCAAAGCCACCTTTGCATTAACCATCTGCTGGGTGGAGAAATTGGTTAAATCTGCTGCACGCAACACTTGAACAGACGGCATGACTAAATCCTCATATATAATGAAGCGCCGGCGAATGATGAGATCGTTAGGGTCATCGTTTTGATACACTTCAAGTACATAGTTGCCACTGATACGAGGTCGGGCATTCGCATTCGGGATGCGGAGTGAATAGTGCGTGTAGGGCACAAAAGTTCCAACGCTAATAGCGAAGTCATTGAGGTAATTCCCGTCAAAACCATCGAGATACTGATTAATCAGCAGGTCCGATTTTTCCCATTCCTTCGTGCAATGGTAAATCTTGTACGCATAGTTGTTCCATTCGTACGCCATATCGTCAAAACTGAATTCTAGACCATTTTTCACACCTAATTCGTAGGCAGGAAAGTCTAAGGGCGCACCAACGGGTGCAATTTGAACCGTTTTGAGGTATTCAAAAGCCACAGTGTCTTTCAATACTTGACCCTTCAGAAGGCTTGAAATCAGTAGAATGACAAACGTCACGGACTTATTAACAGACATATTCATAAATATTGGTGTCTAAGGTACAATTAGTCTCGAATTCTTAAGGCTAAATGAAACACGTATCCTAATTTTGCAACCCAAAATCATCTTATAGTACGATGTCTCAAACCTTTAAGATTCGCAAGGGTCATGATATTAAGTTAGTCGGCGGCGCTCCCAAAACAGATTTGGGCCGCATTACTGCCTCAACTTACGCCGTGACTCCCTCAGATTTTCCTGGCATTACACCAAAGTTGGTCGTAAAAGCAGGAACACAAGTCAAAGCAGGTGATACTTTATTCTTCGATAAAGATCGACCTGAAGTAAAAATATGTTCTCCCGTTTCTGGTGAAGTGGCTGAGGTAAAGCGCGGTGCAAAGCGCAAAATCTTAGCCGTTTTAATTTTAGCGGATTCGGAAACCACCTACGCCGACCACGGTACATTCGGTTTTTCGGGAGCAACGCGAGAAGCAGCAGCAGCGCATTTTAGCGCAACTGGTGTGGGTGCGTTCATTACTTCTCGACCTTATGGTGTAGCTGCAGGCATGTCGGAAAAACCGCGTGCAATTTTCGTTAATGGTATTCAGAGCGGTCCCCTTGCTGGAGATCTCGCCTACCAACTTGAAGGCAAAGAGAAATCCATTGCAACGGCTGTAAAGGCCTTGAAGCTGATGACAGAAGGTACAGTGTACGTGAGTCACGATTCTGATAAGGCGCCAATCGAAGCACTTCAGTCGCTTGATGCAACGCACATCACTTTTTCAGGTAAACATCCTAAAGGGCTCGTCGGAACACAGATTGCGCAAACGGCTCCTTTGAATAAAGGTGAGATTGTTTGGACGGTCAATGCCATTGACCTCCCAACTATTGGTGCTGCTTTTGAAAGCGGAGAGTACCGTCCAGAATACCGCATTGCGTTAGCGGGCTCTAAGACAATGAATGCAGGTTATGCAACGGCGTTACAAGGTGTGTCATTGACACAATTTTTATCGGCGAATGTCAATACGGATAATTCTCGAGTCATTGCTGGAGATGTACTCACAGGTACAAAAATTGAAAAAGACGGTTTCCTCAGTTTCGGTCAAACACAGCTTACCGCTATTCCTGAAGGAAATCAAACTGAATTCTTCGGATGGGTTTTACCCGGATTCGGAAAATTCTCAACGAACCGCGCATTCTGGAGCTGGTTGTTCCCGAACCGCGAATATGATCTCGATACCAACATGCACGGTGAAGAACGCGCCTTCGTTGTTACCGGTGAGTATGAAAAATTCATTCCAATGGATATTTTCCCTCAGCAGTTGCTTCGTGCCATCTTAATCAAAGACATTGAAAAGATGGAGCAGTTAGGTATATACGAAGTCGTACCAGAAGATTTCGCGCTAGCGGAAGTTGCTTGTACTTCAAAATTGCCGCTGCAGCAAATCGTACGTGACGGTTTGAATGAACTCAGAAAAGAAATGATGTAATACGCCATATTATGAAGTTTGTACAAAACATATTCGACCAGACTAGACCGCTTGTTGAAAAAGATGGCAAGAGAAACTTGTTATATCCATTACACAACGCTTTGGAGACGATGGCATTCGTTCCGGACCATACGTCGCACTCCGGTGCACACGTCCGTGATGCTATTGATTTAAAACGCACGATGGTGACCGTAATCTTCGCTATGGTTCCTGCACTTCTTTTCGGAATGTGGAATATAGGACGTTTGCATTTCGGTGCTTTCGGTGAAGAAAGTTCGTTACTCGATAATGTGATTTTCGGTGCACTTAAAATGTTGCCTTTGATCACTGTAACCTACGCTGCTGGTTTAGGAGTGGAGATCTATTTTTCATGGAAACGCAACCACCCAGTAAACGAAGGTTTCTTGGTTTCAGGTTTGTTGATTCCTATGATTATGCCCGTAGATATCCCATTGTGGATGGTGGCGGTGAGTACCATCTTCGCCGTATTGATTGGTAAAGAGGTATTTGGTGGTACAGGGATGAACTTGTTGAACCCAGCTCTTACAGCGCGCGCCTTTGCCTTCTTTGCTTATCCTACATGGATGTCAGGGGATAAGGTGTGGATCAACACTACTTCAGCCGACGGTGGCCAACTGGTTGACGGTTATTCTGGTGCAACAGCACTTGGGGACCTCGCAACAACTGTAGGACAAGGCATGGGTAATCCAGCAACTGAAACCGTAATGGCGCAGTTTGGCCCTGAAGGAACGTATTCATTGATGAATGCATTTTTAGGACTCATCCCGGGCTCTATTGGTGAAACCTCTGCAGCTTTAATTTTACTAGGAGGTCTCTTTTTAATATTCAAAGGTGTGGGTTCATGGCGCATCATGCTCAGCTTCTTCATTGGAGGTTTTGTGATGGCGGCTATTTTCAGCGCCTTCGCAGTAAATGAGTTTATGGGATTAAATCCTTTACATCAGTTGATGTTGGGAGGCTTCATGTTCGGTATGGTCTTCATGGCAACCGATCCTGTAAGTGCTTCTCAAACGGCAACAGGAAAATTGATTTATGGTTTCTTAGCCGGTTTCTTCGGAATCATGATTCGCGTATTTAATCCTGCCTATCCAGAAGGTATCATGTTGGCCATTCTATTCATGAATGTGATGGCTCCATTGATTGATCATTACGTAGTTGAAGCGAACGTAAAACGTCGCGCTAAACGCTTAGCTAACGCCTAATCTCTAGAATATGAACGTTAATAGCAATGCATATACATACACCTTCGCTACCATCATGGTAGTTGTGGTAGCGGTATTATTAGCAGGTGCCTCATTGGGCCTCAAATCAAAACAAGAAAGCAACGTCAAGCAAGAGAAAATGCAAAGCATATTAGGCTCTGTTGGCGTGATAGTAGATCGTAGTGAGGCACAAACTGCCTACGACGAGGTTATTAAAGAAGTCCTGACCATCAAAGCAGGCCAGGTTGTTAGTACCGATCGCGAAACAGGTTTTAATGTGGATATGGCTGGTGCTGTTAAAGCAGGAAATATGGAACGTGAAGTGCCTTTGTATGTCGCCAATAAGGGTGGTGAGAATTATTACATCATTCCTTTACGCGGTAAAGGGCTTTGGGGACCAGTTTGGGGCTTTGTAAGTTTAGAATCAGATGGAAATACTGTGGTTGGGGCTAACTTTGGCCACAAAAGTGAGACGCCTGGTTTGGGCGCTGAAATCACGACTCCAGTATTTACGGATCAATTCCCAGGCAAGAAGATTTCTGAAGCGGGTTTATTCCAATCGATCTCGGTTGTAAAGCAAGGAACATCTAGCGGTGATTACATGGTAGATGGAATTTCAGGCGGTACAATCACCTCGAATGGTGTGAACGACATGCTTGCAGATTGTCTTGCTCCCTATGCCGAATACTTCAAAAACAACTAAGCCATGAGCACGGAAGTAAAAACTAAAGAGTCGTTGTTCTCCAAGAAGAATAGACAACTATTAAAAGATCCATTTAACGACAATAACCCGATTACTGTGCAGGTTTTGGGTATTTGTTCTGCATTGGCGATCACGGTTAAATTAGAGCCGGCTATTGTAATGTCACTTTCTGTGATGTTCGTTTTAGCTGCAGGTAACGTCATCATTTCATTGATTCGTAACCTCATACCTAACCGTATCCGTATTATCGTTCAATTGGTGGTAGTGGCCTCCTTGGTAATTCTCGTTGACCAATTCTTGAAAGCTTTTGCTTATGACGTAAGTAAGCAACTTTCTGTATTTGTTGGTTTGATCATTACGAATTGTATCATCATGGGACGTTTTGAAGCCTTCGCTTTAGGAAATGGACCTTGGAAAGCATTCCTTGACGGTATTGGAAACTCTATAGGTTACGCTGTCATTCTAATTGCAGTTGCGTTTGTGCGCGAGCTTTTGGGTTCAGGTCAGTTATTGGGAAAACAAATCATCCCATTGAGCTGGTACATCGACCTGGATAAAGGAACTGGATTCTACGCCAACAATGGATTCTTCCTATTCCCTCCTATGGCATTGATCGTAGTAGGTATGATTATATGGGCGCAACGCGCGAAGAACACCAAACTCATCGAAGAAAACTAAGCCGACATGGGACAAGAACTAATTAACTTATTTGTCAAATCGATTTTTATCGAGAACATGATTTTCGCCTACTTCTTAGGTATGTGTTCGTATTTGGCAGTTTCTAAAACTGTTAAGACCGCTGTTGGTCTTGGTATTGCTGTAACTTTTGTACTGGTCATCACCTTACCGGTAAACTGGTTATTAGAGAACTATGTATTGCAACCGGGTGCCTTAGGTAAATGGTTGGGTGCAGGATTTGAAGAAGTAGACCTAAGCTTCCTTTCATTCATTATGTTCATCGCGGTTATCGCTTCTATGGTTCAATTGATTGAAATGATCGTTGAGAAATTTGCTCCGGCTCTGTACAGTGCATTGGGTATCTTCTTGCCGCTTATCGCTGTGAATTGTTCTATTCTTGGTGGTTCACTGTTCATGCAAGAGCGCGCTTTTGGCACCATTGCAGAAGCAACCGTTTACGGTTTGGGTTCTGGTGTCGGTTGGTTCCTTGCTATCGTTGCTATTGCGGCCATCCGCGAGAAAATCCGCTATTCGAATGTTCCAGCTCCTTTGCGTGGTCTAGGGATCACTTTCATCATCACTGGATTGATGGGAATCGCATTTATGAGCTTCATGGGTATTAAATTATAATTAGAGGCAGCTATGTTTTTATCTAGCACAGTAATTTTTTCATCGGTAGTCGTTTTCGTAGTAGTGATCCTTTTATTGGTGACTATTCTATTGCAAGCGAAAGCGCGCTTATCTCCGAGCGGACCGGTAAAATTGAATATTAATGGCGACGATGTTGAGGTGGAATCAGGCACAACCCTGCTGACCACTTTAAGTAGCCAAAAGATCTTCTTGCCATCTGCGTGTGGTGGTGGTGGTACCTGTGGTATGTGTAAGTGTCAAGTCACCGAAGGTGGAGGCGAGATTCTACCGACTGAAACAGGTTTCTTTAACCGCAAAGAGATTGCGAACAACTGGCGTTTAGGATGTCAGATTAAAGTGAAAAACGACATGACCGTAAAAGTACCGGAAGAGATTTTCGGTATCAAGAAGTGGGAATGTGAGGTAGTGAGCAATTACAACGTGGCGTCGTTCATTAAAGAGTTTGTCGTCCGTTTGCCTGAAGGCGAAAACTTGGATTTTGAAGCCGGTGGATACATTCAGATTGACGTGCCTTCAACTACTGTAGACTTTAAAAATATTGATATTACTTCTCATCCGAAATTGGGTAAAGCACCAGATGAGTTCAAAGAGGAGTGGGATAAATTCAAACTTTGGGACCTGAAAATGGTG
>PZPA01000008.1 GCA_003045825.1 Bacteroidota bacterium
ATGAGACAATATTTCATGTTACTAGCGTAATCCTAGACGAATTGTCACCACAAAACGGTAAACCACTCATTGGAACGCCTTTTGAAAAGTAGTATACGAAATACCCAAGCCTTATGAATATCGAAAAATTTACAACGAAGAGTCAAAGCGTAATTGCCAAGGCCCAATTCTTGGCCACGGATAAAAAACATTCACAAGTTGAAGGAGTACACCTTTTATTAAGTCTGCTTGAAGAAGACAATAGTGTCCTCCCCTATGTAGCTCAGCAAGGTGAAATAGCTTTAGATCGATTAAAAACTGCATTGAAGGCAGCATACCACGGTTTACCAACGCAGCCCACCTCAGGTGAAACCTATATGGGTCGTGACGCTGCGTTTATTTTACAAAAAGCGGTGCAAGTTGCAGAAGGCATGAAAGACGAATACGTTGCCACAGAACATTTGCTTTTGGGACTTCTTGAAGACAAAGGAAATGCAGGAAAGATGCTCGAAGATGCCGGCTTTAATAAGAAATTGGTGCAAACTGCTGTCGAAAGTTTGCGAAGAGGACGTTCTGCAAGCAGTTCTGGCGCTGAAAATACTTACAATAGCCTGGATAAATACGCGAAGAACCTCAATAAAATGGCTGAAGAAGGAAAATTGGACCCTGTCATTGGCCGAGGTGATGAAATACGTCGCGTCTTGCAAATTCTGTCGCGTAGGACAAAGAACAACCCTATCCTCGTTGGAGAACCGGGTGTGGGTAAAACGGCTATTGCTGAAGGTTTAGCGCAGCGCATTTTAAATGGCGATGCACCGGAAAACCTGAAGGATAAAACGGTCTACAGCCTAGATATGGGCGCACTCATTGCGGGTGCGAAGTACAAGGGCGAATTTGAGGAACGTTTAAAAGCTGTGATCAAAGAGGTCACCCAAAGTGCCGGTAACATCTTACTGTTCATCGATGAAATTCATACACTCGTTGGCGCAGGTAAGGGCGAAGGTGCTATGGATGCGGCAAATATTTTAAAGCCAGCGCTAGCGCGCGGGGAGCTTCGTGCTATCGGCGCCACCACCCTAGATGAATTCCAAAAGTATTTTGAAAAGGATAAAGCGCTGGAACGGCGTTTTCAAAAGGTACTCGTCGAAGAACCGGATCAAGAAAGTAGCATTAGCATATTGCGTGGGATCAAAGAAAAATACGAGACACACCACAAGGTTCGCATTAAGGACGAGGCTGTGATCAGTGCCGTTGAATTGAGCACGCGTTACATCAGCGACCGATTCTTACCGGACAAAGCCATTGATTTAATGGACGAAGCAGCGGCGAAGATTCGAATGGAGATTAATTCGAAGCCGGAAGACTTGGATATTCTAGACCGAAAAATTCTTCAGCTTGAGATTGAACAAGAAGGGATTAAACGGGAGGATGACAAGAAAAAATTGGCCGCTATTAAATCGGAATTAGGTGATTTATACGAACAACGTGATGCGCTTAGTGCCGTTTGGGAAGGCGAAAAAAATAGAGCCGAAAAGATTCAAGAAATCAAGGAACGCTTGGAACAATTGCGCCTGGAAGCTGAAAAAGAAGAGCGCTCCGGGAACTACGGACGGGTGGCAGAGATTCGGTACGGTTTGATGCAAGATGCCGAAAAGGAATTGGAATCGGCTGAAGAAGCCATGGAACGTAGCGAACGAACCATGATCAAAGAAGAGGTCACTGCGGAGGATATTGCTGAAGTTGTGAGTCGTTGGACGGGCATACCGGTGCAGAAAATGCTAGAAAGTGAACGCATGAAACTATTGCGCATGGAAGAGCAGCTGCACAAACGTGTGATTGGTCAAAATACTGCCATAAAAAGCGTTAGTGATGCCATACGACGCTCTCGCGCAGGCTTGGGAGACCCCAATAAACCCATTGGCAGCTTCTTATTCTTAGGGACTACCGGCGTTGGCAAAACGGAATTGGCGAAGGCATTGGCCCAGTATTTATTCAATGATGAGGGTGCATTGACGCGAATCGACATGAGTGAATACCAGGAGAAGCACAGCGTTAGCAGGCTCATTGGTGCGCCTCCAGGATATGTAGGGTACGACGAAGGCGGTCAACTTACTGAAGCGGTGCGTCGCATGCCCTATAGCGTCGTACTCCTGGATGAGATTGAGAAGGCACATCCTGATATGTTTAACATACTGCTGCAGATGCTTGACGACGGTCGTTTAACAGACAATAAAGGCCGTACAGTGAATTTCAAAAATACCCTAGTCATCATGACCAGTAACATAGGTTCTGCCGTCATTAATGAGGCCATGGACCAGTGGGAAGGGGCACACTATGGAGATTTAATGGACCGATTAAAACCTGAACTCCTAGGGATGCTGCAGCAAGTAGTAAGACCCGAATTCTTAAATAGAATAGATGAAGTATCGGTCTTTAGTCCTCTTGATAGGTCCGAAATGAATCGTATTGTGCATTTACAATTGGACCTCGTGAAAGAGCGACTTGCAGAACAAAACATTACCCTTGAAGCCTCCCGCGAGGCAGTGGAATACCTTGGCAAAATTGGTTTTGATCCGCAATACGGGGCAAGGCCAGTGAAAAGGGCGATACAAAATGAAGTCCTCAATGCACTTTCACGATCGCTTATTGCTGGTGATGTAAAACCCGATGATGTTATTTTACTGGATGTTTTTGAAGGTACCGTCGTTTTTAGAAACGTAGAATTACCTAGCGCGACCTAAAGCCGATGGAGAAGCATGGAACTAACAAAAAGGACCGCCAAGAGGCGGTCCTTTTTGCTAGCGGTAAATTTTGCGGCTGTTGAGCCAATTCGTCCACTTACGCTGATTGACCAGGTGTCCTGCGTAATTGCGCGCAAAAGCATGGTAACCCGGCTGATCGGGGTCCGCACACATAAAGATATAATCGTGCTCTGGCGCTTCTAACACGGCTAAAAGTGCGGCCTTTTCAGGAACACAAATGGGTCCGGGCGGTAAGCCTACATTTTTGTAGGTGTTGTATGGAGAGTCGATGGTTAAATCTTTGCGCAAAACACGTTGGACGACTGCGTCAGGCTTCTCTTGTTGTATGGCATAGATTACGGTGGGATCCGCTTGCAACTTCATTCCTGCGGCCAATCTGTTCAAATACAAGCGTGCTACTTTTGGACGATCGTCGGCTTTACTGCTTTCTTTCATCACGATGGAAGCTAATGTACTCACCTCCCCTGGTGTTAAGCCCAATTCTTTCGCCTGCCTAATGCGTGAAGGTGTCCAGAAAGAAATGGTATTCTGATAGAGCTTATTAGCGACAGTCTCTGCACTAGCATTCCAATAAAACTCATAGGTGTCGGGTAAAAAGGCACCTTGTTTTAAAGGGCCCTCCCATCCTTCCATCGGTGCTTGTAATGCCGCATATAGAGACGCCGCATCGGTGAGGAGCTGAGGACTTAGTTGGTCCGCGAGATCATGAAGATCCTTCGCACTGTTGAAACTTACTTTCACCGGCGTTTGCAGTCCCGCTTTCAACATATTCACAATTCCATTGCTGCTCATGCCCTCTTCAATGAAGTAATGTCCTGTTTTCAAGGTATCTAACCCTTTCTTCTTGCCGATCAGATAAAATCCTTCCGGCTGCAGCAATAAGCCCGATTCAAACCACTCCTCATAGACCGTTTCCAGCGTTGTGCCCGGGGCAACGTATAATTCGTAAGGAGCCAATTCAGGATTTACATTTGCTTCGAAAACAGCATTGTAGCCTTTCCAAACCAATAAAAGCAATAGACCCGGAATGACCACGCCAACGGTAATAACCATGAGTTTTCTCATGAAACTAATTTTTGAAAGAGTTGTGCATTATGATGGGCGCCGTTCAACCATACCCAATCTTCTAAAGTCCCAACGGTGCGGTATCCGCTTTGTTCGAACAATTGTATAGAAGCTTCATTATTTGCCGGGGCGTGAGCGTACACGCTGTGTAACCCTAGCGTTTTGAAGCAATAGGATTCAAAGGCCTTAAGTACCATTTTACCCAGTCCTTTGCCACGAAAAGCTTGGGAAAGTACAATGCCAATACCGGCCTTACGTGCGACGGGATCGTAATCAAAAAGATCAACGGCACCGGCAGTTTCGCCGTTGTAGACAAAGAGCAAGCGCAATTGACCGTCGCGCTGTAAATTTCCGGGCTGTGCCGCAAGATAGTCGGCTAAAACAGCCTTACTCCAAGGCTCTTTACTTATGCCAAGGTACCATAACGTAGCATCGTTTTCTACACCATACAACCACTGAAGATCTTCTGGTTCTGGCGCACGTAAATACCCCAAATCGTTAACGGTAATCATAACTGTAATTTTCCTTTAAATACTTGAACGGCCGGTCCGGTGAGTACCACATCCGTGAAAGGTCCACGCCCTTTAAAATCTACCGTCAATATTCCGCCTTGCGCATAAATCGTCACTGGAGCTGAAGGAACCCAGCCCTGTGCGACCGCAACCATAGCTGCAGCGGTTGCTCCAGTGCCACAGGCTAATGTCTCGTTCTCTACCCCACGTTCAAAGGTGCGGATTGAGAGTTCCCCTTCGCATGCCTGAATGAAATTTACATTCACACCCTCAGGGCCATATGCATGGCGAATAGGACGCGCTGTAGCTACAAAATCTGCACCCGGTGTTCTATTCTCGACGTGATGAGGTGAACCTGTATCTATATAAAACCCCTGGTTCCGTTCAACCACGGCAGGCGCATCTATCATGCTTAATGCTACGGTCGTCTTTGACACGACCGCAGAATGTGGACCATCGATGGCGTGGAAATACAAGGTGCCCTCAGCGGCAATACCTAAATCCACAGCGAACCTAGCAATACATCTTCCACCATTTCCGCACATTGTACTTTCATTGCCGTCGGAATTGAAGTACTGCATGTAGAAATGGTCGCTGCGCGCTCTTGGCGCTTCAAGCAACATCAAGCCGTCTGCACCCACACCATAGTGACGGTGACACCACTGTGCAATGGTAGTCGCATCCAACGAAAGAGCACCAGAGCGATTATCAATGAGAATGAAATCGTTTCCAGCACCGTGGTATTTGTAAAATTCTTGGTCAGCCATCCCTAAGGGTGTTAAAAGGCGTTAAAGTTATGCGTTTCGATGAGGTATGTGCGTTGATTTGGTGTACAATTTGAAGGTACGAAGGAAACTAGAATCTAACGAATCAACCTTATGAAAGCAATTTTGAATACCGTCAGTCGTCCCATACTCTTCGCTGCTCTAGGCGGTTTAGTGGCCTTAGGAGGTGCACAAAGTCTAGGCTGGACGGGGAAAACTGTGATTATTGAGGAGAATAATCAACGTACGGCCCAAGTGAATTGGACCTCAAACCGTCCAATGCCAGCGGCACCTACAGATTTTGTAGCGGCAGCGGAACGAACCGTTGAAGCAGTAGTGCACGTTAAGACAACCGCCGAACGCGTTCAGAATTTTTATAATCCATTCAATGACCTGTTCTTTGGACGCCCCTCTACCCCACAAAAATTTGAAGTGGAAGGATCGGGCTCGGGGGTTATTCTAACGGAAGATGGCTACATCGTAACGAACAACCATGTCATTAAGGACGCGAAGAAGATCATTGTAACTACCTCTAATAATGATGAATACGAAGCGCGATTGATTGGAACAGACCCTACCACAGATATTGCACTATTAAAGATCGAGGGAAGTGCATTGACAAAAGTATTTGTGGCAAATTCTGACGAGGTTCGTTTGGGACAGTGGGTCCTCGCTGTGGGCAACCCCTTTAATCTTACTTCCACCGTAACTGCCGGCATCATTTCCGCCAAAGGCCGTGACATTAATATAATCGACGAGCAAAGTGCCATAGAAAGCTTCTTGCAAACCGATGCTGCGGTTAATCCAGGTAATTCTGGAGGGGCATTAGTCAATACTGCAGGTGAACTGGTAGGAATCAATACAGCCATTTCCTCGCGCAGCGGCACTTTTGAAGGCTACAGCTTCGCGGTACCCGCCAATCTCATGATGAAGGTGGTCAACGATTTAAAAGAGTACGGCCGCGTCCAACGCGCATTTATTGGTATCAACTACAATGAAGTCACTGCAACCTTGAGCGAAGAATTGAACCTCAAGCTCAATAAGGGCGTTTATGTGGCCAATGTCATTGCTGGCGGCTCAGCAGATGATGCCGGTATAGAAAAAGGAGATGTCATCTTCAATGTAAACGGCAAAGCCATTACAACAGGTGCAGATCTTACCGAAGTTTTAGGACAACATCGTCCTGGAGAAAAGTTAACGGTGCTGGTGAACCGGTCCGGGAAGAACCAAACGTTCGAAGTGGTATTAAAAAATAAACTTGGTACGACAGAAATGCTCTCCAAAGACGAAGAGCTGCTCCGAAGCTTTGGCGCTGAAGTCGAAGATTTAAGCAGAGCAGATAAAAGTCGTTTAGGGCTGCGCTACGGTATAAGAGTCTCAAAAATATTGGGTGGCCGATTTGAAAATGCAGGCATATCCGAAAATTTCATTATCGTAAAACTCAACAACGTCTATGTAGAAAATGTCGAAAGCTTTGAACGACTTGCACGCCAATTCAATCCTGGCGACGGTGTTCTTATTCAAGGATTTGAACCTAACGGCAAAGCCAATTATTATGCTTTTGAGTGGTAACCTGTTCTTAAACTCCTTCTACATCCCCCACTGCGTGCTCTCGCAGCTGGGGGATTTTTTTTACGCCAAGGTCACCCATCAAAGTGTACATTTTACACTGTTTATAACCATCTTAAAACACTGTTTTACAGAGAACTAACAAGTGTAAATAAACCTTTCTTACTCTAACGCCCTACCCTAACTTTGTGCTTAGAACCACCAAAAACTATCACATGATTGCTCAACAAGAGTATACTCAAAAAGTGGGGCTTCGTATCCAAAACGAACGCCTCGCCGTGGACGTAAGCGCCTGCGTACACGAACTCTTTTACAACAGAGGCATCGAAATTACCATGTTCCGTAACCAGCTCCGTGATAAGAGCGCAAGCCAAGTATTGGAATTGCATCAATACGCTACGGATTTCGTTGGAAAACCCATTAGCGTTGAGGATAGCCTCGAAATGCTGCTTGCTTTAAAGCGAACGGCCATCGAGCATGCTAAGCTCGATATCGGTAGAATCACGCACGAATGGTCACAAACAGAGGATACCGCTGACCATTGGATCATAGATCACTTGGGAAGCTTTTTTAAGCCTACTACCCTAGAACCCCGCGATGTCATTCTCTTTGGCTTCGGTCGCATTGGCCGATTATTGGCTCGGGAATTGATCGTACAAGAAGGTAGCGGACATCAGCTCCGTCTGCGCGCCATAGCGGTCCGTAGCATCGATGTAGCTAGTTTGTACAAAAGAGCGTCGCTTTTAAAAATAGACTCTGTACACGGAGATTTTCCCGGCACCATAAAGGTTGACGAAGAAAACCTCGCCCTAATCATTAACGGACGTCCCGTTTATTTCATTCCTGCTCCGGACCCCACCAAAGCGGATTACACAGCCTACGGCATCAGCAAAGCCTTACTCATTGACAACTCAGGTGCCTTCAGGGACGATACTGCCCTGAGTAAACACCTCGAAGGAAAGGGCGTTGATAAGGTTTTGCTTACTGCCCCGGGTAAAGGTGTGCCCAACATTGTTTATGGTGTAAACCAAAACAATATTGGTAAAAAAGAGCGCATTATCTCTGCGGCAAGTTGTACGACAAATGCAATTTCTCCAGTGCTAAAGGTCGTAAATGACCACTTTGGCATTGAACGCGGTCATCTTGAAACCATTCATGCCTATACCAACGATCAAAACCTCGTAGATAACATGCACAGCAAATACCGTCGTGGTAGAGCTGCGGCAATGAATATGGTAATCACAGAGACAGGAGCTGGCAAAGCCGTTGACAAATGCATCCCTGGCCTAGGTGAAAAGCTCACCTCTTCTGCTATTCGGGTACCTGTACCTAATGGTTCATTGGCTATTCTTAACTTACAATTAGAGCGCCCTACGGATCTAGATACATTACACAACACCATTAAGAACGCTGCTTTATCAGGCGCCTTGGTGGAGCAAATTCATTACAATACCTCAAATGAATTGGTCTCCTCTGATATTGTTGGAAATCCTTGTCCATCAATCTATGATGTGAATGCCACTCAAGTCACCGACGATGGAAAATCTGCCGTACTCTATGTATGGTACGACAATGAATACGGCTACAGCAGACAAGTACTGCGTCTTGCAAAGCATTTTACAGGTGTGCGTCGTCCTGTATATTACTAATCACAATCAAACCTAAGTGAAATAAAGAAGGACCCGGTGCATTTGCACCGGGCCCTTCTTTTATAGGTTGGCGATAGAGTTTGGTTTATTGCCCTTCTTCAATAATGAGCTTAAGGAGCCCTGTATTTGAATTTATACTTTCCTCAAGGCTGATCATACTTTCGGTGTTCTCTACACCCTCTACATCGTTGATTCTAAAAATCACATCTTTCGCATGAGACGCATCGCGGCAACGAATTTTACAGAAAATACCGTACTTACCAGTGGCTAAATGTGCCACAGTCACTTCAGGAATGCTTCCTAATTCTTCGATGATCCTGGGTGAGGTAGACGATCTAGAAGTGTACAGACCTACGTAAGCGATGAAACCAAAGCCTAGTTTTTCATAATCAACACTGATTGAAGTGCTTTTAATGATGCCCATTTGTTCCATCTTCTTCACTCGAACATGAATGGTCCCTGGGCTAACTAATAGATCCTTAGCTATTTCAGTAAAGGGTTTTCGTGCATCCTTTACTAAATACTCTAGAATCTGTTTATCGAGTTTATCAATCTTCATAATGAGTAACTAGGGTTTGTTAGCTCAGCTAAATTACTTGATAATCGGACACGTTAACCCTTTTTTATGCAGTTAACGTCATCAATAGTATACGGAATTGTTTCAAAATTAGTTTTATTGTTGTATTTTTGTGTTCTCTCTAATAAATACCTCTATTTATTAGTTTAAATTTAACAAAAGACAACTATGACTGAATTAAGTACCACAACACCTACGCAACATGCCCTTTACACCATCAATAATCCTGAAAGCGTTATCGAAGTCTTTCTAGATGCTGAAGCTGGAACGGTCCGCGAGGTAAAGTGCTTAAATCATAACCGTTGTAAAGAATACAGCTACAGTGTTGCTGAATATTTAGATCGTTACAGCCACCATCCTGCTGGCAAAGCGATTAAAGCAGCATTAAGCGTAAAATAATCTTTCCGTTCACTCTGTTTGTATTTGGGTTAAAGTGGCGTTGATGGAAAGCAGCGCCACTTTTTTTTACAAAAGAGGGGCGCATCTCGCTGAGATGCGCCCCTCTTTTAATTTACCCTAAAGGTTTTATTTCTTGTAGAACGGCAGCTTGACTACCTGTGCTTTGATTGGTTTATTACGAATCATCACGTAAAAGGTAGCACCTTCTTTAGACAAGGATGTAGGCACATAACCCATTCCAATATTTTTACCTGTTGACGGACTGTTGGTTCCGGAGGTAACGCGTCCGATCACCGTACCGGATTCGTCTGCGATAGGATAATCGTGTCGTGGTATCCCACGTTCCATCATCTCGAAACCTACGAGCTTATTTTCAGCGCCTGCCTCTTTTTGTGCTTGAAAGAGCTCACAAGAGACAAAGTCCTTCGTGAATTTAGTAATCCAAGAGAGTCCTGCTTCAATTGGGCTCGTTGTATCGTCAATATCGTTGCCATAGAGCGCCATGCCCATTTCTAAACGAAGGGTATCTCTAGCGCCTAGTCCGGCAGGTAATAAGCCAAAGGCGCTACCTGCTTTCATGACGGCATTCCAAAGGGTCTCGGCTACTGCATTTGGCACGTACAGTTCGAAACCTCCTGCACCGGTGTACCCTGTGGCGGAAATAATCACATCATTGATTCCAGCCATGCTTCCTACGGTAAAACTGTAGTATTTAATATCGGCCAAATCAATCTCCGTTAATGTCTGCAATAGCGGGATGGCATTAGGGCCTTGTACGGCTAACAAACTATAGTCGTCGCTTTCATTGCGCAATTCTACGTCGAACTGCGGTGCGTAATGCATAAGATGGTTCCAGTCTTTCTCCATGTTTGATGCATTTACAACCAACATGAAATGCTGCGCGGAGAAGCAGTACACCAATAAATCGTCGACAATACCGCCCTGTGCATTGGGCATGCAGCTGTATTGAATCTTTCCGGGTAATAATCGGCTAACGTCATTCGTCGTTACCATTTGTAAAAAGTCCAATGCCTGCGGCCCTTCGACAAAAAATTCGCCCATATGACTTACATCGAACATACCCACTGCCTCACGGACAGCAGCATGCTCTAATTTCAGTCCATTGTATTGCACAGGCATGTTGTACCCCGCAAACGGTACCATTTTAGCTCCCAAGGCTTCATGAACATGGGTCAGTGCGGTAGATTTTAATTCGTTATTCATCGTGATAAGTTCTTTAATCTTTAGCTACGAAATGGGCCAGTTCTTTTGCCGTACATGTTCCTTGCGGGTCAGTTAGTCAATTAAACCCTAACATACGGCGGTGGCACACTTACTATTTTTCCTCAGCCGTGGCAGATTGTATCGCCATTCGCTGAGCCCATTCGCGTGCAAAACTAACCATCAATTTGAACTCTGCCACACTTGCGACCCGTTCTTTATGGAATATCAGTATTGATTTACCGTTACTCTCCATATGGAAATCGGGATGCTCCAATAAAAAGTCGACGCATTCCCGCGTAAAGAATGCCCTGATTGCCCCAGGTTTAGGGCCTTTAATTTTGAACTTTGCATCAAAGCTCGGATTGCCAATTTCAACATCCTTAACGCCAGCGTATTGTGCCAACCTTGAGAAAATACGCTCTCTATCCAGCACAAATACTGGCAAATTCGCGATCTGAGGCTCCATGATAATACAAGCCAAATGCTGGCTGTCTTTCATGATAAACTCGCCACTGTGCGAGCTGACCTCCAAAGCGTAGAAATTTTGCTCTAAATCTCTCAGTAGATTGGTAGTGTAGTCGATGCGGCGGTATTTGAAGTAGTTGAATTGCTCTACCAATTGGTCCCATTTCGACGGCGGCCAAGCTGTATATTTCAATCGGTTTAAAACAGCAAATTCGCTCAGTTTTTCTTGTTTTGCACTCAATTGATGCGCTTGTGAAGTGCCTCTGGCTCTTTGTATTCCGGGTTTGGTCCTATTCGAGCGCGATTGCACGCCTAAAGGATGTGAAGAAGAGAGCGCAAATGCCTCCAATCCAACAAGTTCGAGACTGCCGCCCTTTTGCTCAAAGAGTTCAATGTAACCAGAGAGGTGTTCCATGACCGTGTGATCTACGAACTGAGTATTAGAAAAGTCCGCAATGAGTGTCGCCGAAGTTGGCACACTATCGAGCTTGCTTTTTAACCTCGGGTAATTCAGGAAGTTCGCAAAGTAATTGATGTTCAAAATGAACTTCTGCTCGTCTTCCTCATAGAGCAAGGTATTGGGACGGTAGAAATAGCGCAACATATCTAGACCTGAACCCGTAATGAACACTTGGACCACGAAAGTTGCAAGCATCCCTAAGACGATGCCCATAATTAAGCCGTAAACCAGGGTAGCAAAGAGCGTAAAGAAAAAGAGGAATAGCTGTTCTAAACCTATGCGTGCGATGCGACTGAATTGGGAAGGATTCAAAAGTTTATAGCCTGTAAACACTAAGATGGCTGCGAGCGCAGGCAACGGTATTTGCGTTAAAAGCGTACGGAAGAATAAAACAAAGACCAAAATCAGGATACCGTGGAAGAAATTGGCCGAACGGGTCTTGGCTCCATTACTGACATTTACGGAACTCCGAGCAATCACCGTAACGACGCTTAAACCCCCGACCAATCCAGATAAGGCTGTTGCGATACCGAGCGCACGTAAATCCTTGTTTACGTTGGACCTGCGCTTATATGGGTCTAATCGGTCCATACCTTTGATGGACAGTAAGCTTTCAATACTTGCGATAAAGGTCAATGAAACTGCCGCTCCCCAAAAAGGGCCTTTTGTGATGCCTGAAAAATCAGGCATACGCCATGCGGACATCCAGTCGGCAGGAATGTTTACGAGGTATTTTTCAGGGAAGAAACTCGCGCCGGTTAGGCGTGTACCAATCATTTGTACGGCCACAGAAATGATAACCACCCATAGCGGCGCCGGGACAGAATGCACCCATTGAGCGCGAATCTTAGGAAAAACAGAAAGCAATAGTAAACTGAATAATCCAATACCCGCCGTTTTCCAAGTGCCTGCATCTGCACCAAACAGCGCTTCAACAGAGTTGACAAATTCCAGCAATAAGGGAATAGGCGCGGTACTTTCAGGGTCTAAAATACCTATCATCACATGGCTTTGTTTGGCCAAAATGATAATACCAATGGCCGCTAACATTCCTTGTACGGCAGAGGTAGGAAAAAGATCTGCTAAAACACCTAGTCGGACGGACCCTAGTAAGAAAAGTAACACTCCGCTGACTACGATAGCGCCTAGGGCCATGTAATATCCGGCGAGCATATCTCCGTTGCCTAAGGTTGTGATTGCGGCGAGGGTAACTACGGCAAGTCCATTGCCCGCTCCTGTAATGGTTACGTACGAACCGCCTAAATGTGCTACAACAACGCCGCCCACGACTGCAGCCATAAGACCTGCAATGGCAGGAGCACCAGATGCTAAGGCCAGCGCGATCGAAATGGGCAAGGCGACCAATGATACGACAAACCCAGCCTTAAGATCGGCCTGCCAATTCTCTTTAAATCCTTTAAATCCACTACTCGGCTTATGCATATGAAGTGTCTTTAGTGGTGTGAACAATGAGCACGTCTGAAGGCAAATCCGCAAGGATGTATTCTAAATCATGCTTAAAAATGCGGTCCAGAAATCGCAGTTTAGTATCTGGCGAATTCACGACCAAAAGATCTGCACGTTTCGCTTTTGCATAATGTGCAATGGTGTAGCCGCGCTTACCAAAAACGTGTTGTTCTTTGATTTCCAGATTCACTGGAACTTGGCAGTTTTGCAGCAGTCCTTCGATACGACTGTGCTGTTCGCGTTCGATTTGCTTCCGTTTTCGCGTGCTGTTTAATTGGCTCTTATCGTCGTCCGGTTTTATTAACGATTTTTCGCTTAATTCATCAACAACAAACAGCTCTTTACTGCCCAATTTTGACCCCAGCCAAAGTGAGGTGCGAATAGTATCCAGCGTCTTCGGGTGGTCTAAACCGTTGACTACAATGCGTTCACAGGGCATACCCTCGAGCCTACTGTGGGTCAACAGCAGTAAACTGACCTTCGCTTTTCGACATACATCGCGGGCAATACTTACGGTAAATACTTTGAACATGTTCTCACGTACCAACGCACCGAGCGCTAATAAATCTATACTGTTTTCTTGGCAAAGGCTGCGCAATTCCTCTTTAGGATCTCCTTGCTTGCAAACTAAAACAACGTCAGAATTTGGAATACCTAATTCTGATAGGAATCCGGTATAGGTCGTTTCGCAACGGTCGTTCCATTCCCCAATATGAAATACATACATCTGGGCTTCACATCGCTTCGCGATGCGGTGAACCTCCGCTAGATTAGCCTTGGCCATAGGAGAAAAACCCATGGCTGTCGCAATTCTTTTAAAGGTCACGGGGGGTATACCAGCTTTTGTCATCGTGCGTTGATTGCTCTTTTCAATTGTTCTAATTCTGCCTTCGTCCCCTGAAAAATACGACCAATCCGACCTTCAGGTCCGGAAGCAAAGACATATTTTCCGCTATATGCGAGACTGTGCATGGCATTTGTGTCCAATTCATGTAACAATGAATCGGCATAATACATACCGGCAGTTCCGGTAAAATAAACATTCTGTCCTACACCCACTACATCTGAACAATACGGCAAGGCGCTTAGCTTTTCATCGAAGGTGGGATACGCACTTTCAGGATCGTAATGAATAGCATTCCCCAATGCTGCTGTATCAAACAGGTAGTCGCCGCCGACAATGATGTACCCATCGTTGTACCAATCGTGCGCAAAGGCTCCTTGGCTCGGTAATCCCTGTGGCAGTTCGAGCCACTTCGCTGTCCAATCTTCTCCAAAATTGGTAGACATATGAATGCGGGAAACTGTACCGCCGGTAACTATACTTAGGGTTGAATCACTGTATAAAATAGACGAACCACTTGCCGCAAATGCCGCCTCGCCATCGATCGAAGTTGGTCCGGAAATTTCCGCCCAATGCCGGCCGCCATCGATCGTCTGCAAAAGCTTAAAACGTCCGTCGACCGGATCCCCAAAGACCCAGCCTAAAGTGTCGTTCGCAAAGACGATGCCGTCCAGGAAGGTTGATTGTGCGGTATCTGAATACACACGCAGCCAGTGTTTGCCGCGGTCCTCGGTAAAGTAAATGTAGGATGGTGCACCGGCGCTAACGGCGAGGAAGCGGGATTGATCGTGCGCCCATACGCTGCGGAACTGGCTCTCTGTTGCGTCTGGAATTTGCATAAAACTCCAATGTACTCCTGCGTCCAGACTAATGCAGATGCTGCCTTGGGTACCCCCAACCACTACAACGCTGTCGTGTACTGCGTGTAAACCACGAAAGCTGAATTCCTCGCCCGCTTCGAAGAGCGTCGTAAATACCGGGGCGACGGTTGGAGCGGGTTGTGAACAGCTCAAGACCAATAGCGCAATAAGCGCCGCAATGAACCGTAAACCTATACCCTTTGCTCTTTTAAACATGCGCTTGTAGCTTTCCCTCAAGATAAGCCGAAGCCGTTAAAAAGCAAAGTAAATAAACGGCTGAACCTCAGCACTCAAGATTTGATAAATGACCATGGTGGAGGCGAGCGCGAGCGCGAACAGCGCCCAGGTGGGCGCGGTGCTGACGGCCCGCCGCAGGCGGGCCTTGTGAGCGCTTGGAATCCAATGAATGAGATAGCCCAAGACGAGAACGGTGAAGTACTTCCAGTTTCCTGCGAGTACACCTCCTACCGTTGACCAACCAAAGTCGTTGGGGATTTTGGAGAGGATTTGGATGGCGCCATCCCAGGTGGGCGAGCGGAACCATGCCCGGGTGAAGGTGATAAAAATCAGAGTGATTGCTAAGCCTATGGCCCTGTTGTACCAGCGCGATTTGTCCGCCCAAGGTGAAATTTTCTTCCAGTTCTTGTAAACGACTAAACCTATACCGTTTAGGGTTCCCCAAGTAACAAAATTCCACGACGAGCCGTGCCAAAGCCCACCCAAGACCATAGTCAGCATTAGGTTGATGTTGGTATTGACCCAGCGCTCTGCTGTGCTGCTGTAGCGCATAAGCAAATAACCGCCAGCGAAAAGCACACCGAGCAAAACAGAAAGTACCGGTTGATCAACGACCAAAGCGATCATGAGTAAAAAGAGAAAGAGAATGAGGTAGGACGCTATGGAACCTGTGCGGTTTCCTCCCAATGGGATGTAAAGGTAATCGCGCAACCATGTGGAGAGCGAAAGGTGCCAGCGACGCCAAAATTCAGCCACAGAAGAAGCCTTGTAGGGACTGTTAAAGTTTACAGGTAAGGTGAAGCCGAGAAGCATTGCGATGCCTATGGCGACGTCCGTGTAGCCGGAGAAATCGGCATACACCTGCATGGAGTACCCAAAGAGTGCACTGAGGGTCTCAAAGCCACTGTAGAGCTGCGGGTTGTCGAAGACGCGATCAATAAATTGTACCGCGAGGTAGTCGGCAAGCACTAATTTTTTAAGCAGTCCATTCAGTATCCAGAACACCGCCAAACCGGCACGTTCTTTAGACAATGAGTAAGGTTGGTAGAGCTGGGGGATAAATTCAGACGCACGAACGATGGGCCCCGCGACCAATTGCGGAAAAAAACTGACGTAGAAGCCAAAGTCCAAGATGTTCTTTACCGGTTTGACATGGCCCCGATAAATATCAACACTGTAGGAGATGGTCTGGAAGGTGAAGAATGAGATTCCAACGGGCAAGAGGATTCGATCAAACACGAAATTCGTTCCTACCGCCTCGTTGGTCCAAAGCGCAAATTGGTTGATCACCTCTACCTCGATACCCGTTAGATCGTGCAGGAAATCGGCCACGAAATACGCATATTTAAAATATCCTAGCACGAAAAGGTTGACCACGACGCTCAAAGCCACGAGCGCTTGACGTTGCCACCGCACCTTGTTTTTAAAGATGGCCCAGCCAATGCCAAAATCTACCGCCGTAGAGAAGAGTAAAATGATAAAGTAAAAGCCGCTGGTTTTGTAATAGAAAAACAGGGAAACCAAGAAAAGAAAGAGGTTACGACGGGCCGTGTGTTTGTAAACTACACTATAGCCGCCCATCACCAGAGCGAAGAACACCCAAAAGTAGCGCTGCGTGAAAAGCAACGGACTGTCTTGCTGGTAGGTCAGCCACTCTATGATGTTCCACTGGTCCATCATGGGTCAATCTGCTTTAAGTGCGCTTCATAGGCCTCCCAAATTGCCCAAAAAAGCAGATCCGAATTGAGTCTATATCCCGATCGTGTAAAGTGAATTTTGTCAGATTTTGCTAAGCCCTGTTCCTCCCAAAGCGCAATACTATTCAAACCACCCATCACACCGAAGAGGTCCCAAACAGCCGCGTCGTGCTCTTCGCTCAACTGCTGCATTACTTGAACCACATCTAAGGCGTGTTTATTTGGAGTGCGTCGTTTGTAATAGCTGTCGTTATTGGTCATAAAAATGAACGCACACTCTGGATTGATCGTGCGGAACCAATCCACAAGTGTATCATAGCGTGCTTTATACTCCTCCGGATGCCATTCACTATCCGGTTTGTATGCATCGTTGATGCCTAATCCAAAAATGACCAGGTCCGGCGCCACATAGGCACCCTGCTCTATGAAATTCTCACTACGTAAAAAACTCTTGGTCGCTGCACCATTGACCCCAAGGGCATGATAGATCAAGCCAGATTCAGGGCGTACCATCTGAATGCCTTGCAGGGTGTATTGGACATCAGCTTCCTGAGGTGCATCAAATGAAACGGCAATAGAGTCTATCAATTCATCAAAAAACCAAGAGCGTACGCCAGCAATGGTATCCACGAAAGTACTGTCGGGCGCCGGTGTGCATACTGGCACCATGGTATTGCTTGAATAATGCTCAAAGACACGCAGCTCCTGAAACGAATAGGCTTGACCTGGTCCACTAAAGCTCTGTAAAACAAAACCCGCTTTACTATCGCGGGTGATGGCATCGATCCCACTAAAGCCCCAGGGACAGTTATTGCGTGGAATGGAATTTCTACACCCCTCCCATGTACCTATTTTCTTCACATAAATATTACCAGGCATATTTGTGTTCGCTAATCGGTGTGGGAAAAAGAATCCTCGCTCCACGTTTAATGATGGGGCCAATTGGGCCAAATTCATACGCATCGTGTGACTCAGGGTACCGCCTTGAACATGCGACCCCCCCATATGCACGACGTTAACCTTCCCTTCCCCTTCGAAAATAGTACGGTCCAATTTTTTAAAGAATCCCTCCAACGCGTCATCCGATCCATAATACTGTATAGACTGCTTGGTGGTATCTAAAAAGGGGTATTTCAGCGCAAGTGTACTTAGCGATTCCTGCCCTTTCAGACTTGCCGCAATGAGAAGGAAAAAGAAGGCGAGTGTTTGTTTCATTGTGCAGGCATTGTTGCGGCACCAGTGCCTTGGTTCATTTGCTTATGGAATTCAAGAGAATCGGCCACGCGCTGTGCTTCCAGCCGCTCAGCAGCCAACACCGCTTTATAATCTGCTTCGAGTACCGCTAAGGCTTTGACAAGCGAGCTTCCTACTTTGCTCGCACCTTTCGGCGTGAAATGAATGTAATCGCGAACTGCCAAAGCGGGTTCTGCATCCACCCAGTCCACCATGGATCCTGGACCGCCCATCACGTCGTAAAGATCCCAAAACGCAATACCGCGCGCAAGTAATTCATTGCGCAACTGGTCGGTCAAGTCTTCTAATAATGGGTAACTCTCAAAGACCAATCCATTCTTGCGCGCCATATCCGAGGGTCCTATGAATAAGTAGGCCGCATTAGGATACAAGCGCTGTAAATAGTCCGCTTGACGCGCCAAAGCGCGGGCAAACCTACCCGCATGCGCCTCATCCTTCAAATACGGTACCGCGTTACCACCAAACTGTAGTATGATTAGATCATACGCCTCACGTTCCAGTGACGCTTTGAATTGCGGACCGTTCATTTTTGTAAAAATCATTCCCGACGCACCGCGCATCGCTACGTTATCCGCATGGAATCCAAAGGGGCTCTCAAAGCTTACTCCAAAAACGCGGACGAGTGCATCTGAGGTAATGCGCATCGAAAATTTGTCCTCCGTCGGAACTTCTAAGGCCAGCGTCCACTCACCCGAAGGAAAAATACGGGTAGAAAAAATAGAATCGGCCACCAGAATCTGAACTATAGAAGGCGAAGCTCCTTCCAAATGCATTTTGGCCGTAGTGAAATTTCTTGCTCTGTTGTACCCCCAATTGCGCTTTTCAAAAGCAATACGACCTACAAACTGACCACTGTCGTTGGGCTCCACCAGTGTAAAAGAGCCTAAATGTCCGTATTTCATATCTGCAAAAGCGGTATCGCGACGCCCAAAAACCGTCTTCCTCACCAGGCCTTCTTCATTTTTAAAAGCAAGTGATGAGGGAGCAACAAGCGGCTGAAGCGCCACATAACCAAAGCCGGTCCCCCCGTAGCTTCGCTGGTAGGCATCTCGAAGCTGCATGGTGATACGGTCACCTTCGAGTTGAGAATCTCCAAAATGAAGTATGCGAACGCGTGAATTTGGATCGCTCGAAAGGCGGTCTAATGCCTTGAAAAACGGAGCAAATAGCTTTATGTCGACCAACTGTATCGCAGTATCAAGAACGACCTGCTTCTCCACTGGCAAAAGCTTCGACGCCCCCGAAAGCAATGGTTCGATCGCCGTATCTGCTTCTTGCATGAGTAGATCTAAAGCCTCATTTTCAGGAGCGACATTCACTATTCCAGAGGAATCACTGGCTGTCCAAAGCGTTCCTAATAATTCAGCAGGGCTGTAATACCCCATCTCAAACGGACCTATTTGCCACTTCTCTTTAGGTGATAAAAAGCTTAAGCTCAACATAATGCCACCCAGCGCGAGAAGAAATAGAAAGAGATGTGCCGGTTTATTCATGCCCTAAAGGGTGCTAGGGTATTTATCGGGAGAATAGTCGGTGATGGTTTGGGTATTGATCTTAAGGCGCTCACCCGCTTTAATTAGGGCATCCACTTTGTTCCAAGTCTTGATATTTTCAGCGCTCACACCAGGAAATTTATTCGCAATACCCCACAAGGTATCACCAGGCTTCACTTCGTAAGTTATGTACTCTCCGGCCAAAGCTAAGACTTCCTTTTTAGGTGCGTCCGCTGCAGGTTCAGGTACCTCTGTTGGTTTGTTCGGTGCAGTGGCCGCGACCAACGTGGACTCCCGCTTTTCAGAGGGTACCCAAACGGTCAATTTCTGACCTGGATAGATCGTATTCTCTTTAATACGGTTCCATTTCTGTAAGTCACTCACTTTTACACCTAGGGTGGCGCTAATGCGACCTAAGTAGTCACCAGAGCGCACGGTATAGGTGATTGCCTCATGCGTTGACGGATCCGGCATAAAAGACAAAACCTGTTTTTTTCGCTTTTCATATTGTGCTAAAAGACCTTCTTCATAGGAATTCTGTTCTTCGATCAAAGCAGTCCAATTTTCAGCAGTTGGCGTCCAGTGTATCCCATAGAGGGCTGCTCCTTTGGGCAGTACGTCGCGAATCAAATGCGGATTCATAGCTTCAAGCTCGCGCAATTTAATTTGAGCCTCGTCTGCTACCGCACTGAGTAGTACCGTTCCTGGGGCCGCCTTTACGGTTGCTTCAAGGGGTGTATCCGCTTCTAGCCCATAATATTGGCTAGCCGCTTGTTTCCCTTTCAAGGGATCAAAACGTTCGTCTACAAAATCATTGATGATCAGTCCCATCTTAATGGCTTGAACCCTGGTAAGCGCCAGCACATTTTTAGATTGCCATCCTGCCGGTTCAAAAGTTGCTGGCGAACGCACTAACTCCCACTCAGCTTTTACAAGAACTACTTCCGTGATAGTATCTGCTGGTATTGACGACGCACACACTGCGCCAGGACTGCCGAGCAGTACTACAAAAAATAGAAAGTTGGAGGATATACGCATATAAACAAATATAACGTTTGCCCGAACCAATTCCATCTAAGTGTTGATGCAGAAAGTTGAAGTTTTCCTCATCAATTTGTGAAAAACTCTATGGCGCTATGATCGCCTTAAAGATGCTGATGCCGCTGCGCGAAAAGGACCCCTTAAAGTACCTCGCCAATAAGGTCGTAGTCGTGTGCTTCAACGACTCTTACCGAGCAGAAATCGCCGATTTTTAGGTAGATGTCCTCCGCTGGAATCAGTACTTCATTATCCACATCTGGACTATCATATTCAGTACGACCCACGAAATGTGCGCCTTCCTTGCGGTCGATCAAGACACGATACTCCTTACCCACTTTCTGCTCGTTCAATTCACGGCTAATATCCATCTGAAGGGCCATAATTTCATCAACACGCTGTTGCTTTACCTCTGCAGGAACATCGTCCTCAAGATTAAAAGCATGCGTATTTTCCTCATGGCTGTAAGCAAAGACACCTAATCGGTCGAAACGCTGCTCACGAACCCAATCCAATACTACCTGGTGGTCTTCCTCTGTCTCGCCAGGATAGCCCGCAATCAACGTAGTGCGAATAGTAATGCCTGGAACCTTCTCACGCATCATTGCCAGTAAGGCATCTGTCTTTGCCTTGGTCGTACCACGACGCATACTTTTTAATACAGGATCAGCAATGTGCTGTAGAGGAATATCAATGTAGTTACACACTTTAGGCTCTTCGCGTATAATATCTAGCACATCCTGCGGGAAGCCTGATGGAAAGAGGTAATGCAAGCGAATCCATTCGATGCCTTCGACCTTTACTAATGCTTTCAAAAGCGCACCCAATCTACGTTCTTTGTACAAATCCAATCCGTAGTAGGTCAAATCCTGCGCAATAAGGATCAATTCTTTGACTCCTTTCGCAGCCAACTTTTCCGCCTCAATAACCAAATTCTCAATAGGTGTCGATTTATGTCCACCACGCATGAGCGGGATCGCACAAAAACTACAGGGACGGTCACAACCCTCTGCAATCTTCAGATACGCAAAGTGCTTTGGTGTCGTGGTCATGCGTTCGCCCACCAATTCGTGCTTATAATCTGCCCCTAATGTCTTCAATAACAAAGGCATATCTCGTGTACCAAAGTACGCGTCCACATCTGTGATTTCCGCTTCAAGATCGGGCTTATATCGTTCTGATAAACAACCTGTTACATACACTTGGTCCACCTCTCCTCGTTGCTTCTTATCCGCATAGTGCAAGATGGTATCTATACTCTCTTGCTTTGCGTTATCGATAAATCCACACGTGTTGATTACCACAATATTACCCTCCTCTTCTTCCGGTGCTTCATGCGTCACCTCTTTGCCGTTAGCTCTGAGTTGACCCATTAATACTTCTGAATCGTAGATGTTCTTTGAACACCCGAGCGTCACAACATTAATGCTGTTCTTTTTGCTGCTTCGTGTACGCATAGTGGATTATTTGTTGAATAAGCTTGAAGCGAATGCTTCGGGGTTGAACAGTTGTAGATCTTCCATGCCTTCACCGACGCCGATGAATTTGACAGGTACATTTAATTGGTCTGAAATACCTATTACGACACCACCTTTTGCGGTTCCGTCCAATTTTGTCACAGCCAATGACGTGATCTGCGTGGCTTCTGAGAATGCCTTAGCCTGCAGCAAAGCATTTTGACCGGTAGAGCCGTCTAAAACCAGCAGCACCTCATGCGGCGCATCTGGGACTACTTTTTGCATGACGCGACGAACCTTACTGAGCTCAGTCATTAAATTCTTCTTATTGTGCAACCTGCCCGCAGTATCAATAATACAAAGATCTGCTCCCTTCGAAACGGCATGTTGCAAGGTATCGTAAGCTACTGAAGCCGGGTCTGATCCCATCTCCTGTTTGACTACGGGTACGCCAGTGCGCTCGCCCCATACGCCCAATTGCTCTATAGCTGCAGCACGAAACGTATCTGCAGCGCCAAGCACTACGTTATATCCTTTGTTCTTGAACTGGTGGGCAAGTTTACCAATGGTCGTGGTTTTCCCTACACCATTCACTCCTACCACCATTAGAACGTAAGGCCCTTCGGTTTTAGGGAGCTCAAAATCTTCCCAAGCGCCGCGCTCGTGCTGCATGAGCCCAGAGATAATCTCATAGAGCATCTGCATGAGCTCGTCTTGATTCATGACTTTGTTGCGTGCGACACGCTCTTCTAAAGCCTCAATAATTTTAACGGTCGTATCCAGTCCTACATCTGAAGTGATCAAAGCCTCTTCAATATCATCCAATACTTCTTCATCCACTGTGCTCCTACCGGCAACTGCTCTTGTAATCTTTTCGAAGACACTGCTGCGCGTTTTTTCTAGGCCTTGATCTAAGGTCTCTTTCTTGTCCTTGGTGAAGAATTTTGAAAAGAAGCTCATACGACTGTAATAATTAGATAAAAAAAAACCACTCCGGGGAGTGGTTCAAATATCGTGATTAAAGACGGATCTTATTTCAAGAAGTCTTTAGCTAAATCTTTCGGCACTACACGCTCTTCAAAAGAGTACGACCCTTTAGCGTTTTTAACCATATTGATCACTTTCGTGAACTGCTTAGCGTCAGCTGACTTAAGCGTTGCTACTACTTTCTTTGCCATCTTACTTTATCTCTTTGTGAACAGTCATGCGCTTCAATACAGGGTTGAATTTTTTCAACTCCATACGGTCAGGCGTATTCTTTTTGTTCTTTGTTGTAATGTAACGAGAAGTACCTGGCATACCTGATTCTTTATGCTCGGTACACTCTAGGATTACTTGAACGCGGTTACCTTTCTTGGCCATGTCCTATATTATTTTACTACGTATCCGTTAGCTGCTGCATCTTTCAATACCGCAGAGATACCTTTTTTATTGATAGTCTTCAATGTAGAAGCTGCAACCTTTAGAGTAACCCAACGGTCCTCTTCTGGGATGTAAAACTTCTTAGTGAACAAGTTCACGTTGAACTTTCTCTTGTTCTTCTTATTCGAAAAGGAAACATTGTTTCCCGTCATTGCCTTCTTACCGGTCAAATCACAAACACGTGACATAGTTATTTTCTTTTCTGGGTTGTACCAAAATGGTTTGCAAAATTAAGTCAATAAATATTATTGGCCAACATTACTTACCCATAATCTTCAACTTCTTTGAGTAATAAATTTAACGCTGCGAAAATAGTCTTTTGAATGTTACGTTCGCGCACCTTACCAAAGACAAATTTCTCAGTAATGGTGCGGTTTGGGCCAGCAATAGCAATCCAGCTTGTACCCACTGGTTTATCTGGTGTGCCGCCTTCCGGACCTGCGATACCACTGACCGCAACGGCAAAATCCACCTTTAATTTGACACGAGCGCCCTCCGACATCTGCCGGACGACCTCCTCACTGACCGCTCCTTTTTCCACTATGGTCGTATGATCCACGCCCAAAAGTGTCTCTTTTATGTCGTACGAATAGGCAACAATACTGCCTTCAAAATACGCAGAGGATCCCGCAACACTAACCAGCGTCGCACCAATGCCGCCCCCAGTGCAACTCTCCGCCGTGCCGACAGTAAGCCCTTTTTGGGTTAACACTTTGCCTAAATACTTTTCTATGGCACTGTTCGAACCGTCCATTAATGGATCGCCAACGGCCTCTTTAAGTACTTTGGCCGCCAATTCAAGATCTGAATTCAAATCGTCGGCACGTTTGCCGCGTGCTGTAAGACGTAATCTAACGAGACCCGGTTTAGGGAGATAGGCCAATTTTATGTTCTCAGGAAAATTTCCTTCATACGGCTCAATCTGATCTGCCAAGACGCTTTCTGGCACGCCCACCACAAACAAGGTTTTGTGCTTGATCTGGTAATCAATCTCATCTTGCAAAAGCGGTAAAAGCTCGTTCTTAATAATCCCCTTCATCTCATAAGGAACACCAGGAAGACTTACTATCCTACGGCCATTGTGGCGAAAGAGCATGCCCGGCGCCGTCCCTTTGTGATTGAAGAGCACCTCACAATTGTCCGGTACCTCAGCTTGAAATTTATTGCGCTCGACAGGTTTACGCCCGAAGCTTTCAAATAATTTCACAATGTGTGCCCAAACGTCATCGCGAAAAACCATATTGGCACCAAAGTAGCGAGCAAGGGTTTGTTTGGTTAGATCGTCCTTAGTAGGACCCAAACCGCCGGTCATAATGACCAGTTCTGTTGAAGGCAACAATCCCTCCAATGCACCTGTGATGGCTTCAGCAGTATCCGTAATACTGTTGATGCGGGAAATCTCTATTCCTTCTAAATTGAAGGTCTGGCCAATCCACGCACTATTGGTATCAACGATCTGTCCAATCAAAATTTCATCGCCTATCGTAATGATCTCTGCTTTCACTTCCTTTACTTTTGAGGAGACCAAAGATACTATTCATGTTACCGCATACTCCTTCTGAACTCATTCTAAATCCTGACGGCAGTGTTTACCACCTTGGACTTAAAGGTGAGGACATTCCCAATCTGATTTTCACTGTTGGGGATCCCGACCGAGTTGGCAACGTAACGCAGCACTTTGACTCTATTGCATGGACTAAAGAACGGCGAGAGTTCACTATTGTTCGTGGCACGCTCAAAGGCAAAGAGGTCTTGGTTTTGTCTACGGGTATGGGTACTGATAATATTGATATCGTTTTGAATGAATTGGATGCAGCGGTGAATATTGATCCCATTACACGAATGAATCGGGCCAATCTACGCAAGCTCACCATCATCCGTATTGGAACCAGCGGGGCCATCGACCCAAACATTCCGCTTGGCACGCACCTTTTAAGTGCAGGCGCGCTCGCCTTTGACGGACTGCTTCCCTTCTACCAACATCCCTTCAAAACGGTTACCGTACCCGGCGCGCCCTTCAATCCGTTCTATATTCCAGCACCGTGCAACATGAGCAGTACGGAAGCTATACCCGAATTGATGCTGGGAATTACAGCCACCCTACCGGGCTTCTATGCACCGCAAGGGCGTTCGATTAGAACTACTTCTGTTTTTAAGGAGGCCATGGACGCATTGCACCACCAATCTTATGACGGCCATACATTGACAAATTTTGAGATGGAAACCGCCGGTATCTATGCCCTAGCGACACTTTTAGGACATGAAGCCTACAGCTTTTCTGCGTTGCTCGCCAACCGTGCTGCAGGTACCTTTCACGATCAGCCGGCGCAAGCGGTGGAATCACTTATTCGCAAGGTGCTCGACTGGGCAGTCGTATTGGATGCATAAAGGCATAAAAAATCCCCGACCCTGCACAAAGGCAAAGCCGGGGAACCAATAAACCCTGAGGTTGTGTGTGTGGTAATAAGATTTAGAATCGGTAACCGAAGTTGAATCCTCCAATAAATTCCGCGGGAGCCCAGGAGTCCTCATGTTCACTCCAGCCGATACGACCCATTCCTAAGAATCCTTCCACAGAAATCTTATCATTGTAGACATATTTATAGCCCCCTACGAAACCGATTGAGAGGTAATCGTCGCTATAAGATCCCGTTCCTGGAAAATAAGTATAGTTACCAAACTGGTCATAATCGTAATAACCACCATAATTTTGTGTATTTAGAATGTATCGCGAAGTTAAACCTAGAAAAACTCCTTTGTCTTCACGAGGATTGAAGTATTGGCGATAGCCTATAGAGAGTCCGCCATCCCTCTCTGTCCAAAACCAATCTTGAAAATCTTGGCTATTGTACCAAGCACTAAAAAGGAGGGTGCGATTGCCAAAATCAGGTAGGATGTATTCGCCAGTAATATTATAGGCACCAGCAGCCATTCCAAATGGATTGGTTTTAATCTCAATGTTCTGTGCTTTAGTACCAAATGCTGTTGCTATTAAAGCTACGATTGCGATTGTCTTTTTCATCATCAATTGTTTTAGTTCGTTTTGCTGCTGCTAAAGTCCAACACCTGAACGAAGCCCGATTGATTAAAAATTCTCTTATTACGTTCTCTTTTAGGCAAAAAACGCGGTTATCTTTTAGTGATTAGATTTTTTTGTCTCGTTTATGAAACACAAAGGGGTTCGAGAGTGAAATTCATAAAAGTAACGCGCAAAAAAAACGCCCGCAATCGCGGGCGTTTTACGTTCTATAAGATGCTGGGCTTACTTCGCCACGTTCACTGAACGCAGTTCACGAATCACTGTCACCTTTACTTGACCTGGGTAGGTCATTTCCGTTTGAATCTTCTGAGAGATGTCGTAGGAGATTTGGGCAGCCATAGCATCAGTTACTTTTTCACTTTCCACCATTACACGTAACTCACGTCCCGCTTGAATGGCATAGGCCTTAGTAACACCATCAAAGTCGTACGCAACATTCTCAAGGTCCTTGAGACGCTGAATGTAACTGTCTGCCACCATCCGACGTGCGCCGGGACGTGCACCAGAAATAGCATCACACACCTGTACAATAGGTGAAATCAACGAGGTCATCTCTATCTCATCGTGGTGCGCACCAATGGCATTACATACTTCAGGTTTCTCACCGTACTTCTCAGCCCACTGCATACCTAAGATGGCGTGCGGGAGATCCGTCTCTTCGTGCGGCACCTTACCGATATCGTGTAACAATCCAGCACGCTTTGCGATCTTAGGATTCAATCCCAATTCTGACGCCATGATGGCACATAGATTCGCTACCTCGCGGCTGTGCTGCAGTAAGTTTTGGCCATAAGAAGAACGGTACTTCATACGTCCCACTGTTTTGATGAGTTCCGGATGTAAGCCGTGAATTCCTAGATCGATAGCTGTACGCTTACCAATCTGAACAATCTCTTCTTCAATCTGCTTGGTCGTTTTCGCGACCACTTCCTCAACACGAGCAGGGTGAATACGTCCGTCGCTGACCAATTTGTGCATAGACAAGCGGGCAATCTCACGACGCACAGGATCAAAACAGCTCAATAGAATGGCTTCTGGTGTATCGTCTACAATGATTTCCACACCTGTCGCCGCCTCAATAGCGCGAATGTTACGTCCTTCACGACCAATGATTTTTCCTTTAATATCATCGTTCTCAATATTGAAAACAGATACCGCATTTTCTATGGCGTTTTCCGTGGCTACGCGCTGGATGCTTTGAATCACCACCTTCTTCGCTTCCTGATTCGCAGTAAGCTTTGCCTCTTCTATAGTATTCTGTACATAGGCCTGCGCATCTAGCTTCGCCTTATCCTTCAAGGCTTCAATCATTTGCTGCTTTGCTTCCTCCTCTGTCATTCCAGAGAGGTTTTCTAATTCAGCAATCTGCTTATCACGAAGTTTCTCCACCTCGCGCACTCTTGCCTCAAGGGATTCGCGCTTTTTGGCCAAAGTATCCTTCTCGCGCTCTAAATTGCGCTGGTCCTTCGTATAATCCTCAATACTCTTTTTAAGGCGTTCGTCTTTTTCACGGAACGAATTCTGACGTTCAGCCAATTTTTGATCGCGCTTCTGTACTGCGCGTTCGTGCTCTTCCTTAAGGTTTAAGAATCGCTCTTTAGCCTCTAATGCCTTATCTTTTTTAATCTGCTCAGCTTCTTTTTTTGCCTCAGTAATCATGAGGGCACTGCGTTTTTTCAGTGCGTTTTGCCAGAGAACATAGCCTCCAACTAAACCTATCAAAAGACCTACTACAGCAGCAACTATTGTCATTACCATACCACTTTCGGGTTTATTGTTTTTAAAAAATCCCGCACCTGCTATGCATGTTGTCTAAACTCCTAAATATCAGGATCTGCACTTGCCGTGACGTCTTGACCTTCCACTGGAGCGAACTCCCTCTATGAGGTGTGGCCTGCTCGTAACGTCTCGAGCGAAGTCCATAACAACGTGCTCGTTGAGTTTAGCACAAAAAATAGCAAGTACGGGAAAGTGTTTATCCGTTTTGTAGGACCGCATCTAGTGCAGCTTCCACATCAGCCAGCGCTTTGCTGGCCTGGGACTGAACGTCCTGAGATTGTTTAAGCGCGATTTCCGATTTGGAAGCAAGCTGCAGCGCACACATACTGAGTACGTCCTGCTTGTCTTGCACAGCATAACGGCTTTCAAACCGTGCTACTGCATCATTTATGGTTTTCACCGCAGCTCTAATCTGCTCCTCCTCTTCCCTTTTAATGGTCAGCGGATAAGTTCTATTCGCAATGGTGACTTTTATTTTTAACGTGTTCTCACTCACGGAGGTTACGCACTTAACAATTTCAAACAACGGTCAATCTCCCGTACCAACTCCGCAATCTTTTCTTCGCTGTACGTGTCCTTTGCGGGCGAACCACTCTGAACAGTTAAAGCGAGATTACGTTGTTGCAACTGATCTTGAAAATCTGCATGTTCCGCTTGCAAGGCTGCGAGAGTTTCTTGCAAATGGTCAATTTGTTCTTCTAACTCTTGTACTTTCGACTGTAATTCCGCGTTGCGATTGGCCACTTTAGAGGCCTTATCTACCACACGCTGAAGCACTTCAGAAAATTCAGGAGTCATTTAAATCAGTTTCCATCAAATATACCATAATTGTAGCTTTGTAGAATGTTAAATCGGTCCCTAATTCTTGGGTTGTTACTAACGGCCCCTTTTTTACAAGCACAATCCAGTTTTGCGCCCAGTGCTCCATTAGATATCCCTTTGGTGCTAAGCGGCACTTTCGCCGAATTGCGCGGAAATCACTTCCACGGAGGCATAGATATAAAAACACAAGGCCGCAGCGGTCTTAGAATAGGTGCGGTAGCAGATGGCTATGTTAGCCGCGTGGCAGTAAGCCCATATGGGTATGGAAATGCACTTTATGTCAGGCATCCCGAAGGCTATACCACCGTTTACGGCCACTTAAATGCCTTTTATCCGGAATTGGAACAATGGGTGGAAGACCAACTGCGCGACCGCAGCAAGAACGACGGCAACCTCTACCCTTCGCCAGAGCAGTTCAAGATCACCCGTGGCCAACTAGTCGCTTTCAGCGGCAACACAGGCGGCTCTTTCGGTCCGCACCTGCACTTTGAGATCAGAGATACCAAAACGGAGGAACCACTGAATCCATTGGAGTTCGGGATTGAAGTAAAAGATACTCGCAAACCGGATATGCGCGGACTAAAATGGACCGCACAAGATTTTAATACCACCGGCTCTTTTAAACCTGGAGATACTATTAGTGCCGAGAAAACCGTGGGAATTGACCTATTTACCACGGATAAGCAAGATTTGGCCAATAATAACAACGGTGTGTATGCCATTGAGGCATCGGTAGAAGGCAAGAACTTTTTCACGGCCAATTATAGACGCATCAATTTCAGCACCTCACGATTTATCAATGCACACATCAACTACGATCTTTACTGTACTCAAGGAGTAAGGTATACGCGATTGTACGAATTGGAAAACAACCCCCTTGCTCTCACCACAACGTATGAAGTGGCCGAACCGGCATTCCGAGCTTCAAAAGGGTGGATTACTGTAGCCGAGGATAGTGTGATCAAAGTGGACGTAAAGATCAAGGATTTCGAAGGCAATGCGAATGCCTTTTCGTTTTATGTGAAAGGGACCAAGCGCCCGATGAAGGGGATGTTGGACCGGACGGTACTTCCTTGGGATATGGCGCATTCATTGACTATGGGCCCAATTCATTTTACCATACCAGCCGGCGCCTTATACAACACGACCTATGATTTTTTGATGGGCGCTAAAGGCAATGGGCAATATGTCATTGGCGGCGGTTATGTGCCATTGCAAACCTACATGACGTTAAAATGGACCTTGGACAGCACTCAGATTCCAGGAGTAGGTTGGTTCCTTTGGGAGGCTAACCACAAAGGCAAGAAGAGTGCGGTCACCGGAGCGCGCGATGGTGATGTGATGACTTTTAAAACGAGGAGTACGGGGACGTATGAATTGGACCAAGATTTGAAAAAACCTGAGGTGAGCTTGCTGAAAGCTACCACATATGCCCGCAGCAATAGCGCCTTTAGAGAGATTCGACTACGCGCTGCAGACGACAAGACCGGTGTGGACCGTTATAGTGCAAGAATTGACGGCGACTTTGCAAGAATTGACTTCGATTATAAAAACGAGATGTTAAAAGTGATTGTTCCCAAGGAAATCCCCGCAGGAAGCCATAATTTGCGTGTTGTAGTAATCGACGGTGTCGGTAACACCACCATAGAAGAGTATACAATCACCTTATGATGCAACGCGCACTACTTTTTATTCTATTCTTCACCTGCTCTTTCCAGGCTTCTGCGCAAGAAGGAAAAAAGCCGGTGCAACTTCATGGAATTATTGTCAGCAATGATTCGTTGATCCAATTATTGCCTAACGTCCAGATTTTAGTGAAAAGTCGCGGGCAAATGACTGTTAGTGACCGCGACGGATTTTTCTCGTTAGTGGCAATGCCAGGAGATACGGTGCTTTTTCAGCACATCGGATTCCGCCTCAACCGTTTTTGGGTGGCAGATACGTTGGAGGGAGAGCAGTTTCTGGCGCGCATTGTTTTGGAATGGGATACCGAAGTCTTGGATCCCGTTATTGTCTACCCATGGCCGTCAAAGGAGAACTTCAAGGAAGAATTCCTTGCGATGAAAATTGAAACCACAGAAATGGATATTGCTCAACGCAACCTTGCTTTAGATGAACTTCGTGCCCGCGCGGCGGCGATGGGCTATGATGCTGCTGAAATGCAGGATTACCTCATTACGATGCAGAACCAGCAACTCTACAATGAAGGGCGTTATTACGGTGGTAATGGTGCATCCGCCATCCTAGGCGCTCTATCTAATCCCTTCGCTTGGACAGAGCTATTTCAAAGCCTGAAGCGGTAATTGGTTTTGAAAAAACTATTCTTCATAGGTATATTCTTCACCTCTGGGCTTCACGCACAGATCATGGATTCAACCCTTCTCGATGAAGTTGACGTGGAATCGCAACGCGTTTCTGAAGAAGGCACGAACGTATTAGGAAAAGATATCCGATTCACTACTGGCGCAGAAGGTGGCGTGGAAGGCGTAGTAAAAACCTTTGCTGGGGTGAGCTCTAGAAACGAAATGAGCTCGCAGTACAATGTGCGCGGAGGTAATTTTGACGAAAACTTAGTCTATATCAACGATTTCGAGGTTTTTCGACCCTTTTTAGCACGTGCCGGTCAGCAGGAAGGCATGAGTATTATCCACCCTCATTTAGTCAGCAGCATCAACTTTAGCGCAGGCGGGTTCAGTGCCTTAGAAGGAGACAAACTCAGTTCCGTTCTAGATGTGAAATACGAATACACCCGAGACCCAAAGCTTAAAGACTTGATCGTAGAAACTTCGCTAACTGGCGTCAGTTGGGCCTCGAAAAATCATACGAAGGGATGGACTATTGCAAGTGGACTCCGCTACCGTAATAATGCACTGCTGCTTAATGCTACTGATGTACAGAGCGATTATTTTCCCGTGAATGCCGACGGCCAATTATTGCTGACCAAGCTCCTAGGCAACGGCCCCAATGAGGTGGGCACCTCGCGTGTAGAAATCTTTGCACACGTTGCACACAACAGAATGAATCAAATCCCTCAAAACCGGCAAACCAATTTTGGCTCTTTGCAGGAGGCGCTGCGCTTGAATGTATTTTTTGACGGCAAGGAGGAATTTGGTTACGATACGCAATTCTTAGCCGCTAAATATCAGAAACTTACAGGAGTCGCTGGTGGCGGTGTACGTACCTTTTCCGCGACCGGTTTTCACACCACGGAATTGGAAATCACCGATGTGATTGGCTACTACAGACTGAACGAACTCAACAATGATCTAGGCTCCGATGACTTTGGTGAAATAAGCCTAGTACGGGGCGTTGGTGCCTTTCAGGATTTCAGAAGAAATTTCCTCGATGCCTACATCGGCAATGTAAAATATGAGGAATTGATTGGATTTAACAGGTTTGACCTTACCTGGGGAGTACAATTGCAAGGAGAAAACATCTATGACCGCTACAAAGAGTGGGAACGCATCGATAGTGCCGGCTACAGCCTACCAAACACAGGCAGCACCATTGATAGCGTTATCGATGGAAGATTATTCAGCACACCGGCGGACGGTTTAGAACTCTATACCCACGTAGCAGCGACTCAAACGTTGCTCAACACTCGAGCGAAGAGTTGGATCAACGCGAAAGGCTCTATTCCACTAGATAAGGGCATCTGGCATTACAATATAGGTGCACGGATGCAGTGGGCCCAATTGTCAAACGAAGTTCGCATCAGCCCACGTGCACGATTCAACTTTATACCAGATGGAGGACTGCTTGCTGCCTACCGGTGGACCTTTGCTGCAGGATTGTACGATCAATACCCCTTCTACCGTGAAATGCGCCTAAAGGACGGTACGCTAAATACAGACGTGAAGAGTCAGCAGGCCCTGCACCTGATCGTACGTCAAGACAAAGATTTTGAACTGTGGAACCGCCCTTTTGTATGGACACTTGAAACGTATTACAAAGGATTGCAACGCGTGAATTTGTTCGATGTGGAAAATGTGCGCATCCGCTACCAAGGCAACAACGATGGACTGGCGCGAGTGTACGGGATTGATTCCCGCATCAATGGAGAGTTTGTAAAAGGCACCGACAGTTGGTTCACTTTTAGTTTGTTCCGCGCTCAGGAGCGCAGTACAACAAGCTTGGTACAGGGGTGGCACGCCCGACCGACGGACACTCGGTTCAATTTCGCCGTGTACTTCCAAGATTACTTGCCGAACGACCCCACAACACGGTTGTCACTTACACTTATGTTGGGCGGTGGATTTCCTTTTGGACCGGACGGTACTGGCAACGAAATAGCGCAACCCGAGGACCGTTTTTTCCGAAGCCCACCCTACCGTCGGGCAGATATCGGTTTTATCAAGGTATTGGGTGGGAAATGGACCGATCGCTTTGATGAAATCTGGATCAGCGCGGAAATCTTTAACCTGCTGCAAGCAAGAAATACTGTGAGTTACCTTTGGGTAAAAGATATTAGTGCGGCAGGACAATACGCCGTCCCTAATTACATGACCAACAGATTACTCAACTTAAAAGTCCACGTGGATTTCTAATATGCGCATTGTCGAAACTTGGAGTACCCAACAATTCAAAACCACCATTTACGCCATGGAACGCTGGCACTACGTTGAATTTGAGGCTGGGCCAATGAAGCAGGGGTTCAAATTCATGAAAGAATCACATCCTTCTACCGCTGAAGTCAAAGAAGCCTTGACTCAACCCTTTTTGGACGAAGTCTACAGTACGTTCGAAAAGATGTTTTTGAATCTCAAGAACAACAAGTAATACCTCTTCGCAAAAAGAATAACTATCGCATCAAATCAAAGATGTCGTTTTCTAGTGCGCGACCTTTGTTTTTGTTGTACCAATCTTGCGCAAAAAGCGACCATTCAGACTTATCAAAATCTGGCTCAGCCTTCCACTGTTTGTAGTGTTCGGTGAGTTCTGATGGACGAGGTCCCCAATTGGTGACTGCTTCAAAATGATCGTTAAGTCGTACCCACTTTGGAATGGAACGGCCACCGTCGGTGAGGAATTGGTCCATGAGTTCTGGGTGCTCATCGCGAAATACGATGCGCAGGGGGATTTTCGTCGCAATGGCCCATTCATTAAAAAACGGCAAGGCGTGAGCGGCATCGCCACACCACGTTTCGGTAAAAACCAACCACTGCTCGCCTTTTACTTTACAATCGTAAATGGCATCGATAAAATTTACTTCGGGACGGTACGTCTTTTCCCAACGGCGCTGACGTGCAGCAGCCAGTTTGGTATATTCGATAAAAGACGCTTTCTGCTCACCAGATGTTTTTCCTTTGCGGGCATATTGCTGAAGCAATTCACTGTACGATTTATAGGTAATGCCTCGCTCGAAAGCTTCTTTAAGACGTAGGTTTTGTTCCCGCTGATCCATAAACGAATGGTTTGAATTTTTGCAAAGGTCGTTCGACGACTAAATACGTTAGTGACGTGACGCCCAAAGTGAGCGCAAGGTAAATGAGCCAAGCGATTTCTGAGGATATTGGAAAAGATTTTACCCACATTAATACCGGTATATGAAACAGGTACATACTAAAGGAGACGGCGCCGACCCAACGCAGGGGTTTCCAGCTTAATAGCGATGCCCAAAGGCCGGGTTTAAAGGAGGCTATTAATGCAACGGACCATAGCAATGCCGCCGGGATAAACGTACCTATATGAGTATAGTCATCTGATTTCCAAGACCAAAAACTAAAGATGAGCACGACAGCCCAGCCGGCATAGGTGGTGAAGGAAGATTGGGTGAGGGTGTTCCAGAAATGGGGACGTAAACGCTCAATAAGAGCAACGACGGTGCCGAGCAAAAAGATGTTGAGGAACCATAGCGTGTTTGTTCCCTCGGGCTGCCACCATAGTACAAACCAATACGACGCACCCATTAATACGGCTAATGTGCAAGCAATGGCATACCCGTTCCAACGAAACAGGCGGTGAAATACGAAAAGTACTATAGGGCTAATGAGGTAATATTTAAACTCAACCGGTATGGACCAAAAAATATGATCGCCACGCTGAAGTGCAAGGTGCTGCCACACATCTCCCCAGTCGTGCATTACTACTTTTAGTCCGCTGGCATTGGCCATTCTAAAAACTATGAGCGCAAGAAAAAAGAGTGGGAAAATGCGTAAGATGCGGCGAGAGATGTAATACAACCAATAGTCCCAATCTGCGCGTCCCTGCTGAAGCATCTTGATGATTTGACGGTCCAGAAGGTAGGCGGAAAGCACAAAGAATAGGTATACCCCAAGTTTTCCCCGGATCAACAAACTGCTTTCACCGAAGGGGCCCAGGCCTTGATTGTATCCGTGACCAAATACCACCATTAGTACGGCGATACCCCGCAAACCATCAAGCGGTTTGTGATGATCAGGATGTTGATCGTTTGGAAAAAAGGCTTGGAGCCAGCGCATTACCTTTTAAAGTTCAGCAAAGTGGTGCGGATAATGGCGATGCATTCGTCCAACTGGTCCTTTGTCATTACCAGTGGCGGTGCAAAACGGATGATGTTGCCGTGTGTTGGTTTTGCAAGCAAACCGTTTTCTTTCAATGCCATACAAATGTTCCAAGCAGTGGAGCTGTCGGGCGTATCGTTGATAATAATGGCATTCAGCAATCCTTTACCGCGTACTTTGGTGACCAATGCTGTTTCGCCAATGATTTTAGTCATCTCCGCACGGAAATGTTCACCCATAGCACGCGCATGCGGCGCCAGTCCTTCTTCTTTTACCACGTCAAGTGCCGCCATTGCAACTTTTGCCGCAATAGGGTTACCGCCAAAAGTGGAACCGTGCTGACCTGGCTTGATCACTTCCATTACGTGATCGTCCGCGAGTACCGCACTCACGGGATAAACGCCGCCAGATAGAGCCTTTCCTAAGATCAAGAGATCGGGCTTCGTGTAGGTTGTACCGCGCTTGCAAGTGTTGCCGCAACTACAATCGCCACAAACCGCTAAAAGTGACCCAGTGCGGGCAATTCCGGTCTGTACTTCATCTGCAATCAACAAAACATTGCGCTCTTTACACAATGCTGCTGCCTCTGCTATAAAGTTTGCGTCCGGTGTATTCACGCCCGCCTCGCCTTGAATAGGCTCGACTAGAAAACCAACGACATTCTCATTCATCAACGCAAAGTTTAACGCGGCAATATCATTGTAAGGAATAGTGACAAAACCAGTTGTATAGGGACCGAAGTTGTTACGGGCATCGGGATCGTCAGAGAACGAAATGATGGTTGTCGTACGTCCATGGAAATTGCCCTCACATACCACGATAATACCGCTGTTTTGTGCGACTCCTTTTTTCTCATAACCCCACTTACGTGCGATTTTTAGCGCCGTCTCCACTGCCTCTGCTCCAGAATTCATGGGAAGGATCTTATCGAATCCAAAGGTTTCGCTCATGTACTTCTCGTATTCCCCAAGTTTACTGTTGTAAAAGGCACGTGAGGTCAATGTCAACGTCTGCGCCTGATCCACCATAGCCCCTACAATTTTTGGATGGCAATGCCCCTGGTTGACCGCACTGTAGGCCGATAAAAAATCATAGTAGCGTTTTCCTTCAACGTCCCATACGTAAACACCTTCTCCTTTGTCTAGAACGACCGGTAAGGGATGGTAATTGTGAGCGCCATACTTTTCTTCGAGGGCCATTAATGATGCAGAGGACTGAGCCATAGTACTTTTGAATTTTGGGTTACCACAAATATAAGGGCTGAATTCACGACTATTAGGATGAAAAGTAATAACTTCATAACCTCTTAAATCTAATCATACTTATGAAAAAATTTCTACTCTCACTAGTAGCACTTGCCTTTACTATAACGGCCAGTGCCCAATATTACCATACCGCGCCGGTGTCGGGCTCAAATCCGAACAACGTAAATCAGGAAAATTCCGAATATCCTGTTGGTAGTGGTCTCCCAACGGATTGGACCAGTATTGTAGGTGCGGCACAAACTGCAGGAACCTATTCAAGCATTCAAACGCTTCCGTTTACCTTTAAGCTTCAAGGAGCTGCGATTGACTCTTTCCGAGTATCAAATACCGGTATCCTTACGTTCTCGAGAAAAACAAATCCAGCCAACCACAGTGTGGGCTCTGCTCAAGCCATTACGAATTCTTCCATTCCAGATTCTTCCATCTGTGTATTGGGTTTGAACGGTAGTGGTGCCAACGATCAAGTTGCGCGCAAAACCTTTGGAACGTCTCCAAACCGCCAAGAATGGATCCTATTCTCTTCGTACAGTGTAACAGGTGCTTCGGGTAGCCACTGGAGCTACTGGTCTATTGTATTGGAAGAAACCACGAACAACATCTACATCGTAGATCAACGTAATGCAGGTGTGACGCCAAGTTTAACCATAGGCGTTCGCGTAAACAGCACTAACGTTTATGACCAAATCACGAGCGTCGGTAGCAATTCAACTAATGCGCCTGATTATTTAGACAATACTTACTACACATTCATTCAAGGGGTACAACCAGATTACGAACTGGCAGGTGCCAGCTTAAATGTAAGTCCGTACCTAGGTCTCAACGTAGCTCCTTTTACAATCGCAGCAGATTTTACGAATAATGGCGCACAGAACTTAACGAGCGCAACATTCAACTACAGTATCAACGGTGGTACTCCAGTAACTTCAAGTTTGTCGAGCATCAGTATTCCTAGTGGATCTACTGGAACGCTTACTTCCGGAAGTACTTGGAACCCTTCGAGCACAGGCCTTTACTCTGTCAAGGCTTGGTTGAGTGGTCTCAATGGAAGTAATGTTGATGCGAATACGGCGAACGATACGGTGAGCTTGGATATTCAAGTCGTTACTGCGTTAACTACCCGTTATCCGCTGTACGAGACGTTTACTTCGTCTACTTGTGGACCTTGTACGCCAGCGAACGCAACTATGGAGGCTGTATTTGACGATAATCCAGGCGAACATAACTCTATCAAATACCAGATGAGCTGGCCGGGTACAGGAGATCCTTACTACACGTTAGAAGGTGGAGCCAGAAGAACGTTCTATGGTGTAAACTCTGTACCACGCGTCGAGATTGACGGCGGTTGGGACGGTAACGGTAACGGTGTTACTCAGGCCTTATACGATCAGTACCAGAATGTTCCTGCATTCGTTGAAATGAGTGCTACTTGGAGCCGCTTCACTAAAAGTGTTGAGACCGAGGTTACTATTTCACCGCTAGCAGATGTTACTTCAAACAACTTAAGGTTGTTTGCGGTGATTTATTCGCACCTCGATGTAGCCAACGTAAAAACGAATGGTGAAACAGAATTCTTCAATGTGGTTAAGAAAATGATGCCTAATGAAAACGGTGAAACATTGAGCGCTTTGACTTCAGGACAGAGTGTTACCAAAACTTTGAGCTACACGTTCAATGGTAACTATACGTTGCCAGCAAATGCACAGAGCCCTGCAAACCTCAGTGTAGAACATACGGTTGAAGATTTCACAAACCTTGGTGTGATACTGTGGGTGCAAGACATCTCGACTAAAGAAGTCCTACAAAGTGTTGATGCAACGTACACTATCGGTCAATTCGAAGAGTCGCTTGCAAGCAAAATCAATGTATACCCGAACCCAACGAGCGGCGACTTCTTTGTAGAAGGTAATTTCGAGGCTGCAGCAACATTGAAACTAATGGATCTAACAGGGCGCACGCTTTACCAAGAGCAAGCAGATTTCACGGGTGGTCAGAAAATACAGATCTCAACTGAAGGTCTTGCTTCAGGTACCTACCTATTAATCACTACTACTGAGGGCGCTTCTCATGCACAGCCTGTGATCGTGAAGTAACCCGCTTTTTTAGCATTAGAATATTGAGGGCGGCCGGGAGGCCGCCCTCTCTTTTTATAAACTATTTTTGCGGCCTATGGCAAGAAAGAAAAACCGCATGGCGAACCTTGAGCAAGTACGGCTCACGGATATAGGAAACAAAGGAAAAGCAGTGGGCAGACACGGCGAAAAGGTAGTGTTTGTGAGCGGTGGCGTGCCCGGCGATGTCGTCGAGGTGCAAGTGACTAAGAAGCGTCGAAGCTATCTTGAAGGCAAGGTGGTGAAGGTAGATGAATACAGTCCGGACCGTGTGGAACCGCAGTGCCAGTACTTTGGTGTGTGCGGCGGTTGCAAGTGGCAGAATTTGAGCTACGAGAAGCAATTGGGCTACAAGGAGAAGGAAGTGCGCGAGAATTTGCGCAAAATTGGACACGTGGTTCCGGAAGAGTTTCACCCCATTCTAGGCAGTGGAAAGGAGTACCGCTATAGAAATAAACTTGAGTTTAGTTTTACTGATAACAAATGGTTGACCCAGGAGCAGCTGGACAGCGGTATAGATTTTCCAGAGCGCCGCGGTGCAGGATTTCATATTCCAGGTTTCTGGGATAAGGTGTTAGACATCGACGAATGTTTGCTGCAGCCGGAACCGTCGAATGCCCTTCGAAATTTCGTTCGGGACTGGGCCATTGAAAGAGACATGCCTTTTTTCAATGCGCGTAGTCAAGAAGGTTGGCTGAGAACACTAATGATTCGTGTAGCCAGCACCGGAGAGGTATTGGTGGTTATTCAGTTTAAAGAGGAGCACGCGGAAGCGCGTGAAGAGCTATTGAAAGAATTGGCCGGGAAATTCCCGGAAATCACCACCCTTCAATACGTGATCAACACAAAACAAAACGATACTATTTACGATCAAGACATCATCACGTACAGCGGTCCGGGTTTCATTGAGGAAGCCATGCCAAAGTATAGTGGAGAAGGTGAACTGCGCTTTAAAATAGGTCCTAAGAGCTTCTACCAGACGAATCCTGAGCAGGCGTACGAACTGTATAAGGTGGCAATGGATATGGCAGAGATCAAGAAAGACGAATTGGTCTTTGATTTATATACCGGTACAGGTACCATCGCACTTTTCATGGCGGAGCAAGCGCGTGAGGTGGTCGGGATTGAATTGATCCCTGAAGCCATTGAAGATGCAAAACTGAATGCTCAAAACAACGGCGTTACTAATGCAACCTTCTATGCGGGCGACATGAAAGAGGTATTTAATGCCGAATTCATTGCGAAGCACGGCAAGCCCGATGTTCTAGTCACAGATCCGCCACGAGATGGAATGCACGGCGATGTGATAGCCTTGTTGCTCGAGCTTGAAATTCCTAGAATCGTTTACGTAAGCTGCAACTCTGCTACGCAAGCACGAGATTTAGGGCTACTCACTGAAAAATACGAAGTCAAGCAAAGCCGGGCAGTGGATATGTTCCCACAGACACATCATATAGAAAACGTTGTCCAATTGGTGCTAAAAGCCTAATTTCACCCTATCATGAGCAACACTACTGAAATACTGAACGCAACCGCCATCGAGCACAAGATTCAACGCCTAGCGTGGGAACTTTACGACCGTCACCATAATGCGACTGATTTACACGTCGTGGGAATAAAGGATAATGGGTACTGGCTCGCAGAGCAACTGGTCACGCGTTTGCGCAAAATCAGTGATATCAACATTACGCTCCATCCCCTTGTCATGGATAAAGACGCACCGGTGCTGGAGGAAATGATGATTGACCTCCCGGTAGGCGGCGAATTTGCACTGGTAGACGATGTACTCAACAGCGGCCGTACCTTACTGTGGGCGGTGATAAAACTGATGGGCTTTCGTCCACGTGTGCTCAGTACAACGGTACTTGTCGACCGGAGCCATAAGCGTTACCCTGTAAAGGCAGATTTGAAAGGATTGAGTTTGAGCACTACGCTTCAGGACACGGTCCAATTAAACGTAGTCAACGGCGTCGCCAACAACGTTAAGCTCGTCTAACTACCCTATAACTTCAAGAATAGCTTCTACAGTGAGGGCATCGCCCTTCACCCTGTGCTGCGCTAAACTGTAAAATGGTCGACGCTCAAAGAGGTGTTTCGCCACAAATTCTGCGACATCGTCTTTCCCATTAATGAGTGGACGATCCATATCTTTTTCCAACCTATGGGCCAATTCCACAACGCTCACGTCCAAAAATACCGTCGTGCCTGCGGCGTTCAACGCCTCCATGTGATTATAGAACACGGGCGTTCCACCGCCTAAAGCAACCACCACATTGTCATGATCCTCAGCCAATAGGCGTTCCAACACGCTGTGTTCCACCTTTCGAAAGGCCAATTCCCCTTTATCCGCCATATATGAAGCTATGGACTGCCCAATCTGCTCAGTAATTCGCACATCAAGATCCACAAAACCCACCCCTAAGCGCTGGCTCAATGCCTTACCTAGTGTGCTTTTTCCGCTTCCCATATACCCTAAAAGAAAATATCTCATGGCCCAAATATTTTGGTATTCAAAGGTATAAACCCTACCCCAACAGAACGCCTAAATATTCCTTTGATTTTTTTCTCTCACTTAGTTGGTAAAAAAGGAAACCTCTGTATATTTGCAGCCCGCAAAGCGGAATAAGGTTGATCTCTTAGCTCAGTTGGTAGAGCAATACACTTTTAATGTATGGGTCCAGGGTTCGAGCCCCTGAGGGATCACTAAGAGAAAGCCACCTCACCAGGTGGTTTTCTTTTTTACAGTTAAAGAAGACACTTAAATGTGTAGCTTTAACTACACCTTGCCCAGGTGGTGAAATTGGTAGACACGCCATCTTGAGGGGGTGGTGCGAGTAATCGCGTGCAAGTTCGAATCTTGTTCTGGGCACTACAGTTTTCTATCTGTCATTCCGTAGTTTTACGACCCATGAATGACCAACCCCAACCCCACAGCGCTCAGGACCGCGCATCACTGCAAGTTCCTTCCATTATGCGCCGCACCGCGCAGCTCTCTCAACGTATTAGTATTGCCCTTGCAGCAAAAATTGCTTGGCGTTGGTTCCTTACCCCCTACCCGTTCAAAATACCAAAACGCGAACGTCTCATGGAAGAGCGCTTTGGTACTCCCGAGCTGTTCACTCATCCCCGCGGCCTGACCTATCCGGTGTATACGCTAGGAACAGGACCTAAACACATTCTTTTCGTACACGGCTGGGGCGGCAGATTCACTCAGTTCACCGCCCTGCTCGACCATTGCGAAGTCCAAAACCCCCATTTCCTAGAAGAATATACCCTTATTGGCTTTAACGCGCTGGCGCATCGCGGGGCGCAAGGCAAGCGCACTATGATGCCTGAATTTGGCGAATGCATCCAGCAAATTCAACAACGCTATGGCACATTCCACAGCATCATTGCCCACAGCTTAGGCTGCAACGCCGCACTATACGCTCAAATGGAATGCGGTACCAAGGCTGATCACCAAATCCTGATCGCCCCACCGGGGCTCATCTCCGGTATGGTAGGACTCTTCTGCGATGCTGTAGGCTTCAATGCAAAGGTTCACGGCCGAATCATCGCCAACCTCAAAAAAATCCACGGCGAAGATTTCGACAGCTTCAGTGCACCTGGCCTGGCAGCACGCAACACCATCCCCGCGCTGGTCTTCCACGATCTCAACGACAACGACACTCCCATCGCCATGGGACGTTCAGTAGGCGAAAACCTAACACACGGCACCTTCATAGAAACCAAAGGCCTAGGACACCGCCGCATCCTTCGCGATCCAAATGTCCTCAGTCAGATCTACAGCTTCATCTTCACCGCCTAATATTGAACATACCGCACCGCATTTGCGTTAACACACTACATGAAAAAAGTACTCTACATACTCACCACCACACTGTTTCTGACCGCTTGTCAGGCGCAGGAAACCAATTCTACTATGGGCAACGCCGACAACACCTCCTTCCCGGTT
>PZPA01000110.1 GCA_003045825.1 Bacteroidota bacterium
GCAGTGCCTTATTGCTCATTATTTGTCTCATTTTAGTGCAAATGCCCCAAACTTTCGGTTTTGCCGACGAAGGCATTGCTTCGCGATTTTCTTTCCTCGTCACCGGAATCTGGTGGTTGGGGTTTGGACTTCCCGCCATTAACAGAATGCCGAAAGACGACATAAAGGACTATTTTGAAAGCAAGCTGTTCTGGAAAAGTTGGCGCGAACTTTTATTAGTATTCAAAGAATTTCGAGGTATAAAATCACTGCGCATTTTTCTTGGCGGCTTTTTCTGGTACAGCGTTGGGATGCAAACCATCATTTTACTCGCGGCAGTTTTCGGGTCGAAGGTGCTGGATTTAGAATCGTCTCAGCTGATCTTGACGATCTTAATCATTCAGTTTGTAGCGATCGCGGGTTCGGCCGTTTTCGCACGACTTAGTGAGCGAACGACCAATGTATTTGCCATTAAAATAGGTGTTGCTATCTGGATGTTGCTGTGCTTTGCCGCGTACTTTGTTCAGACCGCGGGCCAATTTTACATCGTTGGCGGCGTACTGGGGTTCGTTATGGGCGCTGTACAAAGTCTTTCACGTTCTACCTACAGCAAGATGCTGCCAGAGACGGAAGACCACACAACATACTTTAGTTTCTACGACGTCATGGAAAAATTGGCCACCACTTTTGGAATGTTTAGTATCGGCATTCTAGAGGCATTGACGGGCGATCTAAGAAATTCCGCACTTGCGCTTACCGTATTCTTCGGAATAGGTCTAATTCAGATTTTCAGACTTCGAGGGCTCGAGAAGAAAAGCGGCACTCACACGAATTAGCGTTTCCCCAAAGAATTCGTCTACTTCCTTGCCCTGGTAAATGCCTTGAACAGTGATGTACCCAGTGGACGGCCATGTAGTGGGGTCGGAGGTGTCTTTGGTGACAATAATTCCATTTGAAAACGAAATACTTTTACTTTCAGCACTCTTGATGGTGTCTGAAAGCTGCACTACTGCACCTGTTTCCCATTCTGAGTCTTCAAGTATTCCTGCAAACCCATCGGCACTCCCTTTAAAAACAGGTTGCTGTTCCATTGCTTTTTCCGGTGTTCTATAGTATTGATAGAGACCAATGGACACTCCTCCGACAACAAAAAACGACAGGGTAATGAGCGCTTTCTTCATGATGTACGTTTAGCTTTTAACCTGACCAATATAGTTGCTCGGGGTAATTTGTTTGAGCTCGGCTTTGATAGCATCATTTACGTTTAAAGTATCAATAAAATCAGCGATGCTTGATGCAGTTATGGCGCTATTTGTGCGGGTTAAGGCTTTCAATGCCTCATAGGGTTTTGGATAACCTTCACGACGCAAGATATTTTGAATAGCTTCTGCGACCACGGCCCAATTCGCTTCCAAATCTGACGCAATCTTAGCTTCATTCACTAAAAGTTTGCCCAATCCCTTACTCATTGATGCGATCGCAATCAAAAGGTGACCAAAAGGAACGCCTACATTACGCAATACTGTTGAATCTGTAAGATCACGTTGCAATCGTGAGATAGGCAATTTTCCAGCGAGGTGCTCGAACAATGCATTGGCAAGGCCAAGGTTTCCTTCTGCATTTTCAAAATCGATAGGATTTACCTTATGAGGCATGGCCGACGAACCGACTTCACCAGCCTTAATCTTTTGCTTGAAGTAATCCATACTCACGTAGGTCCAAACGTCGCGACACAGGTCGATGAAGATATTGTCTATACGTTTGAGGGCATCGAATTGCGCGGCGATATTGTCGTAGTGTTCAATCTGGGTTGTCGGGTAGCTGCGTTGTAGACCCAAGGATTTGCTCACAAATGTATCGCCCCAACGGTGCCAGTCACGCCCCGGATAAGCCACAGTATGGGCATTAAAGTTACCCGTAGCACCCCCAAATTTCGCGCTGTGCGGCACTGCTTTGAGTTGTGTAAGTTGGCCACGCAGACGAACGGTGAACACCTTGAATTCTTTTCCTAAAGTAGTCGGAGAAGCTGGCTGACCGTGTGTGCGCGCTAAAAGAGGAATGTTCTCCCAGGCCTTTGCACTTGCTTCCAGCGCTTCAATCAACTGTTCTATGGATGGACAGATAACCTCTTCCAGCGCTTCCTTAACGGATAAAGGAACAGACGTATTATTGATGTCTTGCGACGTAAGTCCAAAGTGAATGAACTCTTGAAATTGGCTTAAGCCTAGCGCTTCAAAAGCTTCTTTGATAAAATATTCAACGGCCTTAACATCGTGATTAGTGACCTTTTCAATGTCCTTTATTTTTTGAGCATCCGCCGTTGTAAAGTTTTGGTAGAGGCCACGCAAGGCTTTAAAGTGCTTGTGATCAACACCGTTTAATTGAGGTAAGTCGCTTTCGCACAGCGCAATAAAGTATTCGATTTCAACGCGAACTCTATATTTGATGAGCGCGAACTCCGAAAAGTACTGAGAAAGGGCTTCGGTTTTCGAAGCATAACGTCCATCAACAGGTGTGATGGCATGTAAAGCTGTAGACATTGCAAGGCTATTAAAGGACAAAATTAACGGAGTTGACCGCGTTTTCCTAATTCTATGACCTCAAGGTTGGTGACTTTTCCCTTTTCGTCTCCTTCTTGGACCAATTCAAACCGGAGCATCGTACGCATTTTATGAAAACCGTGGATACCCGCGGCACCGG
>PZPA01000058.1:0-2947 GCA_003045825.1 Bacteroidota bacterium
CGTAGGGAGGTGAGTCAAACGGACGGCGCTCTCAGTCTTATTTACGTGCTGACCACCCGCCCCTTGGGAACGGTAGGTATCTTTTTTAACGTCCTTCATGTCAAGATCCACATCCACCTCTTCAGCTTCGGGCAGCACAACGACAGAAGCCGCTGAGGTGTGAACTCTACCTTGGCTTTCCGTTGCGGGAACGCGTTGTACGCGATGGACCCCACTTTCATATTTTAAAATCCCATAAACAGATTCTCCATTGACTTCAAAAGAAACCTCTTTAAAGCCTCCGGCAGATCCCTCATTCATGGTAAGGATTTCCATTTTCCAACCTCTTCCTTCGCAATAGCGCTGGTACATTCTGAATAGGTCACCTGCAAAAATGGCACCTTCATCGCCACCTGCGCCTTGACGAATTTCCACGAGTGCATTCTTATCATCTTCAGGATCTTTGGGCAAGAGAAGAATTTTTACTTCTTCCTCTAAAGCTTCAAAGGCAGGCTCTAATTCGTCCAATTCCATTTTCGCCATTTCACGAAAATCGGCATCCTTCTCCTCCTTCAAAACGTTTTTAGCCTCCTCAATGCGGCTAGACATCTCTAAGAATTGCTCTCTAACCTCCACCAAGGGCTTCAAGTTCTTATACTCTCTGTTCAGCTGAACGTATCGCTTACCATCTGAGATAACATCGGGCTGAATAATGAGGTCATTCACCTCATTAAAGCGCTGAAAAATCACATTAAGTTTATCTAACATCGCCATTACTTCCCGTAGTTAAAGGTGCCGTACTCACTACGAATAGTCAATTCCTTAGCATCGCTTTCTTCGACTCTCCCAACGATTTTCGCAGGAACACCAAAGCGCTCACTGATGGCAATTATTTCTTGTGCTATTGCAGGATCCACATACAATTCCATGCGGTGTCCCATATTAAATACCTGATACATTTCTTCCCATTTCGTACCGCTCTCCTCTTGAATCATTTTGAATAATGGAGGAATAGGGAACAACTCGTCCTTCACAACATGTCCCTTTTCTAAGAAGTGTAAAATCTTTGTTTGTGCACCTCCAGAACAATGCACCATACCATCTATTTTATCGCGGTACTGATCGAGAATCTGCTTAATAATAGGCGCGTACGTACGTGTTGGACTTAGGACCAATTTACCCGCATCCAGAGGAGTATCCGTTTCTTCCGTTAAGGATTTAGAACCCGTATAAACCAATGAATCAGGAACTGCGGGGTCAAAACTTTCAGGGTATTTCACCGCTAATTCTTTCGTGAATACATCGTGACGGGCACTTGTGAGTCCGTTTGACCCCATACCACCATTGTACTCCGATTCGTACGTTGCTTGTCCAAAAGACGCCAATCCCACAATCACGTTTCCCGCTTTGATATTGGCGTTATCAATCACCTCGGAGCGCTTCATGCGTGCAACAACAGTACTATCTACAATAATGGTTCGCACTAAATCACCTACATCTGCCGTCTCACCACCAGTGCTGATAATGTCTATACCGTGCTTTCTGTATTCCTCCAGGAGTGCTTCCGTACCGCCAATAATGGCACTAAGGACCTCTCCAGTAATGAGTCCCTTATTCCTACCAATAGTAGAACTGAGCATGATATTCTCCGTAGCTCCCACACAAAGCAGGTCATCGATATTCATAATTAAAGCATCCTGAGCAATGCCTTTCCAAACGCTCACGTCTCCAGTTTCCTTCCAATACATGTAGGCAAGTGAACTTTTAGTACCTGCACCATCCGCATGCATAACAAGACAATAGTCTTCATCACCGGTCAAATAATCCGGAACTATTTTACAGAAGGCCTTTGGAAACAAGCCTTTATCGATGTTTTTGATTGCGTTGTGAACGTCTTCTTTCTGGGCACTTACGCCACGTCCCGTATAGCGGTCTGATGTATTATTCATGAGGCAAAAATAACGAGAAAGCGCGCACGGGAGACCCGTGCGCGCTTTTCATTTTAAAAGTATTCGCTACTTAATCTGAATCCAGGATCCGATGATTAAGTCTTTATCGCTCTTGAATCCGTTCAAATCACGGATATCTTTTACGTTTGCACCTGTTTCTTTTGCAATAATGCGCATGGTGTCCCCACGCTTAACCTGGTAATGATCAGCATCAAAGGCCGTATAATCACCGTTTGGCGTTACTTTGATAACCATACCCGGCATAGGGCGCGCCCCGCGCAATCCTCCATTTAGGTTTTTAAGCTGTACTACATTCATACCATTATCCATGGCGATTTTACCTAATGAACGGTCTTTAGGCCCTAAGGTCATGGTTTGACCAATGGGGTTTTCATCTTTTTTAGGTTGAGCTGCACCTCCATTCTCAGATTCACCACCTGCTACTACCGTAGACGGAACATAATCATCACTCAACACCTTAAAGTCAGTACGACGGTTGATCTGATTCGCCACCTCTTGGTCTTCACTATTTAGTCTACGAATGAATGATTCGGTCAGGTTATCGCCCGCCTTAAATTTTTCCGCACCATATCCTTTATAGTCAGTAGAAATCACAAACGGCTCTTTCTCTCCCATACCCACAGCTGTAAGTCGTGCAGTTGGAATACCTTTTTCAATAAGGTAATCTACACAACTCTGTGCACGTGCTTGAGACAAGGCATCATTTTTCGCATCCGTATCACGGTAATCCGTATGTGAACGTAGACCTATGGTGATGGTAGGATTACGCTGAAGAATACTGAATACTGTATCTAAGGCAATTTTACTTTCTTCACGCAATTCAGATTTTGCTAAGTCAAAGAATACGTTAGGAAGAACGATGGGTACTTCGATAGGGTCCATTTCCAGACGAAGACTGTAAGATTTCACGTAGGCGCGCTCCTCTTTTACCTGAGCATAGTCGTTCAAGGCTAAACCTTTTGTTGTAATATCGCCCACTGCATTTAAGAAGCGTTTTC
>PZPA01000058.1:2957-11855 GCA_003045825.1 Bacteroidota bacterium
CGTTTTCGGCTCATATTCAATTTGTACGACTTGTCTTCTTCCATCTGTCCGCGTGGAATGCTGAATTGACCGTTTGCATTCGTAGTCACTGTAAACGATTGACCTTCTTTATTGCTTACTTCTATCGTTACATCACTAACAGGCTTACCATTTTTACTGCTTACAACAGTACCCGAAGCTTCGAAGAATTTTTCCCATTCAGTGACGTACCAGATGTCGTGCTCGCCACGAGTTCCCTTTCGGTTACTCACCACAAACCCCTTCTTGGTATTATCGCCAGGCACAAAACGCAGTGAAATATCATCTGCCTCTGAATTGATTGGTGAAAGCATGTTTTCAACATCCCCAACTGGGGCGCCGTTTTCGTCCAATTTTACACGAAAACAATCGAATCCACCCATACCTACATGACCGTTGGATGAGAAATACAAGTATCCGTCACCGTGAACAAAAGGGTACAATTCGTCACCGCGCGTATTAATATTCAAATTTGTTGGTGCAGCCCATTCACGCTTTCTACGATCATAAGTCGTCATGTAAATGTCCTTACCTCCTTTTCCACCGGCAACCTCACCCGCGAAATATAATATTTGATCGTCCGGACTCAATGCTGGATGACCTACAGAAGCACCACTGTCCAAAGCAATGACGACAGGCTCTGGATTTGCCCAATCTTGTCCAATTTTTTTGGTCGTATATATGGCACATCCCATTTTCATGTTTTTCACTTGCATACACTTCGTGAAATACATCTCCTTGCCACGTGAATCAAATGTTACCACACCCTCATGGTCCTTGGTATTAATGACGTCACTCATTGCTTCGAGATCGCCCCAAACAATTTCGTCGTTTGCATTGGCCTCTTTGCCTTTTTTCTTCTTGTTATTTTTTTTGCGTTCGCCCTCAATGACGAAAATGTCAGAGAACCGCTGGCCCATCCAACCGTCTTCTTTCCGGCCGGTCGCGTCATCGCGCATCGATGAAATCATTAGCGACAGATCTTCTTTGCCTCGTTTGCCCGCAAAGGCAATGGAGTAATCTGATTTTTTGGAGTTTAAATCTTTCGCGTTGTCTAAGGCGAATAGCGAGCCTGAAACGACCCATTGTGCAGCCTTCTGACAACTTTCAATACCGCGGTCTGCACGAGCATCACTCGGCACTAACTTTTTAAATGTCTCGTAAGCGATAATGGCATCCTCATATTCACCTTGACATTGCAACATTTCGGCATAGCCAAAGTCGGCTTGAGCGCCATAACCCAATTTAGAGGCGCGCTGGTAGTAACTAGCGGCTCTTTTACACTGCCCCGTAAAACGGTATCCTTCAGCCATATTGTAAGAAATACGCTGCTTTTGCTCGCGCGATTTTTCCTTAGAATATGCCTTAGCATAAATCTCAATGGCAACGGAATATTCTTTTGAGTCAAAGTATTCATCAGCTTTCACCGTAAGCTTGTGCGGCTTCATGTCTACCTCTTCAACAGTGGCATCTTGTGCGAAAGCTATAATGGGCAAGAAAGCGAGGACAACGGTCCAAGTTCGTAAAATGCGTTTTTGCATGCGAGTCTGGTCTCTTGTGTTTAAGCACCCACAATATAGATAAAATAAAAAAAGAAACCCCGCGAGGACGGGGTTTCTATCAGTCAAAATTTAAAAAGCTATAATTATCTCGTAAAGAGCATTTCACGGAACTTCGGCAATGGCCATTGTTCGTCGTCAATCATTAGCTCTAATTTATCACTTTCGTAGCGAATCACGTCGAAGTAAGGCTTCACGTTATCGTAGTAAGCAATAGCCTTCTCACGAAGGTCTTCAAGTGCATTTGCTTTCTTACGGGCTTCAATCATAGCATCTTTAGACGCTAGAATTTTTGAAATGCGTGCGGAGATATCCTTGATCATTTCCAATTGTTCCTTAGCTACCGTTTTAAACGTTGAATCGTCCATAATGTCTTTAAGACGCTGAACGTTGTCAATAAGCACATTTTGGTATTTAATTGCCGTCGGAACAATGTGGTTTCCTGCCAGATCACCGAGAACACGCGACTCAATCTGTATCTTCATAAAGTACGACTCGAGCAAGATCTCGTGACGTGCTTCCGCCTCGCGGTGGCTCATCACACCCATAGCTTCGAACATACCTAGGGTCTGCTCGCTTACGTAGGCATCAAGGGCACGTGGTGTAGAAGGCTCATTGTTCAAACCACGCTTCGCAGCTTCTTCCTTCCAAGCATCACCATATCCGTCGCCTTCGAAGCGAATGGCTTTACTTTCAGTGATATAGCGCTTCAATACGCTAAAGATCGCTTCGTCTTTCTTCAATCCGTCTTTTTCGATAAGCGCATCAACATCTGCTTTGAACTCGATCAATTGCTCAGCCATTACCGCATTCAATACAGTCATTGGCTGTGCACAGTTAGAAGCAGAACCTGCAGCACGCAATTCAAATTTATTACCTGTGAAGGCGAACGGTGAAGTACGATTACGGTCCGTGTTATCTAACAATACATCAGGAATTTTACCTACCACGTTCAATTTGAGGTCGGTCTTCTCTTCCGGAGTCATTTTGCCACCTTCGATGTTTTCCAACTGATCCAAAACAGCACTCAACTGCTGGCCGATGAAAACTGAAATAATCGCAGGTGGAGCTTCGTTCGCACCCAAACGGTGTTCGTTACCCGCTGAACCGATCGACGCACGGATCAAATCTGCGTGGCGGTACACCGCCTTGATACTGTTGATGAAGAACGTCAAGAACATCAAGTTGCTCATTGGCGTAGAACCAGGAGCCAAAAGGTTCACACCGGTGTTTGTTGCCAAAGACCAGTTGTTGTGCTTACCAGAACCGTTGATGTTGGCAAATGGCTTCTCGTGCAACAATACACGGAAGTTGTGACGACGCGCCACTTTCTCCATAAGATCCATGAACAAAGAGTTGTGGTCTACAGCAACGTTTGCCTCCTCAAATACAGGGGCGAATTCGTACTGCGCGGGCGCCACCTCATTGTGACGTGTTTTTACTGGAATACCTAAAATGCGGCTTTCGTATTCCAATTCTTTCATGAACTCAATAGCACGTTCTGGAATGGAACCAAAGTAATGATCGTCCAATTGCTGGCCTTTTGCTGGCGCGTGACCAACAAGAGCACGGCCTGCCAATTGCAAATCTGGACGCGCGGCAAAGTAGGCTTCGTCTACCAAGAAGTATTCTTGCTCCCAACCTAGGGTTGCATTTACTTTACTTACGTTCTTGTCGAAGTACTTACATACAGCTGTCGCTGCTGAGTCAACAGACTGCAAGGCACGAAGTAAGGGAGTTTTGTAATCTAAAGCCTCACCGGTGTATGAAACAAATACAGTTGGAATACATAATGTGCTTCCGAAAACAAAAGCCGGTGATGTAGGATCCCAAGCCGTGTAACCACGAGCTTCAAATGTGTTACGAATACCACCGTTAGGGAATGAAGAAGCATCCGGTTCTTGCTGAACCAACATACCCCCTGAGAACTTCTCAATCGCCTCACCATTGCCAGTAGGCTCGAAGAAAGAATCGTGCTTTTCTGCAGTAGTACCGGTCAAAGGCTGGAACCAGTGTGTATAATGTGTAGCACCTAAATTCAAGGCCCAAGCCTTCATTCCTGATGCAACCTGATCGGCAATGTTGCGATTGATTTTGGTACCGTTATCCATCGCGTCGACAACTGCCTTAAAGGCTTCTGAAGTCATGTATTCGCGCATTGCTTTTCTGTTGAATACGCGAGAACCGAAGTATTCTGAAACGCGCGTTACAGGTGCTTCAAAGTTTTTTGGCTTGCGCCCCATTGTTTCTTCTAATGCTAGAAATCTTACCGTTGGCATGTGGTTAATTTTTAATTTAAAACAAAGGTACCCCTATTTTTTTAGGGGTGCAATGAAAAATTATTAACCATTGTTAATTTCTACCCCCTCAACTAAAGAGGTAAATCATGAAAAATAAGTACAATGAAAGCAGAATAGCCCCTTCGTAACGATCTAATCGGTCAGATTTAATGATTCCCATTAGAGGAATGAGTAAAAGAGTAAAGAGAAAACTGATTGGAAAATCAATCCAAAGTAAATCTTCGTCAGAAAGAGTAATAGGCTGTATGAGGGCGGTAAAACCTAATACACTCAGAATATTGAAGATGTTTGAACCGATGACATTGCCGATCGCAATATCAGCTTCGCCCTTACGAGCGGCCATTAGACTTGCTGCGAGCTCCGGTACACTTGTACCAAAAGCAACAAGACTTACCGCCACTAGGCGTTCACTCCAACCCCATTGCGCAGCGAGCGTGGCAATACCGGAAACAAACAATTGGGCACCAAATTTTAACCCAACCGCTCCGACAATGAGCAACATTACCCCTTGCCAGATAGGCAAAGCCGGTTCGTTCATCTCCTGTCCTATAGATACAGCTGCGCGCTCCATGCGGGCACTACGTATTTTCAAAGTATTGTAAACTACTAAGGCTCCCACTAAGATGAACCCTTGAACAAAGCTAATTCCTCCAAAAAAAAGGAAACCTCCCAACAATACATTTGCACCTACCAAGAACAACCAATCTTTACGATAAGTGAGGCGGACAGCTTCCATTTTGTAAAGCAGTGCCGTCAATCCCAGTATGAGACCAATGTTTGCTATGTTAGACCCAATGACATTGCCCAAAGCGATAGCACTTTTACCTTTCATCGCTGCTATAACACTTACAATGAGTTCAGGAGCGCTCGTTGCGAAGGCAACAAGCGTTAAACCTATAATGACTTTTGAAATCTGGAGTTTAAGAGCAATGGCTACCGAACCGCGCACTAAAAACTCGCCCCCCAACAGCAATAAACCAAAACCTGCTAGTAGAAAGAGCGCCGTCACAATTTAGTACCTCTTTTAATAGAATCAGTAACTTCCTTGATCGCATCGCGACCTTCTTCCACCGTTTTCTTCACATCCGTCAGCGGACTGTCTTGCGCATTATCAAGAATCTCTCTCTTGATATCATTGGTCGCATTTTTCACTTGCTTGATCACCTTAGCAGCAGACCTTGCCATGCCAGGTATTTGCTTAGGACCAAACAACAGTAAAAACACCAATGCCACAATGATGAATTCACCGCCGCTAATATTGAAGAGTAAAAAGACGTGTTGCATGGCGCAAATTTACAATAAAAAACCCCCGGCGCGCGTGCGCGCCGGGGGTTTTGAGAATTTTGCTTTTCGGTTGTTTAGCTCTCCTTGTCCGAAGCATCGAACATGACTGGAGTAGCAATAAACAATGAGCTGTAGGTTCCTACAAGCACCCCTAATAGAAGCGCAAACATGAATCCACGGATCACTTCTCCACCAAATAGGAAGATGACGAGAAGGACAAAGAACGTCGTTAACGAGGTGTTGAACGTACGGCTCAAGGTCTGATTCAATGATTTGTTTACACTCTCTCCATTCTGTTTGCCACGAGATCCCATGTTTTCGCGGATACGGTCAAACACAACCACGGTATCGTTCAATGAATAACCAATTACCGTAAGAATCGCTGCAATGAACGCTTGATCTACTTCTAACTGGAACGGCAATAGTCCGTCTGCCAATGAGAATACTCCCATAACGAATAACACATCGTGCAACAAGGCAACAACTGCACCAAGCGAGAACTGCCACTTGCGGAATCGAATAAGGATGTAGAGGAATACAACGATTAAAGAAAAGACGATGCTGTATACCGCACCCGACTTAATATCATCTGCAATGGTTGGACCAACGACACGTGAACCCACTAAACCAATAGCGTCTTCGGTATCGTCAGTAAAGAAGGATTCAATCGGCAATTCTTCCGCGAAGAAACCAGCAACGCCTGCGTAGAGCTTAGACTGTACGTCTTCGTCAATTGCAGGACCCGTCTCTCCAATGCGGTAGCTTGTGGTGATAATTACCTGATTCGCATCGCCTAGAGTCTTCACTACTGGAGTGTAAGTATTGCCGTCTTCATCGACAAAAGCATTGCTCAAAGATTCTGCGATATCGCTTACTTCCACCGGTTGGTCAAAGCGCACCTGGAAGGAACGACCACCCACAAAATCAACGCCTAAATTCAAGCCTTTTGTGAAAAGGGAAAACAAACCAATAGCAATTACAACTGTTGATACGCCATAAGCCACCTTACGCTTCTTCAAGAAGTCAAAGTTGATGTTCGTGTACCAGTCCTTCGTCGTTTTGGTTGAGAACTTGATGTCTTTTTTCGCATTCAATCTTTTTTCGAAAACGACTCTTGAGATGAACAATGCCGTAAATAACGAAGTCAAAATACCAATCATCAAAGTCGTCGCAAAACCGCGAATAGGACCCGTACCAAAGGCAAATAAAATAATACCCGTTAAGAAGGTTGTTACGTTGGCATCGATGATCGCACTGTTCGAATTCTTATATCCGTCAACAATTGCCGCTCGCAGCCCTTTTCCTAAACGCATTTCTTCACGAATACGTTCGAAAATGAGCACATTAGCATCTACTGCCATACCAATGGTCAATACAATACCCGCCATACCTGGAAGCGTCAATACCGCTCGTAAACTTGCAAGGATACCGAAGATCAAGAACATGTTAATCAATAGCGCCATATTCGCTACAAGACCTGCACCGCTGTAGTAGAAGTACATGTAAAGCAGTACTAGAGCAAGAGCAATAGCGAATGAATTGATCGATGCAGAGATGGCTTCCTTACCTAAAGAGGGTCCTACCACATCGGACTGAATAATGCGCGCTGGAGCATCTAGTTTACCTGCACGAAGAATGTTCGCTAAATCCGCGCTTTCCTCGGCACTAAAGTTTCCTGTAATCTGTGTACGACCACCTGCAATCTCGTTTTGAACTTGCGGGTAAGAGTATACATAGTTATCTAATACTACAGCTACCGAACGTTTTGGCGTTTGCGCAGCTGCTTCTGCAGTAAGGCGTTGCCATTTCTGCGCACCAGAACCGTTCATGGCCATGGTTACAATATTGCGGTTGTATTCGTCCAAATCTGGACGCGCATCTACGATCACTCCACCGTCTAATTCCGGCGTGTTTTCGCGGTTGCCTTTTATAGCTAAAAGCGTAATGATATCAGAGTTTGGCTCAGGCTTGCTGCTCCACATGAATTTCGCATTGCGCAATTCTTGACTCATCATTTGAGCGATTTCAGGACGAGCGAGGTAGGCGTTCACTTTCGCTGTATCACGAATCAATGAATAACCAACACGCGGTCCTTGCATAGCCATTCCAGTTTCACTCACCATCGGGCGGAAAACTTCAAACAATGGATTGTTAGTAGAGAGCACATCTGAAGAATCGATCGCTACAGAATCTGCCGGTGCTTCGACATCCTCAATGGCTAAATCGCTAAAATCTGGCGTTTCGTCAACCGTTTCTGTAGTTGCTTTCTCACCTTCCACAAGGTCGCGAAGTTTATCGTTTGCTGAAACTAAGAAAGGAAGTACCTCCGCTCCTTCGTACATATTCCAGAACTGCAATTCTGCGGTAGACTGAAGAAGTTTCTGAACACGCGCCGGATCTTTAACACCCGGTAGTTCCACTAAAATACGTCCAGTTCCCTCTAGGCGCTGAATGTTCGGCTGTACCACACCAAACTGGTCGATACGTGCACGCAAAACGGTAAATACGTTGGCAATTGCAGCCTCAACATCGCGACGAATTTCCGCTTGTACGGCATCGTTTGCGGCATTGAAACCTACTTTATCCGTCATTTCCGGCGTACCGAAAAGCGAAGCGTCGCTCAACAACAACCCACCACCTGTTTCTGCGCTGATTTTGTCAAACTCCGCAAAAAACGTGTTCAAGTAGTTGTTTTGACCTTGGCTCTGCGCAACGTCAGTATTCGTGATTGCTTGAGTAAAGCGCGGGTCTTGGGCATTTGCCACTAAACCTTTCAATACGTCTTTAACACTCACTTCGAGGATGACATTCATCCCTCCTTTGAGGTCAAGACCAAGGTTCATTTCCTTTTTCTTCACTTCGCCATAGGTAAACCCGAGTAACGGATAGACCTCTTGCGACATCATACTGTCGAGATAAGCCGACTTAATATTTGCATCTCCTGCGGCGAATGCCTCTGCATCGCTAGCGACGTTGTTCGCGACCCATGTGAACGAGAGCTGGTATAATGAAGCCAGACCTAGTGCAATCGCGAAAACGGTAATTAATCCTTTGTTCTGCATCCTGATGGATTGTTTCAGTTTTTCAATAACGCGCAAATATAGGCAGTTCAGGGTGCCTAACCTAAAGTTTTTTGTCCCAGCGAACATCTAAGTTTATCCTATCTTTGAGTACCTATGAGAAGGACCCTAATTTTTACGCTCGTTTTTCTGTTTTTCGGCCTATTGAGTTACGGCCAAAGCAACCGCCTTAATTTTGATTGGACTGCGGGACCTACTGTAAATGCTGGAGGCACCAACATTCCGTACCCTTTCATGGGTGGAGCAGATTTGCCACAATGGTCAAAGGTCGATCTAAATTTAGACGGCACAGAAGATTTAGTTGCATTCGATCGACAAGGCGGGCGGTGGATCACATTTATTGCTGAAAACGGGACTTGGGTGGGTAAACCTGAATATGCATCCGCTCTTCCAGCAGTGAAAAATTGGGCTTTATTCAGAGATTACAATTGCGACGGTAAAAAAGATCTTTTCGCCTACGTTTTAGGAGGAATAGGTGTTTGGGAAAATACGAGCACGACCGACTCTTTAAGTTTCACTTGGGCATTGACCACGAATTACTTAACCACTAGTGCCGGTGGCACAACCACCAATCTTTACAACTTCAGCAGCGATATACCGGCCATTTCAGATATCGATGGTGATGGCGATATGGATGTGCTCACCTTTGGGCAGAGC
>PZPA01000111.1 GCA_003045825.1 Bacteroidota bacterium
CGTTATTGCCTGGAATAGTAACGAATCCAGTGTCTTTTGGAATGGACCCGAGCAGTTTATTTGCACCCGGCGTTGATTTCGTTTTCGGTGCGCAAAGTGCAGTAGCAGAGCGGGCCGCTGAAAATAATTGGTTAACTAAAAACCCTAAACAGCCAAACCAATTCCAAAAAACATTCTCCGAGAACCTCAATTTCCGGGCTGTCGTAGAGCCTTGGCAAGACATTCGCCTTCAAATTACGGCAACGCGTGTTGCTGGTTTAAACAGCAGTTCCATCTATCGTTTCCATGACCCGTTGCAAGACACCACCCTTGGGTTGTCAGAGGGCTATTACCATTTTAACCCCATGGATATGGGGAACTATAGTGTATCATTCCTCTCTATTGGGAGTGCCTTTGAGCCATTAGATAGTTCTTCATATTCTCAGGTGTACGAAACATTCCTTAACCATCGAAATGTGGTTTCCGAGCGTTTGGCTATTGCTCGTCAGCAAACAGATCCCGCCTATGTGCCTAGTTTTATTTCCGGTGCTCAGGACACCACTGGAACACGAGAGGGATACGACGGCTACAGTTACAACAGTGCAGATGTTTTAATCCCAGCATTCTTAGCGGCCTACTCAGGCCGCGATCCGAATACTGTCGAGATCAACGGAAGGCCGAAGATGCCAATGCCGAATTGGACCTTGAACTTTAATGGATTGATGAACATTCCTTGGTTTAAAAAGAACTTCCAGAGCTTTACTTTGACGCATACCTACAAGAGCTTGTACACCATGAATTCCTACCAGAGCAACATGCTCCTGCAACAACGTATTCAGAATGGTGAGCCACCGAATAACATCCGTAACACGAACGGGGATTTCTTACCGGATTACCAAATCTCGCAAATTAGTATTGCGGAAAACTTTGGTCCGTTCGTGGGTATCAATATGCGTATGAAGAACCAGGCCAGTTTGCGTTTGGATATAAAGCGTAATCGTCAATTGAATCTATCGTTGGTCAATAATCAAATGACGGATACAAAGGGATACGAATTTGTTTTGGGCACAGGATACATTATTAAGGATGTTAGTTTTAATGTTGTTACAGACGGTAGACCACAGAAAATCACTTCCAACCTCGATTTGAAATTGGACTTTAGTTTGCGCGACAATCAGACGGTAATTCGTCGCATACAAGAGGGTTTAGATCAGGTTACCGCAGGTCAAAGAATTTGGTCGTTGAAGGCCAGTGCGGATTACATGCTCTCGTCAAAGTTAACTGCCCGTCTTTACTACGATCAAACGGTGAGTAAATTTAAGACTTCCAATGCCTTCCCTACATTGAATACCAATGCAGGTATTGCCTTTAGATTTAATCTTGGGCAATAGGTGTGGAAGGGATTAAAATAGAACTTACATTTGGGAAAAATTAAACGCATATGCAGTTTCCAGATAACTTAAAGTATTCAAAGGACCACGAATGGGTCCGCGTTGAGGGCGATGAGGCCTATGTTGGAATTACCGAATTTGCCGCTGGTGAGCTTGGTGATATTGTCTTCGTAGACGTTGATACAGAAGGTGAGTCTTTAGATAAAGATGAAGTTTTCGGTAGCGTTGAAGCAGTGAAGACTGTTTCTGACCTATTCATTCCTGTTAGTGGCGAGGTGCTCGAATTTAACGAGGGTTTAGAGGATGCACCAGAGTCCGTAAACGAAGATCCTTACGGCGAAGGCTGGATGGTGAAAATCAAAATCGCAGATGCATCTGAATTGGATGGATTAATGGACGCTGCTGCCTACGAAGCAATGCTCGGATAAACCCATGTTGAATCCCTGGATATATAGAGCCCCTGCCATTGGTTGGGGCTTTCTTATTCTCTACATCTGCCTTGCGCCCGTGGAGAATTTGAATCCAGGTTTTACTCTTGAGATCAGTGATAAACTGGTTCATTTTATACTCTACTTCTCTTGGGTAGTGCTGCTTTATTTTGCCTCGTCCCGTGCATACAATCGTCGTTTAACTCGTAAAAAAATGCTTGCCTACTGGATCACAGCCGCGATTATAGGCGGAGTGGTTGAATATCTTCAAGGCGCCATGGCATTGGGCCGGAATGCCGACGTGATGGATGGACTCGCAAATACAGCGGGTGCGATGGCGGGAATCATAACGAGTCGACTCTTTCATAAATTTTTGGAATAGTTTTTGGCTAAAATTATTCTGAACCCTTTAAATCAGAATATTATGAGAGCCAATTCAAGTAAATCGCCTCAAGCCAACCTCGAAAAAAGGAGACCACTGTTTTTCGCAATCGGCTTAACGACTGCATTGTTTTTAACTTTTCTCGCACTAGAGTGGACCACTCCGGTTCGCGCATTGCCCGACTTTAGTTCAGAATTGGCTTCTGCTGAGGAAATGGACTGGACCGTTCCTGTTACCGTTGCTTCTTCACCGAAACTACCCGCAAAGGCCAAGCCGGCACCCAAAGTAAACCCGGACCAATTTAAAATCATCGATAATAACCTTCCCGTCTTAGATTTAGGCAATGAGTTGTTCTTTTCAAGTATTGATAACGGGCTCGAAATTGTAATTGATCCTGATCCTGTGGATCCAACTGAGGTATTTTCCTTTTCGCAAGTAGAGACTAT
>PZPA01000112.1 GCA_003045825.1 Bacteroidota bacterium
AGTTAAAGTCCCACGATTGAATCGTGCTCTGGCCTTGTGCGAAAGCGGTTGCTGTAGCAAACAAAGCGGTGAAGGTGAGTAGAATTTTTTTCATGCAATTGTGTTGTTAAAGGATTCGAATTTAATAAAAAGAAGGTTAAAAAATGCCCTCTTGGGTATGAAAGACATTGTTTATATTTGGAATCTATTAAAAGCCCTACTATGAAAAAGAGTTTACTCCTTTTGTTCATTACGTTAAGTACTATCACTTATGGTCAGTCATTGATGGTCGTTGAACAGGATACCATCGTTGAAATCAACTCAACTTCTGTGTCCGATTATGGCTTCCATATCAAGGTAAAAAACATCAGTAGTGAAGATTTGGATGTGTATGTACGTCGTGCCTATGCCAATCCAACTTGTGCGTACGACAGCGGCTATTTTTGTTGGGATTTTTGTTACGGTGCTGATATTGATAATTCAATTGGTTCCGTAGCTATTGATGCTGGAATGGAGAAAAACGATTTTAGTGGCCACGTGTATTCGCCAACAACGAGTGCAACGTGTACAGATTCTACCCGCTATGTGTTCTACAGCGGTAAAGATGCAAGTGATAGTTTGAGCGTGTGGGTGACCATTTCGGCCGGTCCGACCATGGGAACTATTGCGCTGCAAGTCGATGAAAGTCGTTTGTATCCCAATCCTGCGAAGAATACCATTTCGGTTGAAGTACAGCGTTCGGGAGAACTTGCGATATACAATGCCTTAGGGGCTTTAGTCAAGCGCAAATCGCTCTTGCCCGGTACAAATGCGGTAGCAGTACACGATCTCAGTAATGGAATTTATCTTTATTCTATCGACGGCGGGAAGTATAAAAAACTCATAGTCAGTCATTAAGAAATACTACGGAGAATCGCCGCGCAATTTGCGCGGCTTTTTTCGTTTAAAACACACGATAACTAGGAATCTAGCGTTAGTTATTGGTTCAATCGGTTTAGACCATGATTTACTACGTAAAAGGAGCATTTGTTTTAAAGACAGCCACGCAGGTGGTGGTGGACTGCGCAGGTGTGGGATATGATGTCCAAATTTCACTGAATACCTATGCAGATGTAGAGCCCTTATCTGAGGGCTTGTTGTACACCTACCATTTGGTGCGTGAAGACGCGCAGATGCTTTTTGGATTTAGTACGCAACGCGAGAAAGCACTTTTTGAATTGTTGATCAGTGTTAGTGGTGTCGGCGCGAATACCGCACGTGTTATTTTGAGTTCATTGAATCCTACAGAGGTAGAACAGGCCATTTTGAGCGAAGATGTACCGACGCTTCAAGGCGTAAAGGGAATTGGAGCAAAGACGGCACAGCGTATTGTGATTGATCTCAAAGATAAGGTGGTTAAAACAGCAGCCGGTCTCGATGCTGGTGGTCCAGTTGCAAGAAGTGGCGCTCGTGCTGAAGCACACGCTGCACTCACAACTTTAGGCATTAGTGCAAAGCAAGCGGAAACGGTATTGAACAAACTGTTGAAACAAAACCCAGGGGCACCCACGGAAGAATTGGTCCGTCAAGCCCTTCAAATGCTCTAAATGACGCAAAATTTGTTAAAGACATATGGCTGGCTTTTGCTGGTCGCGTTACTTAGCACTCCGCAGCAACTCTTCGCTCAAAACGATGGGGGAAGCACAGATACGACCCAAACTTCGGGCAGTATCTCTTTACCTGAACCGTCCAACTTTCAGCGCGAAATTATTTACGATCCCCTTTCAGGGAATTACCTGGTCTATAAACGCATTGGAGATTTGTTGTTGCCTGTTCCTGAAGTTTGGACCACAGATCAATACCGTCAATGGATGTATGACCAGGCGGAAAACGACTATTTTAATTCCAAAAGCGCTGCATTTAATGCCACCGGAGACGATCCTCGCGACAATGCAGGCTTGATTCCCCAGATTCAAACTGGAAATGAAGCATTAGGACAAGTTTTTGGTAGTGATTTGGTCGAAATCCGTCCACAAGGAATGGCGGAAATTCGATTTGGTGGAAAATACCAATATGTAGAAAATCCGGGCATTCCAGTGCGAAATCAAAAGACCTTCGCCTTTGACTTTGGGCAGCGCATTCAAATGAATGTAAAGGGAAAAATTGGCGACAGACTGGAACTGGGCGTGAATTACGATACCGAAGCGACGTTTGCATTTGATAATAAAATGAAATTGGACTTCGAAGGCGAGGAGGACGATATCGTGAAGCGATTGGAGATGGGGAATATTAATCTCCCGTTAAACAGCTCGCTGATTACTGGTGCTCAAAGTTTGTTTGGATTGAAGGGGCAGTTCCAGTTTGGCAATACGATGGTCACCACCGTATTCTCTGAGCAACGTTCGCAAAGCGAGAGTATTAACGTGCAAGGTGGTGGGACGACGACAGAATTTATGATTCAGGGCGATCAATACGAAGCAAACCGGCATTATTTCCTGAGCCAATTTTTTAGAGACCATTACGAGGAGTATTTAGAGAATATGCCGCTAATTACCTCACCTGTACAGGTCACGAAAGTGGAGGTTTGGGTGACGAATGAGCGCAGTTCTACAGAGAATTTGAGAA
>PZPA01000059.1 GCA_003045825.1 Bacteroidota bacterium
TAAGAAGCCGGGTAAAAATAACACGGCACTTTCGGTAAAAGCTTCTCTAGATCGTTTTGAAGGTAGGCGGCTTGCTCCTTGCTCTGTGCAATAAGAAGTTGCGGAACGTCCGTTTGTATGAAAGCGGCGGCGGCTAAAAGCGCCGTGTGTGAGCCACCTGCAGTAACACACCCGATGGCTGTGCGTTGGTTGTCGTTGGCAGCGCCGACTAAGGCCTGAATGAGTGGATGTTCATCGTAGTAGCTAAGTAAGTCTGCCAGTTCCAATAGTTATTCTTTGTATTTCTGCAAAAATGCATGGGCAGTTTCCACCATACGCGGCGAACCAATGAAAATAGGTACCCTCTGGTGTAGTTCCGTGGGGTCTATTTCCAAAATTCGCTGTGCGCCGTTCGTGGCCATACCGCCGGCTTGTTCAACAATAAATGCGAGTGGGTTACACTCGTACAGAAGGCGAAGTTTGCCGTTTGGCGCCATCGTTCCTGTGGGGTAAAGATACACCCCGCCTTTTATAAGATTGCGGTGAAAATCGGAAACTAATGAGCCAATATACCGCGAGGTATAGGGCCTGTTTGTGGCTTCGTCGTATTCCTGACAATACTTCAAATACTGCTTTACTCCCGTGGGAAAGTGAACGTAATTTCCTTCGTTCACACTGTATATTTTACCTTCCTCAGGGATGGTCATGTTTGGGTGAGAAAGACAAAAGACCCCGATGGATGGATCCAAAGTAAAGCCGTTCACACCATTTCCCGTGGTATAAACGAGCATGGTGGATGAACCGTACACCACATAACCTGCTGCGATTTGGGCATCGCCGGGTTGCAAGAAGTCCTTTAAACTTACAGGACTGCCGGCAGGGGATATTCGTCGGTATATAGAGAAGATGGTGCCAACACTCACATTGACGTCAATATTAGAGGATCCATCGAGCGGATCCATCAACACGATGTATTTCGCATCAGCATGAATCTCATCCTCAAAGCCGATGAAGGAATCTTCTTCTTCCGAAGCAACACCACAAACTTGACCCATACTGCGGAGTGCGCGCATAAAGGTGTCATTTGCCATGACATCAAGCTTTTGCTGTTGTTCGCCTTGCACATTTTCAGTGCCTATGGCGCCCAAAATATCTGCCAATCCGGCTTTATTGATTTCCCTGTTTACCACCTTCGCGGCGAGGCGAATAGAGGTTAAGAGTTGCGATAATTCTCCTGAAGCAAAAGGAAAATCTCTTTGGTTCTCAACGATAAATTCGCCGAGTGTCGTAGGTTGTACCATGGTCAGTGGTTCTTTGGTTGTGATAGGTACCGGCAAGTTAGCCATTTTCTGTGGGATACACCCGAAACTAAAGATTACCTTTGCCGCATGAGATTCGATGGACAAGTACGGGCTAAAAAGCACTTAGGACAGCACTTCCTTAAAGACGAGAGCATTGCAGAACGCATTGCTGCTGTGGTACCTTTTGAGGGGGTAAAGAATGTGTTGGAGGTCGGCCCGGGAATGGGTATGATGACCAAATATTTATTAAAAAACCCGTCCATTGAAACATGGGTTATTGAAATAGACCAGGAGAGTGTGAGCTATTTGCAAGCGCATTATAATCAGCTCAGTGCGCGAATACTTCAAGAAGATTTTTTGAAGTGGCGTCCTTCAACGACTTTTGGCGATGAATCATTTGCCCTCATTGGTAATTTCCCGTACAATATTTCTTCTCAGATCGTCTTTAAAGTGCTTGAAGAGCGGCATCAAATCCCTCTTTTTGGCGGGATGTTTCAGAAAGAAGTGGCTGAAAGATTGTGCGCTCCTCCAGGAAATAAAACCTACGGAATCTTATCCGTATTGTGTCAGGCTTACTTTGATTTGACCTATGATTTTACCGTGCCTCCCTCAGTGTTTAACCCTCCGCCAAAGGTGGAAAGTGGGGTCATGCACATGGTAAGAAAACCTACTGACCCAGATATTTCATTTGCACTACTCAAGCGCGGGGTTAAAGCGGCTTTTGGACAGCGGAGAAAAACTTTACGTAATGCTTTGAAAGTCCTTAACTTGCCTGTAGGCTTTGATCACCCGTATTTGACTAAACGTGCGGAGCAATTGGGCCATGCAGAGTTTGTGGAATTGCTAAATGCCATTGAAGATGGAAGAGCTTAGTGTAAAAGAACGGATCGAGCGTGCAATGAACGCCATTGATTGGGCGGAGTTTGCAGAATATACCATGGACTTGCACGCTGCAGATATTGCTGAAGCACTGGAGTCTCGTGAGATTGAGGAAATTGAGCGTTTCCTTGAAAGCTTGGATGCGGAGCTTGTTGCAGATATTCTTGTCGAGATTGATGAAGACATTCGTACTCAGCTGCTAAAGACGTATTCATCAGAAGATATTGCCCATGAGCTCGTGGAGAACATGGACAGTGATGATGCGGCGGACATGCTTTCTGAGCTTTCGGACGAGTTGACAAAAGAAGTACTCTCGAAGGTCGATGATAAAGAGCAAGCAAAAAAGATTGCCCATCTACTCACGCATGACGAAGATACCGCCGGAGCCTTGATGGCGACGGAATATGTTAAAGTGCAAGAGGGCTTGACGGCGCTTAGATGTGTGGCAGCAATGAGGACTCAGGCAGAAAATGTAGACCGTGTTCATGCTGTTTATGTGGTTAATGAAGACGATATACTGGTGGGGACGTTGAGCTTGAAAAAACTATTGACGGCGAAGCGAACAGAAAATATTTCAGAACTCTACACCCCGATAAGACACACGGTATTATCTACTACCCCTGCTGAGGAAGTAGCGAATACCATGCAGAAATACGATTTATTCGTGCTCGCGGTGGTGAATGCCGCTGGCGAATTACTTGGTCGTATTACTTTGGATGACGTCGTCGATTTTATACGTGAAGAGGCTGAGCGCGATTACCAATTAGCTTCGGGTTTGACCGACGAGGTTGAAAGCGACGATACCGTTTTACAAGTAACCCGGGCACGCATACCTTGGCTGCTCATAGGGCTCTTTGGTGGCTTGATCGTAGCATTAATGTTGGGTGAAAATGAAGGCGATATTAAATCGGTGCCAGCTTTGGCCCTGTTTATGCCGCTGATAGCGGCGATGGCCGGGAACGTTGGGGTACAATCCTCAGCAATTGTGGTGCAAGCCCTAGCTTCTGAAACGAAAGAGCAGAATATCATTGCGAAGCTTTGGAAGGAATTATCTGTGGGTTTAGTAAATGGTCTTATACTCGCGGCTACCATGTACGGAGCCGGCTTACTTTTAGGCTATGACCAGTTGGTCACTATGACCGTAGCGGTTTCTCTTCTCGTTGTAATCATTTTTGCCTCGCTGTTTGGAACGTTCGTACCGTTGCTGTTGAACCGCTTTAAAATAGATGCCGCGTTGGCGACTGGTCCGTTTATTACTACAGCAAATGATGTCATTGGTTTGATCATTTATTTTCAAATCGGTCGCTATATCATCGGATACTGATGAAGGCATTGCTTGTAGACGATACGCATCCACTGCTCGAAGAAGGTTTAATTGCGGGTGGACTTCAAGTGATTCGCGAATTCGAAGCACCCTTAGCAACGCTCGCCCAACAGCACGCCGACACGGAGGTAATCATTATTCGCTCTCGTCTAAAAGTTTCCGCCGACTTTCTGAAGGCTTTTCCCCAGCTTAAAGTGATAGGCCGCCTCGGAGCTGGCCTAGAAAATATAGACCTGAATGAAGCGGCTCGACGCCACATCACGTGCCTGCGTGTTCCAGAAGGAAATGCTCGTGCAGTCGCAGAACATGCCTTAGGTATGCTTTTGAGCTTACTCAATCACCTCCCGCGTGTTCATCGAGAAATTAAGGAAGGTAAATGGTTACGCGAGTCGAATAAAGGACGCGAACTACAAGCGCTGAAAGTAGGTGTGATCGGCTATGGAATAATGGGCGGCACTTTTGCTCGATTGCTCGATGCCATGGGCGTAGATGTTCTCGCATATGATAAATATAAATCGGGGTATGCAGAAGGTGGCGTGGTAGAGTGTTCGCTGGAAAGGCTTTATGAAGAGGCGGATGTGATCAGTTTGCACCTGCCATTAACCGCTGAGACTAAGGGCTATGCAGATAGTGCGTTTTTCAATGCTTGTAAAAATCCTATTCACATAATTAACACAGCTCGAGGACCAATTCTAGACACAGCTGCACTCGTATCGGCATTGGATTCTGGTAAGGTACTCAGTGCAAGTCTGGACGTTCTGGAGTACGAAAAATCCAGTTTCACCAGTCTCTTTGAAGGGCCGCTGCCACCCGCCTTAGCATCGCTATTAGAAAGAGAAAATGTGTTGTTAAGTCCGCATATTGCGGGGTGGAGCAAAGAAAGTTTTGAAAAAATGGGCGCGGGATTAGCGCAGAAGGTTTTGACTGCTATTAAAACCGATTAAAAACAAATTGTACCACTTCAGGAGTACGCTGCTCAAGCAATATGTTGAGACCTTTCGTTTCTCTAAGTTCGTCTTCTTTTTGGTAATTACGAATGGTCAATAGTTCCACTTCAGGGACCAATTCTAGATCAAACGAATCGGTTAATTCTGCCAATACCGAAGGAACAATGAAGGGGTCGTGATTGATACAGAACATCGCTTTTGTAGCAGTATTACGCATTAGATTCACAACGACACCTTGGTCCACGAAAAGTTGGTAGATGGCACTGAGGTGATGCTCTACGATAAAGGCTAAATCTTTCGTTTTCAGCTGTAAAAGTGCTTGATTTTTTTTAAGAATAAAATTAGGAACCTCAGGTGTTGCACGGTCTACACCACCTATAGTCGTGCCCTCAGCAGTTGGATTGATAAAGCTCTTTATGTGTAGGGGAATGCCTTTTTTTTTGAGCGGTTGAATGGTCTTAGGGTGAATGATGGAAGCACCATAAAAAGCAAGTTCAATAGCTTCGTTAAAAGGTAATCGGTCAATTTTCCTGGTATTCTGAAAGATTTTTGGATCACCGTTCAACATTCCTGGAACATCTTTCCAAATGGTCAAGCTATCTGCATTTAGGCAATAGGCAAAAACGGCACCAGTATAATCCGAACCTTCGCGACCGAGCGTCGTGGGTTTTCCGGAAGTAGAGGCGCCAATGAATCCTTGCACCACATTGACTTTACTTTGGTTTATACGGCTTTTAATGGCCCGGGCTGTTTCTTCCCAACGCACAGTAGCTCTTCTAAATTGATCGTCTGTATGGACCAACAGTCGGGTATCTTGCCACACCGTCGGAGTCTCTTTACCTATGTACGCTGCAATGATCTTTGTTGCGATCAGTTCCCCGTGATGAACGATGTAATCGTAGCCTTCGCTATACGATAGAAAAGTTTGCTCTAATCCATACTGTACTTGATCTATAAGTTCTTGAATCTCTGATAATAGTTCATTAGGATCGTCGAACAGCTCCTCAATTATAGCGAAATGAAATTGGTGTATAGTACCAATTTTTTCTCTGGCCAATGCAAGATCATTAGTGCTCCAGTGACCAACCACCTCTTCAAAAGCATTCGTCATTTTACCCATAGCACTCACGATAACAACCATGGGCCGGTGTGGAAACAGCCTAATGATTTTAGCTACATTTCGTACACTTTCTGCATCTTTTACAGAAGCGCCACCAAACTTGAAGACTAGAGGTGTACTCATTTTAAGGCATTCAATTGTTCGCGTGTTAACGTACCCAAATGCCATTCGGGATCCAGCGTTGCGCGGTATTTTTTATAAAAATTTAATGCGGGTTCGTTCCATTCTAGAACGGTCCATTCCATTCTTCCAACATCTTGAGCCATTGCTTCCTCGACTACTCTATCAAAAAGCTGTTTGCCAAGGCCACTCATGCGGTATTCAGGCTTTACATAAAGATCTTCTAAATGGAGTGTTGGCCCTTTCCATGTGCTGTAGCGAGGGTAATAGAGTGCCATGCCAATGACGCCAAACTGTTCGTGTGCTGCAACAAAACAATCGAACCTTTGCTCCGTAAAACCGTGATGCTTTAAGTCCTCCACAGAGATGATCACTGCATCAGGCTCCCTCTCGTAGACAGCCAATTCCGTTATGAGTGCGTGTACCGCGACCATATCCTCTTTCAGTGCTTTGCGAATCGTTACCATAAGATTTTACTAAGGTACTGCAATCTCTGCTTCTTCTCTAACTGGTTCAAGCGTATCCTAAAGATTGTTGATGGCTTGTTTACTTCCGTAGTGCGAGTGCATCTAGCTTAATGATTTCCACCACTGAAGGATCTAAAAGGGTAGAGGTGTCGCCTAAGTTATTGGTAGCTCCTTCGGCGACTTTTCTAAGAATACGGCGCATGATTTTTCCAGAGCGTGTCTTCGGTAATCCCGGTACGAATTGAATCACATCTGGTTTCGCAATGGGACCAATTTCAGCCACTAAGGAACTTACTATAGACTTTCGAATCGCCTCGACATCGTGCACGCCATCCTCTAAAATAACGTAAGCATAAATCCCTTGACCCTTAATATCGTGCGGGTAACCAACTACTGCACTTTCTGTAACAAGGGGAGCAGCATTGATGGCATTTTCAATCTCTGCAGTGCCAAACCTATGGCCACTAACATTGATCACATCATCAACGCGCCCAATGATTCTAAACATGCCCTCTTCACGACGCGCACCATCTCCAGTAAAGTAATAGCCATTGTAATTACTGAAGTAGACATTTTTGCACCGTTCGTGGTCACCGTAGGTCGTACGCAGCATTGACGGCCAAGGGTGTTTAATGCACAAATAACCTTCTATACCATCACCTTCAATCTCATTGCCATCGGCGTCGAGTAAAACAGGTTGAATGCCCGGCAAGGGCTGGCCAGCATAGGTGGGTCGTTGAGGGCTTAATCCGCCCAAGCCAGAGATCATAATACCTCCGGTTTCAGTTTGCCACCAAGTATCCACGATAGGGCAATTCCCGTGCCCCACTTTTTCATTGTACCAATGCCATGCTTCCGCATTAATGGGTTCTCCTACGGATCCAATCACTTTTAGTGTACTAAGGTCTGCGCTATCAACAAATTCATCACCACACGCCATGAGCGCGCGGATGGCTGTAGGTGCAGTATAGAATTGATTCACGCCGTATTTATCGCAAATGTCCCAGAAACGTCCCGCATCAGGGAAAGTGGGTATGCCCTCAAACATTAGCGTGGTTGCACCGTTCAATAGCGGTCCATAAATAATGTAGCTATGGCCTGTTATCCATCCGACATCAGCGGTACACCAATACACATCGCCGCGTTCGTACTGAAAGACATTCTTAAAACTGTAACCCACATATACCATATATCCGCCACAAGTGTGCACTACACCTTTGGGCTTACCTGTAGATCCAGATGTATAGAGTATGAACAGCATATCTTCAGCGTCCATAGGCTCTGGGGCGCAATCTGCACTAACCTGAGAAACTGCTTCATCATACCAATAGTCTCGCCCATTCACCATTTCGACTTCGCGTTTATCGCGGCGCACAACGATCACACTTTCAACGGAGCTACAGTTTTTAAGGGCTTCATCGACGGTAGCCTTAACAGGTAATGTTTTTGTGCCTCGGAACATCCCGTCTGAAGTTAAAACGCAAACGCATTGGCTATCATTGATTCTATCAGCTAAAGCATTCGACGAAAATCCAGCAAAGACAACAGAGTGTACAGCGCCAATTCTCGCGCAAGCCAATACACCAATAGTCAATTCAGGAACCATAGGCATGTAAATAGCCACGCGGTCTCCTTTCTTTACACCTTTTGCTTTAAGGACATTCGCAAAGCGACAAACTTCGCTGTGTAATTCTTTATACGTTAGACGTACCTCTTGCTCCTTAGGGTTATTTGGTTCCCAAATAAGAGCGGTATCATCTCCTTGTTCTTCCAGATGGCGGTCGAGGCAGTTTTCTGTAATGTTTAATATGCCGCCCTGGAACCACTTAACCGTTGGTGTTGAGAATTCCCACTCCAGCGTTGTGTGCCAAGGCCGTTGCCAAGTAAATTCACCCGCGATTTCTTCCCAGAATTGGGTAGGATTATTTACTGATGCTTTGTAAGTTTCTTCGTATTCTGTGTAGCTTGGAATAAGTAGCGGGTTCATTTACAATTTGCTATTGGTTCTGATTCCAATTTAGCACAAAAAACTTCCCCCCTACTTCAGATATCAGCAAGCCTTTCTGCTCAAGGTATTTTGGTGATTTCAAACGTTCCAAGAGTTGACCGTGCTCAAGAACCTCAAAACTAGGTTTGTGGTTGTGTTGAAGCTGAGGTCTTTGAATTTTATATGATTTGACCCAGTTCATCACACTGACGTGGGAGATTCCCAAGATGCGTTCAATTTCTCGATAACTCACTCCTTCTATGTAGAGTTGTAGCGCCTTAACGACGTAATAATCAGAAATTCGTTTACCTAATTTTTGGACAGTGAAATAGTAGTTGCACTCTTTACAACGGTAACGTTGTCGTTCTTTAATTATCCCACTTTTAACGTTGTTCGCACTCGAACACTTGGGACAGTGTTTGACTTCATTCATGGCGGCGGATGGTTTCTAATAAAGACCAACTTACTAAAAATGTGTGGCAAATAAAAAACGCTGTCCAGGAAATAGACAGCGTTTTGTTCACTCTGTTTCGGGTAAAGTACCCTATTGTATTCGCGCTAAAGCGCAGGTTTAGGTCATTTTTAGCATTTCTTCTGTGCGGTGTGCATCGACGACTTTGCCCACGATAGTCATCACTTTAAAGAAGCCACGGATATCATCCTCTGTGACTTCCTTTAAAACTTGGTGGTTGAAGTCCAAAACTGCTTGACGGCTGTGGTTGCGCATTTTCAAGCCTTCTTTGGTCAATTTTATTAAAACGCTTCGACCGTCGTCAGGATTAGATTCCCTTGAAATCAAAGACTGCTTTTCCAAGCTGTTTAATAATCTGCTGAGCGAGGTGCTCTCCATGCCCATTTTCGGTCCTAGGGATGTGGATGGTGTTCCTTTTTTAATATCAATGTTGAGCAGAGCGAAGCCCATAGCAACGGTAAGCCCGTATTGAGCGACTTGCTCATTATACATTTTTGACAGCGCAATCCAGGATTTCCTGATTTGAAAGTCAAAGGTTTCTTGTGGTTTCATACTTCTAATGATGAAACCAATATACTAATTTATACTATGCATGCATAGTAAATAGTTTAGTAGTCTAAACTTCTATGAAGTTGGGGGAGAACGAAGTAATTAAAATCTTCCATAAAGGCATTCATCGCGCTTTGCATGGCACGTTCCTTGGAACTCGATATTGCGGTGCCTTTGATAAGGTTAGCGCTTTTCCACATTACATCCACGTATTCTCCAATGGACGTAAGGACAAAGGTGCCTTCGACGATCACCTTGTGTGTGCCTTGAGTAGAAGTTTCTGTAAATAGATCTAGCTTGCTTTCTAATCCAAGTTTAGCACCCTCGCCAGTTTGCACTGCGAAATATTGAGAAAGGCTTTGCGTTAAAGACGCTTTAAATTCCTCAGGACAGCTCAGCGATAGGGTTGGTTTTTGGAAATTCACTACGGTCCCCTCGCTCCATTGACTTTTATTTTTCAGCCAACGCTTTGTCGCTAAGTGGCTGCATTGAATCTTATCCCAATCCCAGGTGATGGAGAGTTGAACCACTGGCTCATCTCCTGTATGTAGGCATTGAATATTTTGATCCTCGAAAATGAATTGGCCCGATGTAGACTGAATGGATAAGGGAATCTGATCACGCCCCACATACTGCCATTGCGCGTGGAAGGTTTCCGGCAATCCTAGGTACGCGGATTCCTCTGGTATGCGAAGGGCGAGCGAGGTCGATTGTTCTAAAGCGCGCAACGCTGCAGTCGCACCAGCGTTTAGTTTGGTCTTAAATTTAATATCCCCGAAAAGCTGAAAATCATGGGCTTTATCTAGAGCATCTACCAAAGCACTTAAGCGTACTGGTACAGACATTCGAACGTCATGCGCCTCTAGAAATTTCCCGTTAATCCAATCCATGGCCTCAGCATCCTGTAAGGCTTTCTTTCTTAAAAAGGCTTGAAGATCTAGACGGTACAGGGAGTAAAAGCGCACTTCATCGGCGTAGCTTTCGACAAGTTCGTAATCCTCCAGTCGTAAGGCAGAGGTGGAAGTCGTATTAGATTCAAAGGCACTATTAAAACCTCCAGCATCCTCTTTTTGCAAGAGTTTGGTTTCGTCGAAAATTTCGCTTTGTACTTCCTGAGCTAAATCTGCCAAGGCGTTAGAGCGGGCGGCTTGTTGGTAAGCTGTATTTGGATTAATATAACTACTACCAACTCCATACACATAGGTGCCGGAAGCATCAATGGGTTTTCCGCTTATCCAGCTTGGTGGAGCGTTTTTTCTTGCACCACAACTCCAAAGAAGAAGGGTTATGAAGAGAGCTAATAGATTTTTCATTCGCGGATTAACTTTTGCGCCAAGACATAATCTGCCGCTTTTTTTGCCAGAATGCCAACGGCGTCTTTTCTCATCGATGAGGTGCTTTTAACGCGTTTATTTCCTTTGCGTAAGCGACTTAACTGCCCGCTATCATTCGATCGTCTGTCGCTCGGATGCCCTTTGTGTTGGTAGCGCCAACTGCCCGAATATAAATCACCTGATCCGGCATACTGGATGTAATGAACTTCATCAGCGAAATCTTGATGGTACGTCTGCGTCCATAAAATCTTAGATGTGGCTCTTTCAACTAAAGCAACCTGCATGTCGTATCCGGCTTCATTTCGCTTTCGGTATTCAGTATAATTCACCTTTTTATACGCAGCCTTTTTTACTTCTTCACCTTCGGCATTTTTCTCTGTCACGAAGTACTTCTCCCAGCCCTTTTTTGTTTCTTGAAATAGTTCACCTTCGTCTTCGTGCGCATGGGTGATGATGACTTTTAAATAACCGTCTGCGGCTAAGAGCTCTTGGGTTACTGCAACTTCATTCGTCGTTCCGTTGATGATGGCCTCTTGTTCTTGTTGCAATAAATCAAAATTGGTTCTGTCCAAAAGCTCGAGAAACGGATCTTTTTCGCGTTGAATTAAAGAAATAACTGCACTTTGAAGGGCGGAGGACATCGTTGCTTCGCTGCCCGTTAAATTAGGATCGGATATAATGCCAAGTCTGTATTTCCCACGTTCAATAGCCTGCTCCTCAACTTTGCGCAGGAGGTTTTGCTGTGGGTATTTTTTTAATGTCGGTTGCAGAAGTTCATGCACACTTCTGTATTCTCCTAGTTCTAATAATTCAAGCGCTGAAACATAGATAGGTTCTACCTCGGCAAATTCAAGAAGCTCCTTTACATCTTTGTATTCAGGGTCCAATTTTTTGATTTCAACAAGGTTTTTTTGCGCACGCTCGAATTGGCGCGTACGGATCCATTTGTTCGCACGGTCGTATTTCTGCGCTAAGAACCGGTCCAATTGGTCTCGGTAATCCTG
>PZPA01000060.1 GCA_003045825.1 Bacteroidota bacterium
CTTTCGAGAACGGTTTAGGACCGGGGTATTGAAAGGATTCAAATTTTTCAGAGTCCGGATGATCTTCCTTGTACTTACGGTAGAAATATTCAACCCTTGAGGTCCCGTGGTGGGTACGAATAAAATCAATAACGATATCTGGTAGTCGGTGCTTTTTGGCCAATTCTATCCCGTCGCTAATGTGTCCGATAATAATTTTTGCACTTTCCGTATAACTCAATTCATCGTGCGGTGAAGCTGAAGAGCTTTGATTTTCCGTGAAGTATTGAGCATTTGGGATTTTACCTATATCATGATACAAAGCGCCGGTGCGGACGAGCAAGGTATTCCCCCCTACCAACTCCGTGGCGTGTTCTGCGAGATTCGCAACTTGCATGGTGTGCTGAAAGGTACCTGGTGCTTCCTTCGATAAACGTTTTAAGAGCGGGTTATTGGTATCTGACAGTTCCAAAAGAGTGAGGTCCGAAACCACACCAAAGGTGCGTTCAAAGAAATAGATCAAAGGAAAGATGAAAAGGAGTACGAGGGTTCCGATCAACGATGACCCCAAAGGAATGGCTGCTTCTACCGTCCACTCCATTTGTCGAATGAGATGAATGGAAAGATGAACGATCAACAGAATACCCATTATTTTAAAAGTGCTCTGGAACAATTGGCTTCTCTTGTAGATGCCGCGGATGTTGAACAGGGTGATGAGGCCAGCGGCGAATTGGACCGCAATGAAATGTACTGCACCACTGATAAATGGGGCAACGGTTAGGAGTAAGAAGACGTGGGTAATAAGCGCTAATCGGTCGTTGAAGAAACTACGTACGAGGACCGGCAACAGGACGAGCGGAACCAGGAAAACATTTAAAACGCTGATGGAAGAAGCCCATAAAGTGGCAGTGCCCGCTCCTGTAATGGAGAAGAGCAAAAGGTTGAGGCTTGAGCTGTGGGCAATGATTTGAGCGTCATATGCATTTAAATAGAGTGCTAAGCCTAGAAAAACCAATAGTAGGTAGAGTAAAGCACCTGCCCTTCCTTGCCAATTTAGATCTTCTGCAATCCCATCGAAATTTGCTTCAAGTGCCTTGAGCATTTCAAATTTTTCCGCTGTTACGGTAGCGCCACGAAGCACTACAGGTGTTCCTTTTGTAATGATCCCTCTAAAGGTGGTTAGTGCGTTTATTTTTGCTGTTAATGCGCTGTCAGTTAGCGCGGTATTTAAGGTAAAAGTAGGGACCAATTCCACACTGTCAGGCAGTGCATATTTCGCTCTTAAATAATCCGGTGAAAGGCTGTTTTTCAAGCTTATGGGAGTACCGTCTGCAAGTAATACTTTATGATGATCTGAGGGGTGGCTCAGCACGACGCCTCGGCGCTGCCATTCTATGAATTCTGCCTCAGGTATGAGTGTGGAATCTAGATTTGAACGCCAATTGTTGATCTGGTTAATGTAGTTGTAGTAAAGGTCTTTATGGGCGATCAATTGCTGCCGATCCTCTTCCAATTTCTCTGGCGACTTTGGAAGTGCAAAATCTGTGGGTGCAATCAAATCGTCTTCCAGCCAAACTTGCCCTAGACGATAGTCGTATTGAAATTGGGCCTTAAAAGGAATGCTTACGAACAGTAATGCAATACACAGCACACTTACTATGCTGAAATAGACCCACTTCTGCTGCTGCTGTATCCAATTCGATGCTTTCATACCAAATACCTTCGTTTCTAGCGTACCAATTTAGTAGTTTAGTGGGGTCTTTTTGACACGAACCCAAATAACATTACAGAAGATGAAAGAAGTTGTGATCGTAAGTGCTGTCAGAACCCCTATGGGCAGCTTTGGCGGAGCACTGAGTAGCGTCCCTGCCACAGCCTTAGGTGCTGCGGCGATAAAGGGAGCTCTAGAAAAAGCCGGACTTTCGGCGGATGCCGTAGAAGAAGTCTACATGGGCAATGTTTTGCAAGCCAATGTAGGTCAAGCACCGGCCAGACAAGCGGCAATGGCTGCAGGAATTGGCAACCAAGTACCGTGTACCACCATTAATAAAGTTTGCTCGTCAGGTATGAAAGCCATCATGATGGGCGCACAAGCCATTAAGGCCGGAGATGTCGAGATCATTGTTGCAGGTGGAATGGAAAATATGAGTGCGGTTCCACATTATTTACCTACCGGTAGAACCGGAGTAAAATTGGGCGATATTTCGCTTGTTGATGGACTTGTTAAAGACGGGCTTACCGATGTCTACAATGCACAACATATGGGCGTTTGCGCTGAATTATGCGCTGAAGAGCACCAATTCACGCGCGAAGACCAGGATGCCTTTGCGCTAGAAAGCTACCGCAGAAGTGCGGCTGCATGGGACGGCGGAAAATTTGCTAATGAAGTAGTACCCGTTGCTGTTCCTCAACGCCGCGGGGATGCCATTGTAGTGGATACCGATGAAGAATACACAAAAGTGAATACGGATAAGGTGCCTCAATTACGTCCTGTATTTAAGAAGGACGGTACCGTAACCGCAGCTAATGCTTCGACGTTAAACGATGGTGCCTCTGCAGTTGTACTTATGAGTGCTTCTAAAGCGGCGGAACTAGGATTGGATCCTATTGCTAGAATCACAGGTTATGCAGATGCGGCACAAGAACCAGAGTGGTTTACTACTGCACCAGCAAAAGCATTGCCAAAGGCCTTAGCAAAAGCGGGCATCACTATGGATACGGTAGATTTTTTCGAATTCAATGAAGCGTTCTCTGTGGTTGGGCTGGCTAACATGAAGTTGTTAGGTCTTGATGCGGCGAAGGTGAATGTACATGGCGGAGCTGTGAGTTTAGGCCATCCGTTGGGTGCTTCTGGTGCACGTATCATCACAACGTTGATTGGCGTTTTGCAACAAAACGGAGGGAAAATTGGTGCAGCTGCTATCTGTAATGGCGGTGGCGGAGCTTCTGCCTTAGTGCTTGAATTGATGTAAAAAAAGGCAGCCCTTCTTTCCTACTCTGTTAGAGGGGCTGTTTATAAAATTGACTCGGTTTTAACGTTGTGGTTTGATAAGCCCGTAAATTGTACCTGTGAGTGAATTCGAAAAAGGCATAGCGTTTCTCAGTGTTATACCCATGCGAGGTGAGGCGTCCGACTCTTCGGAGCAGGTTAACGTAGTACTGTTTGGGGAAAGTTTCAGTATTCTCGAAGAGCAACCGAAATGGGTACGTATTCAGCTGGATCATGATGGGTATGAAGGATGGATTGACAGATTGCAATACCAGCCTATCTCACAGTCTTACTATGAGCTATTAGCCACTACTCCACTTCGAGTGAGTTTGGACCCGGTCCAACTTTTACAGGGTACTGGCCCTACAGATTATCCCTTGATTGTCCAAGGCGCCTATCTGCCTTTTCTCGATGCCGGTACCATTCGTTTGGAGCAACAATCATACACGTTTGAGGGTGCTTTTAGTACAGGAAAAAAAGACCGAAAGGAATTGGTCGATTTTGCGTTTTCTTACCTCAATGCCCCCTACCAATGGGGCGGGCGTACGCCTTTTGGAATCGATTGTAGTGGATTTACCCAAATGGTCTATCGATTGGCCGGACATTACCTGCCGCGCGATGCTTCCCAACAAGCAAAAAAAGGCACCACATTAAGTTTTCTAGAAGAGTGCACGCCTGGGGATTTAGCATTTTTTGATAACGCAGAAGGAGCGATCACACATGTGGGCATTGTACTCGACGACTTTCACATCATTCATGCGAGCGGCCGTGTTCGCGTAGATGGGTTGGATCACAGTGGCATCTATAATGCTGAATTGGGCCGTCACACACACAAATTAAGGGTACTAAAAAGAATGATTGACTAACGGGCTAAAGCCTTTACGATATCGCCTGTAGTGTCCCAGAATGCATCTAAACCTATCAACTTTGTCTCAAACCAAGAAAGTATGGCAGGCCATTGCTCTTTATCATAGAAATAGGCGTTCTCTAGTGTTATAGCAATTCTTGACACTTCAATACCGCTGTCTAAAAAATGTGAAGACTCATAAACTACGGCATCGCCCCACTCCGCTTCAAGCAAACGACGTAACTCTATGAATTGGTCGAATAATAGTGCCCTTATCTCTGGGTCTTTCTGCTGAATATCGATAGCAATGCCAACAATTGGCGCTGTTAACATTCTAAAATAGAGACCTTTTACTCCCGTCTTGTACGATTCCCACCGTCCTCCACCGCCGCCTAAGCTATGATGGCGGGACATACGACGAACGAACTGATTAAAAAAGGTAGTATTTAGTATTTTTTTTTCTTCTCTCGAAAACATTGTTCAACTTTAAGGTCTATGACGCAATATCGTAAACTTGACGGAACACCGGTAGAAAATAGTGCTGCGTATGTTAAATCCTACCTGCAGCAATATCCGAATGTATCACTAAGCGTCGGATCAGATTCTCAAAACATTGGCGGCCATAGTTTATATGCTACCGTTATCGCCTTTAGACATCCAGGCAAAGGAGTCCATTATATTTTAACCAAACGTCGAGATACTATTATAAGAGATATGATTACTCGACTCTTTAAGGAAGCGGAAGACAGCATCACCACTGCGGAGTATTTACGAGGTGAAGGCATCAATACACCCATTACCATAGATGTCGATTACAACGAAGATGAAAACCACGCCTCACACAAGCTAATTCCTATGGTTAAAGGTTGGATTATAGGTTTAGGCTATACCATGAGCACTAAACAGCATATTCAGGTGGCTGCTGTTGCCGCAGATCATTTGTTATAAACCCTACCCTGTGTGTATAGTCACACTCGTCCCTTTTTAACTGCCTAGATTCGCTTAAAATATCGAAGCATGGGATTACTATCATTTTTATTTGGCGGATCAAAGAAACAAGACCGCATTATTGAAGCATTGCAGGCGGGCGCTAAAATCGTAGACGTTCGGAATCCGGATGAATTCAAACAAGGCCATGCGAAGGGCGCAGTAAATATTCCCTTGGGAAATTTGGGTAAGAAAACAGCGCAACTTCAAAAGGAAAATCAACCCATCATCTTGTGTTGCAGGAGCGGTGCACGTGCCGGGAATGCCGCATCTATTTTGCAAGGAGTTGGTATTAAGAGTATCAATGCCGGCGCTTGGCAAACGGTGGCTAAACTTCAATAATTCGTATATAATACGGGCGTTTCCTAAACACATAGGGAAACTTTGCGTTGTACCTTTGAATAAAATTCTGATAACAGATGCGCATCGCCCTATCCTACCTAACCGCCGCTCTATTATTTACCACATCTGTCCTAGCACAGAATCTAGGAACATTGCAAGGCGAAGCGCGCGATGCGCTTAACCTAAGCCCTCTTGTGGGCTGGGAAGTGGATGTGATACAAGGTGATTTTCAATTGGAAACTATTGTAGATGCTGCCGGTAACTTCATCTTCGAGCAGCTTCCCACTGGGCTATATAATGTGCGGGCGAAAAGTCCTAAAGGCCAAATGCAAACTTTGCATGAGGTTCAAGTTCGTTCTTCGAAACCTACCTATGTCAGTTTGCTTGTGGAGCATATCACCTCTCTAGATGAGGTAGCGGTTAGAGCAGATGCCTTCCACCGCACCCCTGAAACGCCACTGAGCATCAAAAACATCAACCGTAGCGAAATGATGCGCATGCCTGGAGCGGTTTTAGATTTAAGTAAAGTCATTCAAAGCTTTCCAGGTGTTTTACCAAAGCCCTCCTTTGGTTACGCCATTGCCATGCGCGGTGGCGCACCCAATGAAAACAGGTACTTTCTGGACGGTATTTCTATTCCTACAGTTAACCATTTTAGCATTCAAGGCGCCTCAGGTGGCGCTGTAAGCTTGATCAACCTAGACCACATTCAAGGCATGGATCTGATCACTGGCGGATTTCCAGCAGAAGTCGATGATGCCCTCTCAGGGGTATTATTGCTTGAAGGTAGAAATGCTAGAACGGATCGTTGGGGCATACGCGCCACGCAGGGCGGAACCGATTACGGCATCACCTTTGAAGGTCCATTGGGCAAGAATACTGCGGTTACTTTGAGCGGAAGAAACAGCTTCTCACAACATTATTTCAGGTTGTTTAATATCCCTGTGCTTCCTGCTTATCAAGATGCGCAGCTCCGCATTCACCACCGATTGGCAAAGAATAAGGATTTGACCATCATCGGAGTCGGCGGTTGGGATCAATACCGACTGTACAAAGACGGTAGAGGCAGCGATGCCCTACTTTATAATGTTGGCTACATTCCAGAAGGGGATCAACAGACCGAAGTTATCGGAGCGCGTTACCGAATATTTAAAGACAACGGTCGTTGGGAATACGTTCTAAGCCGCGATCATGTAGGTAATCAAGCGGAGAAATACATTGGAAATACTGTTAATCTGGGAGATCGCCAATTGACCTATGCCTCTTCAGAAACCAATACAAGAGCGAATCTGACCCATTACGTCGTCTCTGAACAATGGCAATGGAAGTATGGATTGAACTTTGTACACCGCGACTACGATCTCGACATGACCAGCGTTCGATACAACAACGATGAAACGGTACAACGCATCGATACGGCAGATTACACCTCTGCCCTTTCTTTTCAAAGTTTGGGTGCTTTCACGCACGTCACTCGAAATTACCTCGAAAACAGGCTCAGTACTAGTGCTGGATTACGATTGGACATGCACAACCTGAACCTAAATTCTTTACTGAGAATCTCACCACGTGCGAGTGCTCAATACCATCTTAATGAGGCGTGGGCACTTCAAAGTAACCTTGGCTGGTACAACCAACTCCCACCCGCCATTGTGATGTTGGCAAATGAAGCAAATAATTGGACCACGTACGGGACAGGACCAGGCTCGGTTGCACAAGCAGCAACAGGGATAGAATTCCAAAACGGGGAAACGTATCGCTTTTCTTTAGAAGCGTATTACAAATATTATACGGGTATGCCCTATTTATGGGATGATGAGCAATCTTTCTCACAAGCTATTGGCGCATATGTTGCTGTCGGTGATCAAGTAAGTTCTCCTGATGCCGAAGGCCGATCTTATGGATTTGAGCTGTTTTTACAACAGAAACTCAAGGGGAGCTATTGGTGGACTCTTAGCTATAATTATGGGCACAGTGACACAAGATTAAACGCCTCTAAACCATGGCTTCCAACAGTTTGGGACAACCGGCATAATGTAAACCTAGTGTTGGGTAAAGTATGGGGTAACGGCTGGCAAATCGGAGCTAAATACCGTTGGGCAACAGGCACACCGTACACACCTTTTGATGCAGATTTGAGTGCGGTGCGTACGAATTGGGATATCCTGCAGCGAGGCATTTTTGATAGTCAAAACATCATGAGTGAACGTCTCCCGAGCTACAGCGTGATTGATGTTCGTTTAGACAAAACCTACAACAAGAAAAATTACAGTTTGACCTGGTTCTTAGACCTTCAAAATTTCACCAGCTCCGCGATTCCATTAATGCCCTATTTAACAGTTGAAAGAGATGAAAATGGTGCACCTCTAGTGGACCCGATGAATGCTGATGCCTATTCAGTGAAAACCATATCGAGTGATACTGGGCGATTGCTTCCGACCATCGGCCTCATCTTAGAGATTTAAACCCTATTGACCTACCTTTGCCTACCTAAACATGAACAATGCTTAAATCAATCCTTCGCAAGCTCCCGCTGTTTTTAGCGAATGCAGTAATCGCATTAACTCTATTGTGTTTATTCAGTTGGCTCGTGCGTGAGACCACAAAAGGAAAGCAGTGGGTCCCGCATAAGGTAAGCCGTGCCGTTACCCATTTTTCAACGTTGCCAGACCGTTTGCTCGTAGCAAAAGCGGCAGTTGAACGTTTACCACTTGTGTTTATCCCGTCCCCTGAGGACTTTGAACCGGTGAATACCTTAGAAGAAGATGTTAAGGTGCTCATTAGCTATGCCACGGCGAATTGGAAGCGTAAAATCGTTATCAAAAATCTTAAGACAGATGAAGAGTTAAAGAGCTGGACTGTAGACCGATTAGCAAACCCACACAATAGGATCATGCATTCGCTCATGCTACCGGACAGCAGCCTCATCTATTCATTGAACGGCGTTACCGGAATCATTAAGATTGATAAAAATAGCGAGCGCCTCTGGAAACAGGACACTATTGCACATCATCACGCCATCAACATGGGCGTGGACAACACTTTTTGGGCGAATACCTACAACAAGGACAAGGGAGAGCATATTTATTATGGTGCCCAATTCAGTATTGACGGCCGCGAGTTCCCTTTTATAGACAACACCATTACCCAGTTTGATGCTACAACTGGGCGTATTCTTTTTCACAAAAGCGTAACCGAAATTCTGATTGAAAACGACTTAACCTATTTACTGATCAAATCAGATTCACCGGGAGATCCGCTGCACATCAATGATATTCAGCCTGTTTTAGAAGATGGTCCATTTATGAAAAAGGGCGATGTTTTTATTTCATCACGGACAAGCTCGTGGATCATGCACTATCGTCCCTCAACCGGCGAAGTTGTTGAATTGATTGAAGGCCCCTTTATTTCGCAGCACGATGTTGATATAGAATCTGATTCGACAATCATCTTCTTTAACAACGGTGGTCAAACGCTCAAAGGGGATAGACCCGATGCACATAGATTAGCAAATGAGCTCTTAGTAGTCAACGAACAATATTCCGGTGTTCTCCGCTATTACCTACAAAGTGGACGTTATGAGCCTATCTATGCCGAATTATTCACTCGAAACGAGATATTTTCCTTCACAGAGAGTCTAGTAGATGCCTTACCAGGCGGAGGTTATTACATCGAGGAGCAAAACTCGAGCGTATTATGGATCTTAAAAGACGGAGAAGTCAAATACAAGAACATTTTGCCTTCGCAGCATGAGGGGCACCATCATTTAGCCAATTGGGGCAGAGTAATGCCTTAAAGACCTGAATTATGACCTTTGATCAAATCATCCAATTTCGCCGCTCTAACAGAAAATTCGATCCCAATCAGCCAGTTCCTGCTAATGTGGTAGAAAAGGCTTTAGAGCACGCCACGTTAGCTCCTAACAGCAGTAATATGCAGCTTTGGGAGTTTCATTGGGTACGCGATGAAGAAAAGAAAAAGAAATTGATTCATGCTTGTCTCAATCAAAGTGCAGCTAGAACTGCGCAGGAATTGGTAGTGATTGTTACCCGTAGAGATAAATGGCGTCAAAGAGTGCAATGGCATAAAAACCTTATTCTAAAGGATGCCGAGCGTGTTGGACGGGATGCAAAGTCCATTAAGATGCGACTTGTTTATTACACGAAACTGATGCCCTTCTCCTACATGAATGACGGTTTGGGTATTTTAGGTTTCTACAGAAGGCTCCTCTCCTTTTGCATCGGCTTATTTCGACCTATTTATAGAGCAGAAGGACACGCACAGCAAAGAATAACCGTTCACAAAAGCGCCGCGCTCGCTGCAGAGAATTTCATGTTAAGCATGGCTTCAGAAGAATTCCACACTTGTCCTATGGAAGGGTTTGATGCCTATCGAGTTAAACGGATATTAGGGTTGCCTCGACGCGCTGAAATTAACATGGTTATTGGCTGCGGTAAGGGTGAAGAGCCTGGTTTTTGGGGTCCGCGACGTAGACTGCCGTCAGAAGAGGTTATCATTAAGCATTGATGTCACTTCTACCTATTGATAATATTCATTTGGGTAGAATTTTCACTTTATATAGAATCATAAAGAATTTCAACAGCTAACTCATTGCGCCTGTTAAATATCTCATAAGGGGGATTGTAACCGAAAATGAAGAATTTATTCTCATGTTGAATCCCTTCGTCACTCAGCGCTTCCATCAACAGTGATTTATACTTTGCGATCTTCTTATCGCTTGTCCAACCACCGAAGGTCACTACAGCTAATGTTTTTTTTGGTTCCATTATAAACTCAATCGACTTTTCATTAGGCAATGGCATATCACCTCTTTCTAAAACGTTAGGTATCATAAACATAACGCGCATATTATCCTCCAAGGTCATGGCCACAGGACTAGTCATTGCAATTCTTTGCTTACGTTCATTTCCTCCAAAAATATAGTTCGCCAAAATCGAAAAGCCTTTACTTGAACCTTGTTTATAAGAAGTACTATTCAAACGTATTGATGTGAAAAGTGCCGCTTCATATTGCCTAACCTCAAAGCTGTTATATGTTTTATGCACTTTATAAGGGTATTCTTCAATTCTCTGATTAGAAGCCATAGACTTGGAATAATAGATTAGACATACAGATACTAAACTAAGGAGCAATAATGCTGTAACAATTCTTCGCATACCTCGAATGTAGTATATGATCTATAAACTACACCTTTTCAATTACACAATCAACACGGTAAGACAAAGTGAAAGGTATTAGGATAAAAAAAGCCCCGCATTGCGGGGCTTTTCATTTTTATAAAAGCGTTTATTTATGGGCTAACTAAGTTTACGCTCACATTCACGTAGAATGGATTTGTAAGGCCATTCATTTGTGCATAAGCTGGAGTTCCGTCGATAAGACCAAAGGCACGGTAAATATCTGGACCTGAAACTAAGCGGTCAACGTCATAACGATAGTTGATACGGTAACCGGCTTGAACAGACATCCAAATGAAGTTCTTTAGTGAGAACTCGTAAACGGCCCGGACACGTATTTCTCCGCGGCGGATCTCCAAATCTTCATCACGAATATCAAAACCTGGCAGGTTCTCGTACATACGGAACGACTGACCTTGCAACTCATATCCCAAGAATACCATATTACGAGGGTTGATTGTTCTCCTTACGTGAACTCGAGCTGGGAACAATGCTTCGGTACCCCATTTGTTATTTGCGCTTGTCTTATTGTACAAGATAACAGGGATGTAGTTTAACTCGCCGACGCGGTATGTACGCGCTACACCTACAGCCCACTGCTTCTTTTCAGTAGGACGCTTACCCCATAATACAGCCGCCGAATATTTCAAATATTTAGCAGGCATGAGAGAAGTACCGTAGGTACCGCTCATATCTGCAGACCCCTGGAAAAGGATAAATTGCTCTTCATCCAGCGGCTTGTACACTGTGGTGTTAATACCAGAAGTGCGAAGACCGTGCTCGGAAAGTGTTTGGTGCAATGGATTATCTGCTGAAGTTGGCGCTTCAGCATAATTATAGGAAGTGTTCCAATAATTGGCTCCCATCTGCCATACAAGATTGGTCTGGCTAACTACTGGAAGGTTGAATCCAGCACGAATACCTGCT
>PZPA01000061.1 GCA_003045825.1 Bacteroidota bacterium
CTTCGACTTTGATGTGCCCTGAAGGTCCAGAACATGGTCATAGGGCGAGGTTGGTGCTTTAATTCCAGTGCGGTCCTTCTCCCATGATAGTACCTCGTCTACCCCAGGCAGACACGTGGCTACCGAGCGGTAGGCATCCTTACACAGGAGTGTTACGCGATGACCTTCGCTTGCCAGCTGGGCGGTGATAGGCGCGACGAGGATGAGATCGCCGATCGCGGATAATCGGACCACTAAAATGGAAGAGACCTTAGACATTACCAGGGTATCAAATTAAAATACGAGCAGAGTATAAAGATAGCAAGCCCAGCCACCAATAGATCTGCCAAACGCTCATTCTTCAAATATCGGAGTCCATTGGTCAAATGGTAACTCAGCCCAAGGAAAAATAAAACCCCGCCAGAAGCAGCTCCGTATAATGCGGCGGCAGCACCCAATACGAGCCAAAATCCAGCAACCATTGCTCTAGATTTATTGGTTTGATTCGCTTTTCTGTAGGATTGAAACCACTCGAACAAAGCGAATACTGCCAAGAGTAAAGGAAGTATCCACCAAGTAATGGGTGTGCTGGAGTCCGTTAATAGGATCAAAGACCATTCTACTAGATCGAGACCATACAAGAGTCCCATAGGAAGGGCAAAAGCAACCATCCATTGGAAAAGCGTTCGAATTTTTACTCTGCCCGAAACGATCCAGGTAAGAATCACAGCCGGTGCGATAATACTGAAGATCTCATAAGCCGACCAAAGTCCAGCGATTGCTGTTATTGTTCCGCTATGAAGGACATATACTGTTTTGGGTTTGCGTCTATGGAGCTCGACGAGGTGCCAATTCAATTCGAAAAACAAACTAAAAAACAACAAATCGGTCAAGTATTGTTCCCCGCTCCAATACACTGCGAGCAATAGGAATATCAAATACCGAAAAAGTGTGCCGCGCACCACCCAGCGGTCGCGCATGACCGTCCATGACAAAAACAACCAGGCACCGCCCAAGAGCGTTGATAAAAGCACCCGCTCCCACTGCACAAATACATCTGTTCCCGTCAATACCAAGGCCGCAATGGCTAGTACAAATATTCGAATACCAGAATACGCATCAATCTTTCGGAAATAGCTAAGAAGCATCAGCTTTTTGTTTTATTTTAGCGCCTTTAAACGCTCGCGCTATGTTAAGAAATTTCTTTGAAGGCTTAGGTGATTTGTTCCAAGCAACTTTTAAAATCTTGCCCATGGCAGGTGAACACGTAAACCGTCTGTTTATGTTAATCATTGCGGGTGGATTAGTATACTGGATCATCCAAATGAGAAAGCATAAAGCCAACGGTGAAGCTTAATCACTAAGAAACGAATTAAAAAAAGCCCCGGCTCACGCCGGGGCTTTTTTTATGGACACCGCTTTCGCGGCCTGCGGCGCGACGCAGTTTTTATCTTGTACTTAAAGGTCGAATCCTATATCCTGACGGTAATTCATGCCTTCGAACGACACCTCTTTAAGGGCAGCATAACTTTTCGCTAAGGCCTCGTCTTTATTTGCACCAAAGCTTGTAAACGCCATAACACGTCCACCAGAGGTAGTAATAGTTTCACCCGGTTTGGTTCCTGCGTGATAAACGGTAGTCCCTTCAAACCTGCGAAGACCCTCGATTGCCTTTCCTTTTTCGTAGGAACCAGGGTAACCTCCACTTACGGCCATAACCGTAGCAGCCGTTTGCGGATTCACCGCGACGCTGATTTCATTCAGCGTCCCCTCGTGCATGGCCACAAATAGGTCCAAAATATCTGTTTCCAAACGTGGAATAACTACTTCCGTTTCAGGATCGCCCATACGCACGTTGTACTCTATCACCTTCGGTCCTTTGGTCGTATTGATCAATCCAAAGAAGACAAAGCCTTGGTAAGGTAGATTGTCCTTCACCAAACCTTGAATGGTCGGTTCAATAACCTCGCGTACGGTTCGCTCACGCAATGCCTCGTCAAAAAACGGCACTGGGCTTATTGCACCCATACCACCGGTATTCAATCCTGTATCACCTTCACCTATTCGCTTGTAGTCTTTTGCCTCTGGCAACAGGGCATAACCGCCTTTGCCATCGGTCAATGCGAAGATGCTGAATTCGATCCCTGCAAGGAACTCCTCGATCACAACGCGCGAGGAAGCATCGCCAAATTTGGCATCCACCAACATGTTTTTGAGTTCTTCCTTCGCCTCATCAAGGTTTTCAATAATCAATACCCCCTTACCTGCGGCAAGTCCATCCGCTTTCAATACATACGGTGCATCCAAGGTTTCTAAGAAGGCCTGACCTTCCGCTAATGTGTCTTTAGTAAACGTTTGGTAAGCTGCCGTTGGGATGTTGTGACGCATCATAAATTCTTTGGCGAAGTCTTTCGAGCCTTCTAGCTCTGCAGCTGCCTGACGGGGCCCTACAACTATGAGGTCTTGAAGCTCTGGAAATGACTTCAAACCGTCGTGCAATCCTGCAACCAATGGTGCTTCTGGACCTATGACGACCACATCAATGGCATTGGCCTTTACAAAGGCGGCAACCTCTGTAGCGTTCTCAATATCGAGCGCTACATTCTCTCCGAGCGCGGCCGTTCCGCCATTGCCAGGGGCAATAAACAGTTTTGCGCACTGCGCGCTTTGACCAATTTTATGAGATAGCGCATGTTCACGGCCGCCTGAGCCTAATACCAATACATTCATGATGGGTAAGATTAGACGGCAAAAATAACCCGAAATAGTGGGTTGAGAAAGGTGTTCGTTAATTAAGACTCACGGGAATAGAGCCAAGCTGCAAACTCCTTCAGCGGCGCCAATTTTTCCTCAGGAACTGCTACAGCGTCCAATGCCTGTAAGCTCAAACGGTAGTAGTGGTCTATTTGCTCTTTTGCATAAGTATCCACGCCTAAAACCTTGTACAATTCCTGAAAACTGTGCACTTTTTCTTCGTTCGCGGCCAACGCGGCATATGCAGCAAAATCTATATTTTGAAGTCCTGCACGGCGCTGGGCTTCTATCCAAAGCAAGGTTTTCTTATTGCTTAGAATATCTCCACCTACCTGCTTTCCGAACTTCTCTGGATCCCCATACACATCTAGGTAATCGTCTTTGATCTGGAAAGAGGTGCCTAATAACAAAGCAAACTGATACAAGGCATCAGCATCTTTTTTCGAGCCACCACCGACTAATGCGCCCACCTTCATCGCACAACCAAGCAAAACAGAAGTTTTGAATTGGATCATCTGTATATAGGTAGCTGCGGATACCTCGTCCATGGTTTCAAAATCCATATCCATTTGCTGGCCCTCGCAAACTTCAAGAGCCGTCTGAGAAAATGTGCCGAGCACCTCTGGAAGAATCGCAGGCTCACATTGCGCTAGGAATTGGTAAGCTTTGACCAACATACCATCACCCGAGAGTATACCTACATTATCGTCCCATTTTTTATGAACGGTTGTTTTTCCGCGGCGCAAAGGCGCTGCATCCATAATGTCGTCATGAATGAGCGAGAAGTTGTGAAAAAGCTCTATCGCCATAGCTTGCGGCATGGCCTTGGCTGGATCGCCATAAATCCCGGCACCCATTAAACTTAAGATTGGACGTAAACGCTTGCCCCCCAATCCCATGATATAGTGCATGGGATCGTACAGTTTTGCTGGGGCTGTGCCCAAATTTAACTGGTCCACTTCGGCTTGAAAAAGGTCTTGTAAGGCGGTGAGGTGTTTCATGTTATTTGAGCAATTTCAGCAAATATTTTCCGTATCCACTTTTAACGAGCGGTTGGGCCAATTGTTCTAGCTGCGCCGCATCAATAAATCCTTGCTCGTAGGCGATTTCTTCTATACATCCAACCTTCAACCCTTGGCGCTCCTCAATAACCTCTACGAACTGCCCTGCCTGCTGTAAACTGGCAAAAGTGCCGGTATCCAACCACGCCGTTCCGCGGTCCAGTACACCAACTTCCAGCTCACCCCATTCAAGGTAACGCTTATTCACGTCCGTGATTTCCAATTCGCCGCGTGGGCTTGGCTTCAAATTCTTAGCAATCTCTACCACTCTATTGTCGTAGAAATACAATCCAGGGACAGCATAATCACTTTTAGGGTGTTGCGGTTTTTCTTCTATCGAAAGGGCCTTCATGTGCCGGTCAAATTCGACCACACCGTAACGCTCAGGATCACTTACGCGGTAGGCGAAAACCATACCGCCTGAAGGATCCTTGCTCTGTTGTAAAACCTGCGCCATAGACGAACCGTAAAAGATATTGTCGCCTAAAATAAGTGCGACACTATCCTTACCAATAAACTCCTCACCTAAAATAAACGCTTGTGCAAGACCTTCTGGACGTTCCTGAACCGTGTATTCAAACACACAGCCCAAGCTCGAGCCATCGCCCAATAGCTTCCGAAACAAAGGCGCATCGTGTGGCGTGGTAATGATCAGAATCTCACGAATGCCCGCTTGCATTAATGTACTCAGCGGGTAATAAATCATCGGCTTGTCGTAAACCGGCATCAACTGTTTGCTCACCGCAAGGGTCAGTGGATGTAGTCGGGTACCGGAGCCTCCGGCGAGTAGTATTCCTTTCATAGTGCTTATTCTTCGTCCTCAGGTCCTACCTCAGAATCATAAATATCGAGAATGTTTTCGCTTAAATCTTTCTTCGTAACCCATTTTTCCATGGACATTAGAAACGAAGGAAGTACCAATAGATTACTCAACATCGCAACGAATAACGTAATGGCCGTCAAAAGACCTAAGCTTTGGTTGCCTGCAAAACTTGAGGTCATGAAGACGGAGAATCCACAAAATAGAACCACAGAAGTATAGAACATGCTCAATCCTGTTTCTAGAATGGAACTCTTCACTGCCCACCTGATGTTCCAACCATTTGCCTTCAATTCTTGCCTGTATTTCGCTAAAAAGTGTAAGCTGTCGTCTACAGATATGCCAAAGGCAATACTAAACACTAAGATGGTAGACGGTTTTAATGGAATTCCTGCATAGCCCATAATTCCTGCCGTTATTAGCATGGGTATGAGGTTTGGAATTAGAGAAATCAAAACCATTCGAGCACTCATGAACAAGAGTGCCATAATAATTGAAATGGCAATGACGGCTAGCAACAATGAGAGTATAAGGTTATTGATGAGGTAACTCGTCGAACGAATGAATTTGATCGAGGCTCCAGTAATGCTTACGTCAAAGTTTTCTCCCGGGAATATTTGTGCAACGAGACGCTTCACTTTATCCGTTAAAACACGCATTTCAGGGGTTGTAAGGTCGGCCATTTGAACGGTAATCCGTGCCTTGCGACCGTCTGGGGTTACTAAAGAATTTGCCAATCCTGATTCGTCTTTCAAACCGCGCGGCAAATACGTCAACAACCACTGCTGCTCCGAACGTGATGGAAGTTCGTAAAGGTCTGGGTTACCAAACATGACACCCTGCTTTGCGAATTTCACGAAGTCAACAATACTGCCAGACCGACTCAGTTCTGGCATGGCGTTTAAACTGTCTTGCAACTGCTCCATGCGTCGAAGCGTGCTCAGACGTTCTACACCACCGTCGCGTTTCGTATCAATAATAATGTCTAATGGAACGACGCCACCAACAGCATGCTCAAAGTATTTGACGTCCTTATAGATCTGCTTGTTTTTATTGAAGTCTGCGGTGAGATTGCCCGCCGTCTGGATCAACGTCACGCCATATACTGCAGCAATCACAGCAACGCTCGTAATCCCATAGACCCACTTTCGCTTGTTTTCTACCGCATTGTCCAGGAAGTCCAAAAACGAGATGAGCCAAGCCACATCAAAATGGTTGAGGTGTCGCTCTTTAGGTGGACTCACATAACTGTAAATGATCGGAACGAGTACAATCGAAAGCACAAATACCGCGAGAATACTCAACGAACTCACAACACCAAATTGGACTAAATTTTCACTACTCGTAAGAATGAACGCTGCGAAACCAAGTGCCGTAGTCGTATTTGTGATTAAGGCGATGTACCCTACCTTACTGACCACGCGTTGAATAGCCTTGATTTGTTTTCCGTGCTTCTTGTACTCTTGATGGTATTTATTGATGAGGTAAATGCAATTTGGGACGCCAATAACAATAATCAATGGCGCAATCAAAGAGGAGAGTAGCGTCAATCCGTAGCCCATAAGCCCCATGATTCCATAGGCCCATATAGCCCCTAAAGCGACAATCATAATGGAGATGGCCGTAGCTCTAAAACTCTTTAAGAAAAGGTAAAAAATGACAACGGTTACAAGAAGCGTAAGGCCAACAGTGCGGTAAATCTCTGTTTTTAACGCATTGGAATTAGCGATGCGGATCCAAGGCAAACCAGACATATGAAGGTCCCTTCCTGTACTTGCCTCCCATGCTAAAATAATGGCCTTCGCATTTTCAATTACCGGGACTATCTGTTTGTTGTACAAACGCTCCTCATCGATGCGTAAAATTGCCATGTAGGTATCGCCTTTGTACAAAATCCCTTTGTAGAAGGGCCAACTTTTAACTCGTGCCTCAAGCGCAATTTCTTCTTCACCGTTTGCTGGTAATGCCTTGAACAGCGTATCCGGAGCCAATTTTTCTGTAGTGCTGTCAACAAATAATCCGTAGGCTTCTGTCAAACTCTGAACGTGTTCTATGCCGTCCACCGCTTTCAAGTCCCCCATTAATTCAAGCCATTGCTCAAGATGTTCTCGCTGGAAGAAATCGGCGTCTTCCATAGCAATGACTACGGTATTTGAGGCCTGTCCAAATTCCTCAACCAATTGATTGTATTCTATGGAAACGGAATCCGACTCCGGCATCAACTTTGCGAATTCGTAGGTCATCTCCACAGAGGTGCCTTGATAGGCCATGAAAGCAGTAGCAAATGCCACAGTGACTAACCATGCAAACCTGTTGCGAAGAAGAATACGCGTCAATGCCGTCCAGAACATCAGATTACTCTTTTATAACCCAGCCCTGTTGCAGCAGCGGTTCGGCTTTTTTGTATTTAACATTACGCTCTTCACCCGATTGCATGTTCACAATGGTCACTGCATCGTTTCGACCGTAGGTTTTACCTGTATTCACCACTGGCGCGGGTTTTGGTCGCGGCTGTTGCGGCGCTCTTCCAGAAGAAGTCGAAGGCACATCCGTTCCGGGATGACTCTCTTGTAGTTTTGGTTGCTTAGGTTGTGAAGCCGGCGCTTGACGAACACTGCTTGGATCGTTCGCAGGTAAATCACCTCTGAACAAGAAGCTTACGATTTCTTGGTTGACGCGAGAAACTAATGATTTGAACAATTCAAAAGACTCAAATTTGTAAATCAACAAGGGATCTTTCTGCTCATAAACCGCTCCCTGAACACTTTGACGCAAGTCGTCCATGGCACGCAAGTGCTCTTTCCATTGATCGTCAATAATCGCAATAGATATCCCTTTTTCGATATCCGAAATGAGCGATTGACCATTGGTGTCCATCACTTCCTTGAGCACTGAAGTCACTTGTAATGCCTTTTGGCCATCAGTGATTGGTACTAAAATTTTGTCGTAGTTGTTTTTTGGATCTTCAACGACTTGTTTAAATACCGGTAGTGCTGCGGTAGAAATACGGTTTCCTTTTTCACGATAGAAATTGCTGGCTTGAGTGAATAACGCATTAGCCAGATCGTCAATGGCCCCGGTATTGAACGTATCAGCATCCATTGAAGGCTCAAAAGCAAAGGTTCTAAAGAAGTCTAGTTTAAAGCCCTCAAAGTCTTTCGCTGGTTGGTAACCCTCGACTAAATCCGCTAACGTGTCGTACATCATGTTGGCGATGTCCACCTTGATACGCTGGCCGCTCAATGCATTTCCACGTCGCTTATATATGACCGTACGTTGACTGTTCATCACATCATCGTATTCAAGCAAGCGCTTACGCGTTCCAAAGTTGTTCTCTTCAACCTTCTTTTGCGCACGTTCGATAGATTTGCTTACCATGCTGTGCTGAATGACCTCACCTTCCTCAAGACCTAATCGGTCCATCAAACCTGCAATTCGCTCGGAATTAAACAGGCGCATGAGTTTATCTTCTAGGGATACGAAGAATTGGGACGAACCCACATCCCCTTGACGACCGGCACGACCACGCAACTGGCGGTCAACACGACGGCTATCGTGACGTTCAGTACCTATAATCGCAAGACCACCTGAAGCTTTCGCCTCATCGCTCAATTTAATATCCGTACCACGTCCAGCCATGTTCGTTGCAATAGTCACCATACCGGGTTTCCCTGCTTCAGCCACAACCTCAGCCTCCTTTTGGTGCATCTTAGCGTTCAACACCTGGTGTGGCACCTTGCGAATCTTTAACGCACGGCTTAACAATTCAGAAATTTCAACTGAGGTCGTACCAACCAATATGGGTCTTCCAGCATCGCGCAGTGCAGCAATTTCATCTATCACCGCATTGTACTTCTCGCGATTGGTTTTAAAGACTAAATCGTCACGATCGTCACGCGCAATAGGACGGTTGGTTGGAATCACCACTACTTCTAATTCGTAGATTTCCCAAAACTCCCCTGCCTCTGTTTCTGCCGTACCTGTCATTCCTGCCAGTTTATGGTACATACGGAAATAGTTCTGTAAAGTGATGGTGGCATAGGTCTGCGTTGCCGCCTCAATTTTGACATTTTCCTTTGCCTCAATCGCTTGATGAAGACCGTCTGAATAACGACGACCTTCCATAATACGACCCGTTTGCTCGTCGACAATCTTTACTTTGTTGTCCATGATCACATACTCCGTATCCTTTTCGAACAAGGCGTAGGCTTTGAGCAATTGGTTAACGGTATGAATGCGCTCTGATTTTACACCATAATCGCGCATGACCACATCTTTCTTAGCGGCTTTGTCCTCCGCACTTAGTCCGGCGTCTTCCAATGCACTGAGCTCGGCAGTGATGTCCGGCATTACAAAAAAGTCCTTGGCCGTATTTTTGGAAATGAGATCCACCCCCTTACCGCTCAAGTCAATTTGATTATTTTTCTCTTCAATGGTGAAGAACATCTCTTCATCGATGAGTTTCATTTTCTTGCCCTGCTCTTGCATGTAATTCGCTTCCGTCTTTTGGAGTAGCGACTTCATGCCGTCTTGTGATAAAAATTTGATCAGTGGCTTTGATTTAGGCAGTCCACGGTACGCACGAAGTAATTTCACACCCCCTTCTTCAGTGTTCCCCTCGCTAATCAGTTTCTTAGCTTCAGCCAATTCTTTTTGGACCAATGTTTTTTGCGCCGTCATTAACGCCTCAACAAAAGGCTTCAACTCATTAAACTGATGCTGGTCGCCCTTTGGGGTAGGTCCAGAGATAATGAGTGGTGTTCTTGCGTCGTCAATCAATACACTATCGACCTCATCCACAATGGCGAAATGGTGACCGCGGGTTTGAACGCGATCTTCTTGGCGGCGCGCCATGTTGTCGCGTAAATAGTCAAAACCAAATTCGTTATTCGTTCCGTAGGTGATATCGCTGTAGTAAGCGGCACGGCGCTCTTCAGAATTTGAAGGGTGCTTATCAATACAATCAATGGTCAAGCCGTGAAAATTAAATACGGGAGCCATCCATTCACTATCCCGCTTTGCGAGGTAGTCGTTCACCGTAACGACATGTACGCCGCGTCCTGCAAGGGCATTTAGATACACCGGTAGGGTCGCGACTAAGGTCTTACCCTCACCCGTGGCCATTTCTGCAATTTTTCCTTGATGCAATACCGTACCCCCAATCAATTGCACATCATAATGCACCATGTTCCACGTGATATCGCCGCCGGCTGCCTTCCAAGAATTGGAATAAATCACCGCATCACCTTCTATGGTAATGTGTGCGTGCTTCTTTGCCAGCTCATGGTCTAGGGCTGTTGCAGTCGCACGAACATCACCGGCATTAAAACGACGCGCTGTTTCGCGCATAACACCAAATGCTTCTGGGTGAATAGTACGTAAAACATCTTCTATTAACTCAAGCTCTTGCGCATCCAATTCCTCGATCTGCTCATACAAAGGTTCGCGAGCATCGTAATCCGGTGTGTTTTCTATTTGAGCATAAAGCGCATCTTTGGACGCTTTTGTTTCCGCAGTCGCTTCCGCAATACTTGCTTTGAACGAAGCTGTCCGCTCGCGCAACTGATCATTGCTCATGCCCGTGAGCGCGGCTTCGAAAGCATTTACGGATTCAACGTAAGGCTGCAATTTTTTGAGATCGCGGACACTTTTGGATCCCACGAGTTTGGATATGAGTTTCAGCATGAGGCTGTCAAGTTCTTATAAATAGTCTACAAAAATAATAGGTTGTACCCGAAGGGTAGACTTTTATGACTGCTAAAAAAGGGCCAATTCGAAACTTTCCTCAGAAAATAGACACATTGGCAGAGGAGAAATCGTGCTAAACGAAAGTTTAGGGCAAAAAAAAAGGGGAATTTGGAAGGATTTTCTGGTGTTAAAAATCGGCTCAGTAACACCCTGAAAACTCTGCCAAATAGCCCCTAGAACCTATCACAGAAGCATGAAAAGAAAGAACCACCAATCTTCACATACAGGGCAAATATATAACAAATTGTAGTAAGTGTACAAACAACACTAAGTTTTATTTGAACCTCGTGCCATTTCATGAAGGGCTTCCCATGCGCATTCCCTATTTTTGCAGACTTAATACGAAAGTGATATGGCCGATTCAAACAAGATTTCTACGTCAACCGCCCCAAAACCAGTGGGTTTGTATCCACACGCAAGAAAAGTTGGTAACCTATTGTTCCTTTCAGGAGTAGGCCCTAGAACTGCAGGCAGCGATGCAAATGATAGCGGAATTCCAGGATTGGAACTGGATCACAACGGGAATTTCAAAGCTTTTGATTTCGAAGCACAGGTCCACAGCGTTTTTGCAAACGTGAAAGCAATTTTAGAGGCGAGCGGTTCTTCTTGGGGGGAATTGGTCGACGTTCAGGTCTTTCTTGTGGACATGAAACGCGACTTTCACACGTTTAATCG
>PZPA01000062.1 GCA_003045825.1 Bacteroidota bacterium
ATTTAAGAAAAAAGAGTTTAGATAAAATCTTCAATTCACCTGAAGTAACTACGCTAGAATATTTGAGAACGCTGGGATTTTCAGAAACCATAATTACGCGATTCTTCAAGCCATTCTTTAGTGGCATTTTTCTTGAAACGGAACTTCAAACCTCCAGTCGAATGTTTGAATTCGTTTATAAAATGTTTGGTGAAGGCCACGCTATGATTCCTCAAGACGGAATCGGTGCAATCAGTGAACAGCTTAAAGCAAAATTAATCAAGACCACTTTTAGATATAATTGCGAAGTACAATCACTAAACAGCACGGTTATTACCCTTGAAAATGGAGAATTAATACCGCACCAAGGCACTATTGTAACAGCGAACGCAGCTGCACTCATTCCTAATCTAACTGATGCTGAAACGGAATGGAAATCGTGTATGTGCCTTTATTTTGAGGTAGATAACACCTCTATACCCCCTGAAACCATCGCACTCATTGCCGATGAAGGGAAAATGAGCAATAATCTTTACGCATACCAGGACAAGAAGGGAAGAACCATCTTATCTGTGACGACACTCAAACATGAAGGTATGGGTGAGGAAGAAATCACGGAAACCGTCAAAAAGGAAATACAAACCTATTGTGGCACAGGTCATGTAAAACACATCACTAATTTTAGGATAAAGCAGGCACTCCCGAACTTAGAAAACCTGAAGTATACCAGTGAGCCTAGTGCCAGTCTAATTGCAGAGAATATCTTTATAGCTGGTGATACCCAATTCAATGGCTCTTTAAATGCAGCTATGGAAAGTGGTCGATTAGCTGCAGCTGGGTTGATCGAAAAGAAAAGCGGTTGGTTTAGTTAGAATCTTCTTTAATCCATAACTTCTGCTTATTAATTTATACTGATCGCATGAAGTATTTTCTTCTTAGCCTTGCCTTAAGTGGTGCGGTGGCAATAGACGCTCAAAACAGGCCGTTCTTTGAAAATGGTGAAGCCCAAATCGTTCCTGCATTTTCATCACCTGAAAATTGGATTCGTGAAGATTTATGGGTAGAAACTGAATTTGATACGGACGGAGACGGCAAATTAGATCGAATGCATGTGGATGTCACACGTCCTATTGCAACGAATGACGGCCTGCAACTGCCAGTAATTTACGAATCAAGCCCTTATTATGCCGGAACAGCCGGTAATGATAGAGATCTATTTTGGAATGTAGCGCATGAGATTGGAGAAGTACCGGCACCGCCAAAGCATGTCGAGGTAGTTCGCAGAGGCCAACGTCCTATTATTTCAAATTCCCAAGTACGCACATGGGTGCCAAGAGGCTACGTAGTGGTACATTCCAGCTCACCCGGTACGGGCCTATCCGACGGTTCTCCAACGGTGGGAGGCGATAACGAGTCGCTTGCGCCAAAGGCCGTGATTGAGTGGCTGGCAGGGAAGAATAATGGCTATAAGGATCGCATAGGAAATGAGAAAGTAGATGCCTTCTGGTCCACAGGTAAAGTGGGCATGACCGGTACCTCTTACAACGGCACCATACCGTTGGCTGCCGCCACTACTGGGGTGGAAGCATTAAAAGCTATTATACCCGTCGCTCCCAACACCTCTTACTATCATTATTACCGTTCCAACGGATTGGTTCGCAGTCCCGGTGGTTACTTAGGTGAGGATATCGACGTCTTGTACGAATTCATACATAGCGGTGAAGAGTCTAAAAGAGCTTATGGAAACAAGACGATTCGCGATAAAGAAATGAGAGAAAATATGGACCGAGCCACAGGAGATTACAATGCTTTTTGGGCGGGCCGCGATTATCTGAACGATATGGCCCCTATGAAGGCAGCGCTGTTGATGTCACATGGGTTTAACGATTGGAATGTGATGCCCGAGCACAGTTACCGTATTTACAACAAGGCCCGAGAAATGGGACTACCCGTCCAAATTTATTACCATCAAGGTGGCCACGGCGGACCTCCCCCTATAGCCATGATGAACCGATGGTTTACCAGGTACCTTTTTGAAATAGAAAACGGTGTAGAACAGGATCCTAAGGCGTGGATTGTGCGAGAAGGCGATAATCGACAATCCCCTACCCCTTATCCGGATTATCCCCATCCTCAAGCAGAAGATGTGGAATTACACCTCACCAAAGGCGGAAATGCACAAGGAGGGTTGACCACTGCTAAGGGCAGCCGCAAAAAAGAAATACTCGTAGACGATGTATCCTTCAACGGAGAATACCTCGCACGCGTCAAGAACTCTCCACACAGATTATTATATACTACCCCATTGCTGAATGAAGACGTGCATATTTCAGGTACAGCAAGCATTACACTCGCATTATCGAGCAGTGCACCAGCCGCTAACCTAAGTGTATGGCTGGTTTCTCTGCCGTGGGATGGTGAACGAGGCGACGGCGATGCTGCCATCTACAACAACATTATTACCCGAGGATGGGCTGATCCACAAAATTCAAAATCGATTTCCGAAAGTCATCCGCTGGAACCAGGGAACTTTTACACCTTAAGTTTTGACTTTCAGCCAGATGATCAAATCATCCCCGCGGGGCAAAAGATAGGTTTGATGATTTTTTCGAGTGATCAGGAATTCACACTTCACCCTAAATCAGGCACTAGACTCACTGTTGATCTTAAAAAAACTGGACTGACGCTTCCTATTGTAGGCGGCTCCGATGCTTTACAAAGAGCCATAGAATAACCATTAACAGCAACCAGAACCAGGTGTACAGGATGTCTGCACAGCCTTTTTTGGCTGGTTATCTGGAATGCCGCATTTGTCTTTTGCCAAGCAATCCGTTTGTAAAGGCTGAAGCATGAACTGATATCCATTATGAGATAAACCGTACACTTCAATGGTGGCTCCCTGATACTCCACCCGTAGTTCTGAATCACCTCTAAGTTGCAATTGCTGAATCGACATCTCTATGATTGATTTAAGCTTAGGTACTGTTAACCTATGATCAAAGTCTTGGGCCGTATACATCTGGAGATTGACTGCAGATTCTTTGCGCACGGTACCCCCGCAATCCACAAAAAATCTATCAATCTGTCCAACCTCCGTGATATGAAAATGAGCGGGAACCAATCTTCCTTCAGGTAAGGCAAATACCAAAGATGCTGTAAAATCTAATTGATTATAAAATTCCTGTAAAGTCATCTTGCTTGTGTAAAGGACAAAGTTACGTTCAATTATATACCATTTAATACAATGTAAACACAATGTTAGTTCTTAACATAGAGTTTACATGACCTTATCTTTAAAGTAACAGAAATTAAACTTTGTGCTTTCACCTTTGCATCAAATATTTCAATATAATGGGCACTAAAAGAAGCATTTCAGTTTTATTCATCGCTCTAGTCAGCATGAATTTATCCGCACAGCAAGGTGTAGACGAAACTAGTTTTGGTAAAGGACTCTTGAACTTTGTAGCTGCAGACAGTAGCTTCAGCGTAAAGTTTGCGCCGAGAATTCAAGTACGTTACTACGGAACGAGTGACATTACAGATAATAGTTTGGCACCCGTCGCGCATGATTTTCTAGTGCGTCGTTCGCGTTTCAAATTTGACGGTTGGGCCGTTCATCCAAATATTGGTTACAAAATGGAATTTGGTCTGTCGAATAATGATATGTCGGGGGCAAATGAGTTCACAAAGAACTCTCCGAGATATATACTAGATGCAATTATTAAGTGGAAATTCGCACCTGGCTTCGAATTGTGGGCAGGTCAAACAAAACTTCCAGGCAATGTTGAGCGTGTAATATCTTCTGCGAATCTGCAGCTTGTAGACCGGTCATTGTTGAACAGTAAGTTTAACATAGATCGTGATCTTGGAATACAGCTGCGTCACACAACGAAATTTGGTGATCAATTCATTTCAAAAGAAAAATTTGCCATCTCTCAAGGTGAAGGTAGAAATATTGCTACGGGTAATGAAGGAGGCCTTCAGTATACCGGACGCGTAGAATTATTTCCCTTAGGTAGCTTCGCCAAAAAAGGTGAATACATGGGGTCATCAACGGTTAGAGAAGAAAAGCTCAAAGTAATGGTAGCCTACACCTATGACTTTAATGCAGATGCTTCAAAAACCAGATCGAATATGGGAGATTACATGTTCATCGAAGATGGCCTGTATCAAACCAACATCACCTCGCAATTCATTGATTTAGTTGTCAAGCATCAAGGATTCTCGCTTATGGCCGAATATGCCAATAGAACCGCTGCAAATCCAATTGCTGTAGAATTGGACGGAACACCCACCGGGGATATCGTATTAGTTGGTAACGCTTATAATTTTGCTGCGGGCTATTTTATTTCAGAAAAAGTCGAAGTAGCAGGACGTTACACCACACTGAGCTATGATGATATTACAGGTGCTGCACCAGTAGCAATGTATACTTTAGGACTGAATAAATTTGTCGTCGGACACAAACTCAAAGTGCAAAGCGACTTAAGCTATTCAACTAAGGACGGAAACGGCGATGCAATACTGTTCAGAACTGGATTTGAATTGCACTTCTAAACTTAACTTTCAGATAACATTGTGAGCGTAGCTTCGCAATAAGAAAATTAAACTATGGACAGTATATTCTACTTGATGATTTTTGCACTAGCCCTACTAGCAGTTGCAGACCTTGTTGTAGGTGTCAGTAATGATGCCGTAAATTTCTTGAATTCAGCCATTGGTTCAAAGGCAATTTCATTCAAGAAAATCATGATTATCGCCAGTTTAGGCGTCTTTATCGGTGCTGTATTCTCAAGCGGTATGATGGAAGTTGCAAGAAAGGGCATCTTTATGCCGTCAAAATTCTATTTTGATGAAATCATGTTCATTTTCATGGCAGTGATGATTGGAGATATTCTATTACTAGATTTCTTCAACACGTTAGGAATGCCAACATCAACTACCGTTTCAATAGTCTTCAACTTATTGGGCGCTGCAGTAGTAATGGCACTGATTAAGATCGGTATGTCTGATACTGAAACCGCCGCGGATTTAGTGAACTATATCAATACTGAAAAAGCCAAGCAAATCATATCCGGTATTCTTCTTTCCGTTGTAATTTCATTTACCGTGGGTATGCTCGTTCAATGGATATCCAGACTGGTATTCAGTTTCCAATATGAAAAGAAGGTTAAAAACTTCGGGTTCGTATTCGCAGGTATCTGTTTAACTGCGATCGGCTATTTTATTTTCTTTAAGGGTCTCAAAGGGACTCCTTTCTATGGCGATATCAAAGACTTTCTGGCGCAAAATTCCTTTTTAGTGATTGGGTTGATGCTCGCGTTTTGGACGTTACTCATGTTTATCATTGATAAAGTCTTTAAAATTAATGTGCTGATCATCGTTATTGGGGTAGGAACTTTTGGACTTGCACTAGCTTTTGCAGGTAATGATTTAGTCAATTTTATAGGTGTACCAATGGCCGCCTACCACAGTTACGAAGCCTGGTCTGTATCTGGTATACCCGCCTCTGAATTCTCAATGGAAATATTGTCTGAGAAAGTTCCAACCGAGCCGGGCTTGCTTTTCATTGCAGGCGCTATTATGGTCGTCACGCTGGCATTTTCAAAGAAAGCCCGTACCGTTGCAGATACGTCTATTGATCTTTCTCGTCAAGGCGATGGAAGTGAACGCTTTCAACCGAATATTTTATCTAGAAGTATTGTTAAAGGATCAACAAAACTAGTAAGCGTCATAAGTACCATTTTACCTGCTGCTGTTCAGACTAAGATTACGAATAGTTTCCAAACACCAGCAATAGAAATTTCGGAAGAAAAAGCAAAAGCCCTTCCGGCATTTGATATGATTCGTGCTTCTATAAATCTTGCGGTTGCCGGAATTCTGATTTCCATTGCTACAAGTATGAAATTACCGTTATCCACTACATACGTGACATTCATGGTGGCTATGGGTACTTCACTAGCGGATCGTGCATGGGGAAGAGAGAGCGCAGTATATCGCGTTGCCGGGGTCGTGAACGTTATTGGCGGTTGGTTTTTCACTGCATTCAGCGCTTTTACGTTCGCTGGTATTTTAACCTACATTATATACATGGGACGTGGGGCAGCTGTCGCGATACTTTTACTTTTCGCTGGCGTTTTAGTTGTACGTAATTATCTAAGCCATAAGAAAAAAGCAAATGCGCAATCGGATCATAGCTCCCTGAAGAAGTCTGCAAGCCAAACTGTTCAGGGAATCATAGAAGAGAGCGCTGATAACGTTGCAAAATCCATTTACCGTACTACAAGTATTTTCAATGGGGTTGTCGACGGCTTGTCAAATCAAGATACAGGCGCGCTTAAAAAAATGCGTAAACGTGTCGGTAAGTTTGAAGATGAGGTAGAGTCATTGCGGAATCACTTATTCTACTTTATTAAGAATCTTGATGATACGAGCGTTCGCGGTTCTAATTTCTACATCATGGTTCTCGCGAACTTAACAGACGTGGTTCAATCGTTGGAGTTTATTGCAAAGAAGAGCTTCAAGCACATAGATAACAACCACAAACCATTGAGTAAAAGTCAGATTTCTGACCTCAATGAAATCCAAACCACCTTTGACGGAATGCTGGTATCTGTAGAGCAAGCGTTCACTTCAAAAAGCTTCGGTGATTTGAGTACATGCTTGGACCAAGAAGATGCAATTCTAGCGTTAATATCAGACAAAATAGACGCACAGATTGCCCGCACACGTAAGGAAGAAGTTAGTCCTAAGAATACTACCCTTTACTTTAACCTTCTTCTTGAAACCAAAGATTTAGTAAAAGCAGTAATGCGCTTGGTAGAAGAGTACCATAATAGTAGTTCAAACAGCTAGAACCGCGCTGCTGTCTGCATTTAACAAGGCCTTTCCATTGCGGGAAGGCCTTGTTTCGTTTAATATCGTGACTAAAGTCCAATGCAACTTTTAGTTTACCTGTATCTTGCGCGACAATGAAGCTAAAATCACACTCCATCGTTTATAAATCGCTAAGCCTAGTGATTCTCGTAATCTTGATATTGGTGACTTCGCCGTGTTCCGTTCATTCAATATTGAACCGCATTTTAAGTGATCGACGTCAAACAGTCACGACTCTAAAAGCACCGACTGTTCTTTTTCAGGAGACGCTCGTAAATGAAGGCTCTACCCCATCCGCTTCACCGTTAAAAATTAGACTTTACATAAATTAACCTACGTATAAATGACACTTAGATTATTAAGCACTTTCGCCATCGCAGCAGCAGCTTTTACCTCTTGTAACGCACCTGCTAATGGAAATGGTGAGCCCACAAAAATCACGATTTTACAAACCGCAGACATTCACGGCCAAGTCTTACCACACAGTGAGTTATTCTGGGAGAATGAAGAGATTTCATTCAAAACTCTTGGCGGTTTAGCCAATATGAAAACCCTATTCAACCTTGAACGCGAATCCAACCCTAACACCATCATTTTAGACGGTGGTGATCTCATTCAAGGATCCGCAGTTGCAGCGTTGTCAAAAGGATCCGCTTTTGGCCCTATTGTAAAAGCAATGGAGTACGATTTTCTTATTCCTGGGAATTGGGAAGTAGTCTATGGAAAAGAGCAAATGATGAGCGTTTTGAATAGCTATGAAACGCCTGTGATTACTGCGAATATGTTTCATGACGAAGCCGGTAAAGCGCCAATTTTTCCTCAATACTGGATCAAAGAAATAAACGGCAATCGCTTAGGTTTCCTATCCTACAACGATCCGGAGGTACCCATTCGTCAAAATCCATCGTTTTCAGAAGGATTAGATTTTGATCCCATTTTAGATAACCTAGAAGAATTGGTCACTAAACTAAAAGAGGAAGAGAAAGTAGATATTCTCTTCGTAGTTACCCATATTGGTATAAGTAAACAATTTGACCTAGCAAACCATCCTGCTTTAGCCCAGGTGGATTACGTTTTAGGAAACGATACACACGAGCGTATACGCAAACCGCTACAAGCGGGACACGCTAAGGTCACAGAGCCCGGTGCATTCGCATCGTTTGTTGGAAAAATGGTTCTTACTGTTCAAAATGGTGAAATCATTAATGAGGAATATGACTTAGTAGAAGTGGATCCGAACATATACCCAGCGGATGAAACTGTTGCGCAGGTAATCGAAAATGAATTGGAACCCTATAACGAGAATATCAACGAAGTTTTAGGTTACACCACTACCCCACTTTACCGCTACTTCGTAGTTGAAAACCCTATGGATAATTTTATCACCGACGCGGCGTATTGGAAAAACGATGTAGATATCGCACTTTCTAATGGATTCCGGTTCTCCCCTCCGATCAACCCAGGTGAGGCAGGCGTTGCGCCCATTACACGAGGTGATATCTGGAACATGCTTCCGGTCAATGAAAAAGTGAAAATTGGCAAAGCCAGTGGTCAACAAATCAAAGACTGGCTCGAAAAAGAACTCCATAACGTTTTTGCCGAAAAGGCTTCAGAGCGTTTTGGCGGATGGGTAGTGCGATTCTCAGGTATGGAACTCACCTTTAATGCAAATGCTGCGAAAGGGGAACGTGTTCAGGATATCTATGTTGGTGGAGCACCCATAGAGATGGATAAGCTTTATAAAATGTCTGCTTGCCGTCGAGAAGGCGAACCACTCCACATGCTCTGTAGAATGCCAAATACAGTTGAAACCGTAGTTATGGACTATACCATACACGATCTTATCGAAGAATACCTGGCTCACGTGGATACCATCGCTCCGGTAAGAGATGGCCGTGCAAAAGCCTTAGATTTAGGGGACAATGTTCTTTCACAATTGCCCGGAACAGATTATCATTTCCACTAAATTTCTATCCATGAAAAAATTACTTTTATCCTTGGCTTTAGCCACTGGCCTTCTAAGCAGTTGCACACCCAATACGACAGAAGCATCTGTTGAAGAAACGGCTGCAGTTACCACGCAGAATTATTTCGTTTTAAATCGCAACGTACAACAGCTCAAAGCAATCGCAAAAGCTGCTGGAGAATTAGCCATTGCTGACTCTAGCACCTTCGGCGAATTCAACGTCATCATATGCGGTAAGTCTGTTCAAGATATGGTCACCCCAGAGATCATGGATCCTTTTATGGAAATCTTGAACGCTAATAACGTGAATGTCATCGCTTGCGGCTTTTCATTAAAGAAATTTGAGGTAGATCCTGCCGGGCTCCCAGAAGGGGTTACTGTTGTCCCAAACGGTATTCAATACGGTTTCGAAAAGCAAAAAGAAGGCTACTACAGCATTACACTGTAAACTCTTAGAAATGATCGTTAACCCCTCTAGATTTCGATTTAGAGGGGTTTTCTTTTTAGTCTACTACCCTGGTCCAATTCAACAAATGATGGTAGCCTTCGTGATGAGAGGGCAATATTCCCTTAAACAACAAACTATCTTGCCTAAATACCCACAACAGACTAGGGTTTTGTTCTTCAATAAGTACATCGCCATTAGGTAAGAACTCAAACAAACCTTCCGTAAATGAATACACGCCATGTTGCGAATAAGCCTCTTGGTTTGGTGCACTGAAAGTCTGAGAGGCCAAGTCGTAATATTTGATATGCGAAGAATACGCGGGGTACTTCAGTAGGTTCGGCTCTTTACTTCGGCCGCCATCTTCTTTAAATCTTTTAGTTGGCGCATTATTATTAAAAAAAGCGATGGTTTGTCCGTCAACAATATCTACATCGTGCTGACTGGTAAAAGGACCTTCAATGACACGAACAACACTGTCGATTGAGGGCCGATAGTGGAGAATAACCGAAGAAGTCCTGAAACTTAAAAAGACATCCCCTGCAAGCATGTATTCGCTCGATTCTAAAACCGGCTCAACATCGTTCAAATGAATAGGATCATCAACAACTACACTCTTAATGATCAGGTGTTCTAACCCATGATCGAGTAATAATTCGGCCATCGAGCGCTTAAAAAGTATCGCGCCAGTTTCCGTATCTAACTGGGCAATGTAGTTATCTAAAAAGTGATATTTCACACCCCCCATTTCGTATGTAACGCCATTTGATGGGTGCGAAGCTTCAGACAGATCATAAGCACAAACCCACATCGTTTCGCCGATACCCGCATTCATGGAATGATGGTGCCCAATTTCTTTTTGATGCCAAAGTTGCTCACCCGCAGCATTCATGCAATAAATACCGTCATAACCATTTGTGGCATACGCCATACGGTCATTTGAAAGCAGAAGTGGATGCATGATTCGATGATGTGGCTTCAATCCGCCCTTGACTTCCCAAGATTTTTTAACGGCCTGTGTCTTTAAATTACGGACCTCTATTGCTCTATTTCCTTCCTCGTTTGAATAGCTCAGCAATACATTGATGTCGTAATCTAATCTATTTACAGAGGCAAATGCAGGGTGTGTTGGCACGAAGGTTCCTGGTAACTTTTCCACCTCCTCAGCGGCCTGCGTGACCAGATCTGGGAAGGAAGTGAGCGTAACTAAGAATTTTCCCCATAATCCGTGGGATTTACCTGGAATTCCATGATGTCGGACGCTCCAACCATAAAAGGAAAGTAAGGCAAGAACGATAATTACGGAAGTGATGCCGTTTAGCAGTTTAGATCTCATGGCTTTACTTTATTAAATGTATGGCCTTTCGTTGCATTATGGGTCGGCCGCTAGTGTAAAGGTTTGATGCTTCGACCTCCAAGAAATACACACCAGCAGCAGCAGGTTTGCCATTAACATTTCCATCCCAAAAGAGGTCCGGTTGTTCCGTTTCAAAGACCAATTGGCCCCAACGGTTATATATTCTTTGCAGCAATCGATCTGTATTAGTCGACTGTATCTCGAGTACATCGTTTATCATATCCCCGTTAGGTGTAAAAAAATTGGGCACTACTATAGTAGGATAAAAAGCGATCTGCCTACAGAGTGAATCCACACAACCGTCCGCGGTGTATAGGTAGGCGCAGACCGTCTGAGGCTCCAGGGAAAGTGAAACGGGATTCCAACCGTGCGCCATTTGGGCAGGC
>PZPA01000063.1 GCA_003045825.1 Bacteroidota bacterium
GTGCTCAAAGCCACCAGTGCAATAAGGGCCAATTGGGCACTTCCCATAGCACCACCACTCCAATCGGACCAGGGTGCAAGGAGCAGGAGCACGGCAATTACTAAATATACCGTTCCGTGTTGATTCAAGGAAAAAAGTAAAGGCTTGTGCAAGCCACGGTAGGCTTCGGCATTGAACAACATTAATGTAAAGGGAACGATAGCGATAGCGGCCGTAGTTAACACAGCCGTTGGCGTCTGATCAAAAAACAATGCGGTGAAGGTTGCGGCAAGAATGAACATTGTCGCGGAGACAAGCACTGTAACCCCTAAAACGCGTGTAAAAAGTTTTAAAAACAGCGGCCTTGAAGGCGCATCGTTCATTTGCTGCTGACCCAAAGCTTTGACTAGCACCGTATCTAGTCCCCACCGACCTAAAGTAGAGCCGATCACAATAATGGTGAAGGCTACTTCGTAGACACCCACTTCGCGTTCACCCCCGGTAGTGCTTAGACTAAAAAGCAACACATAGCCACCCAATGCTCCAATAACCTTAAAAAAGAGCACAATAAAGCCACCCTTCGCTATGGAAGCAGTAGTGGGTTCCTTCAGAAAATCCAACAATCGATTGGCCATGGTTTTGTCCTCAACAAGGAATTGTCGGCGAATATACCGCTTTACTAACGTGCAAGTCGCTGCTTTTGTACATTTGAAACTATGAAAATTGCGGTTAATGCTCGATGGCTGTTGCCAAACAAACTCGAAGGCACAGGGATTTATACCCTGCGTATGCTTGAGCAGATCATTCCCACTTTTCCCCAGCATGAATTTCATTTGTTGCTCGACCGTAGTGTTGCCACGGACCAATTCTCTTTAAACTTCCCAAATGTTCACTTCCATGTTGTGGCTCCGCAAGCGCGTCACCCTTTGCTCTGGACCCTGTGGAATGACTTTTCCGTGCCTCGCGCACTGAAAAAGCTCAATATCGATTTGTATTGGTCACCAGATGGACTGCCCGCGAAAACAAAAACCAGGCAATGGCTCACTATTCACGATTTGAATTTTGAGCACCATCCAGAATGGGTTCCGAAAAATGTGGCCGCCTATTACCGCAAACAGATTCGAAAAGGTGCTGCTCAAGCGCAACAGATCTTTACGGTTAGCCAATGGAGTGCTGAGGACATTGCCAGCACCTATACTATACCTGCTGAAAAAATCGCGCTGACGTATAATGCGCCACAACAGCAAATGAAACCGGGCCAAATGGAAACCGAAGTTCCCTATTTCTGTGTAGTAGGCGCACTTACTCCTAGAAAAAATCTTCGCACACTTTTGCTGGCATTCGATCATTGGGTCGCGAAACACCCCACTGCCACTCACCGGTTAAAAATTGCAGGTGCCGCACACTTTAAAGACCCTGCCTTCGAGGCCGTTCGGAATTCTTTGAAACATGCAGACCGGATCGATTGGTTGGGCAGACTTTCAGGACCGGCGCTTGAAGCGCTTTACGGTGGATCCACTGCCTATTGCATGCCCAGTGCCATGGAAGGATTTGGCATTCCATTAGTCGAAGCCATGCAGTGCGGTACCGCAGTCATAGCCTCAGAGAACAGTGCTTTAACTGAAGTGGTGGGTACCTCAGGATTGCTCGTTTCTACTTACGACGTGGAGGCGTGGAGCGCCGCGTTACAACAAATCATTATAGAAAATTCGATCTGGCGTGAGCGAGCGCTGAAGCGAGGTGACTTTTTTAATTGGGAACAGAGTGCCGCTGCATTCATCGAAGCATTGCACGAATGAAACGTCAGCATTCAGTTAAAGCCATCATTGAAGCCGGTACCGATGAAGCGGGCCGTGGGTGTTTAGCCGGTCCGGTAACGGCTGCTGCTGTAATATTGCCGCCCGACTTTAAAAACGAACTGCTCAACGACTCCAAACAACTCACAGAAAAACAACGCAACCTGCTTCGACCCATTATTGAAAAGGAAGCAGTTGCCTGGGCAGTTGCCCACGTTAGTCCGGAGGAGATAGATTCGATGAATATCTTGAACGCAAGTATTGAAGCGATGCACAGGAGCATTGCACAATTGGACCCCCAGCCCCACTTCATCGCGGTCGATGGGAACCGATTTCATCCCTATCAAAACATCCCTCACCACTGCCAAGTAAAAGGAGACGCTACTTACCAGAACATCGCAGCCGCTTCGGTCCTCGCAAAAACTTACCGAGACGATCTTATGCGTGAACTCGCACTGGCTCATCCACAATACGGTTGGGAGCGCAACGCCGGCTACCCTACGAAAGCACATCGTGAAGGCATAAAGACGCACGGTGCTACGGAACACCACCGCAAAAGCTTCCAACTTCTACCGAGCCAATTGAACCTCTTCGATTTGTGAAAAACTGTAGGATTTACACCCTAAAGTAGTGCGAACGGCAGCGTAGCTTTAGGTATAAATTCGCCGCAAATGAAATTGGTCAAATTCAGTGCATTACTTCTTGTAGCAATCGTCTTTACACAATGTGGTAAGGATGCCGCGCCTGTCTCCGCTCCCACAATGTTGCCCGTGGATGCACCACTCATTGTACGTATTAATGACGCTGAAAAATTCACAGCCTTTTCTGACTCCGTTTCCCTACCCTATGTACAAGCCATTGATGTCGCTATTCTAAATAAATACAGCAATGGACCTTGGACCGGTGCGTTAGTTGCCTCTGGGGCGGATAAATTTGATTGGATCTGGACCTTTAAAGACACGCTGGGTCAGGGCGGCTCCATGACGGAAAATGAGACCATTTATTCCATAGACAGCCTTTATGGGTTCAAAGTGGGGTCCACGTGGACGATTAGTAAAAAATCGGCGCTTTTGCAGGATTTATTGAACCAGCGCGCCAATGGGTTTAGCCTTGCGAAGGACGCCCAATTCTCTTCACTTTGGAACAGTGCTTCAAAAGCGGATGTCATGAACTTGTTCATTCAGCATAAAGAAATAGCCGCCGTAGGAAACCAATTCTTCCAACAAGATTGGAGTTGGATGACGCATGTCGCAGCATGGAGCGAAATAGATTTGGCTTTGCGTAAAAATAAGCTCATCGGGACATCAGTTTCCCTTTGTCCAGACAGCGCACAGGTCTTCCTCAATACCTTCACTAGTAGTGTGAAGTCGGAAAATATTAGTAAATATGTTGCTTCTTCATCAACCTACGCCTTAGGAATGAAAACAGGTAGAGTGGATGTTTGGCTGCGTTCATTTAATGCTTACCGCGCTCAAAAACAACGACTAAAACCCGCACAACGGATTACTAGTGAAGCGAATGTGGACCCTATCCTTTTTAGTACGAAAAACTTAACTGGAGATTTTATCCGAGTAGGCTATGGAGATGCCACCATTTGCCTAATCCCGCTAAAGGTAGGCAGCTCGAGTGAAGTGGCAGAAATACTCTCAGCACTTTCTTCAACTTCTGGTACCACTGATGGGCGCTCAAGCGGAACGCTTAAAGACACACATAAATTTCTGTTTAGCGCTTTGTACGGCTGGTTATTTTCTAATCTCGGGACACCTTCATGGACCGTCAATAAAGACGTCTTAGCTCTCGCCCCCAACGCAAAAATTCTTGAGGTCTACATGAGTGAGATTGGCCTTGGAAAAACTTGGGATGGCGTTGAAGCATTTGCGCCCCTTGCAGAAACGTTAGACAAGGCAGACCACCTGACTTTTGCTACGAGTTTAAAAGGATTTACGAAATCCAAATTTTGCCCTGGCGATGAATGGCCAGGAAACTTTAATAACGCCCTATTAGGCGGCTCCATAGAAGTGAAAGATGAGCTAGCATTCGGTTCGCTCACCGTTCAGAGCCAAAAAGAGCAAGCGATAAGCAGCTCGTATTTATGGTCTACACCCTTAGAAGCTCCTGTTATTGCAGGACCATTTTTGGTTAAAAACCACCGTTCCGGGGTAAATAATGTTGTCGTGCAAGACGAAACAAACACATTGTATTGGCTGAACGAAGTGGGCGAAGTGCAATGGACGAAAAAATTGGACCACCCGGTCATAGGTCCAATTGAGCAAGTGGATTTATTCAAAAATGCCAAATACCAATTGGTCTTTACCACTTCCAACCAACTCCATTGTATTGACCTACTGGGAAGAAATGTGGAAGCCTTCCCTATCGAACTCCCATCGACTACTACGTTAGGCCTTACGGTAGTGGATTACGATAAGAATAGAAACTACAGGTTCCTTGTTCCTTGTGGTGATCGGTTGTACAACTTTACTAGTGATGGTAAACGGGTGGAGGGCTGGAAAACAGACGCATCCAATGGAACCCTGACGCAACGACCATTCTTATACCAACGTGGCGGAAAAGACTATATCATTACCTCGACCCTCGAACAGGCGTTCATTTTGAACAGACGAGGAGAAAGCAGAATTAAAACCAATGCACTTCCCGCCACTGCAAATCCTTGGGCACTTTCACCAAGTGATTTACCTAGTATTGTTCGCGTGGGTGATGACGGAGAGCTTCAAGAGCAAAGATGGGACGGTGCGGTCGAGATTCTAGAACACGACGTAAAAGATTTGATTGGCCTAGAACAACAGAGCTATGGACGAATTTATTGGTCGAACGAATCCGTTACCGTACAAAGTGGAAGCAACCGCTACAACTTGGCTATTGATAACAGACGTATATCGTCCGTAGAGACCTACCCGGGTGGAACAGGCGTAATCTACTGTGACGACAACACCATTCATGTTACCCTTCTCAACGAACCCATATCAAGCGTCACGCAGTTCGACGGGACCTACGCCAAAGCAGGTCGTTTGACTACTACAGGTCCACCTGTTTTAGTCATCGCACAGGGCAACGCCGTTATTGCGTATCAGCTGTAATTATTTCTGACGGAAGAATATTTCGATCGGGGCACCATGGAAATCAAATTCCTTACGCATCTTGTTTTCTAAGAAGCGTTTGTACGGCTCTTTTACGTATTGCGGTAGGTTTGCGAAAAAGGCAAACTGAGGCGTTCGTGTAGGCAACTGCGTACAAAATTTGATTTTGACATATTTCCCTTTGACTGCTGGTGGTGGAAAGCCTTTGATAATTTCCAACATGGTATCGTTCAGCTTACTGGTCGAAATCTTTTGCTTTCTACGTTCGTACACTTTTACTCCTTCTTCGAAGGCCTTAAGTACGCGCTGCTTCGAAATGGCGCTTGTAAAGATGATAGGGAAATCTGTAAACGGTTCTAATTTCTTGCGGATATGCGCCTCAGCATCGCGAATGGTATTGGTGGATTTTTCAACCAAATCCCATTTATTAACGACTACAACCAAGCCCTTTTTATTCTTTTCTACCAAGGAAACGATAGAGAGGTCTTGCGCTTCAAATCCTCGTGTCGCATCGACAATCATCATACAAACGTCTGCATGTTCGATCGCGCGAATAGAGCGCATGTTAGAATAAAACTCTAAATTTTCATGGACCTTGCCCTTCTTTCGAAGACCGGCGGTATCAAGCAGCATGAAATCAAAGCCAAATTTATTAAAACGAGTATTTACAGTATCTCTCGTAGTTCCCGCGACTTCAGTAACGATATTACGTTCTTCATCGAACAGTGCATTTACAATGGAGGATTTACCAGCATTTGGTCGTCCTATAATGGCCATTTTTGGCAAATCATCGTAGTCGTCCACTGGATTCTCATCCATGTAAGAAACCAATTCATCAAGTAAATCACCTGTTCCACTTCCGTTTACTGCGCTGATTGTGTGGTACTTTTCAATACCTAAACCGTAGAATTCCGTAGCCTCTAACTCAAGCATGCTATTATCTACCTTGTTTACACAGTATACAACCGGCTTTTCAGTCTTGCGAAGTAATTCGGAAATGATCTTATCGAATTCTGTTAAACCCGCTTGAAGGTCCAATACGAAAAGCACAACCGAAGCCTCTTCTAGCGCCAACTCGACCTGACGGCGAATCTCCGCTTCGAAAACATCTTCCGAACCGTCAATATAACCACCGGTATCAATGACAGAAAATTCTTTTCCGTTCCAGTCACTCTTGCCGTAGTGGCGATCGCGAGTCACACCTGCAACGCTATCAACAATAGCGTCACGGCGTTGTATGAGACGATTAAATAATGTGCTTTTCCCAACATTTGGGCGTCCCACAATGGCAACGATGTTACTCATAATTAATTCTTATATCCAAAACGCTTCAACTGTAGATCATTGTCGCGCCAATTCTTCTTTACTTTTACAAAGGTTTCCACGTGTACTTTTTTCGCGAAAAACGCTTCTAATTGTTTCCGAGCACCTATTCCCACTGCTTTTAGCCGACTCCCTTTGTGGCCTATTAGTATGCCTTTTTGAGAATCGCGTGCAACATAAATGATGCATCGCATGCGAATAATATCTTCTTCCTCCTTGAATTCCTCAACATCAACTTCGACGCTGTAAGGAATCTCTTTTTTGTAATTCAGCAGGATCTGTTCTCTTATGATCTCACTAACAAAGAAACGTTCCGTTTTGTCCGTTAACGCATCTTTATCAAAGTACGGCGGACTTACGGGAACCAATTCCTTCAATCGACTCAATAAATAGTCCGTATTCGCCCCTTCGAGGGCACTGATAGGAATGATCTCCGCATTAGGCAAACTGGTCTGCCAGTAGCCTACCTCTTCCTCTAAGGCCTCCTGTGTGGTTGTATCGATCTTATTGACAATCAAGAGCACTGGAACTGCTGTAGTCGCCAGTTTTTGAAAAAAGCCTTCATCCTTCAGTGCGCGATCGCCAGGTTCTACCAAATACAAGAAGACATCAGCATCTTCAAAAGCATCTGACACAAACTTCATCATGTGCTCTTGCATTTTGTACGCTGGCTGAATAACCCCCGGCGTATCTGAAAAGACAATCTGGTATTCCGGTTCGTTTAAGATACCAAAAATGCGGTGACGAGTCGTTTGTGCCTTTGGCGTGATGATGCTCAATCGCTCACCGACCATAGCGTTCATCAGGGTGCTCTTCCCTACGTTGGGATTCCCGATGATATTGACAAAACCGCTTTTGTGTTCCATGCGGCAAAGATGCAACTAAATCGTGCAGTTACGAGCACAATTGGCCTTCTTAAAACTTCAGCTGCTCATCTTTATCCCATAGACCCCATGATGCGCCCACATCGCCCTCCTTCTCTATCTTCCAACTTTCATCGAATGAAGAGAAATAGAACATAGGAATATCTTCAGCAGACGACCAGCGCTGTGCACTAATGAAGTACTTCAGACTGTTTTCAAATGAGGCATGAGCGCCACCTATACTCTGACCGCTGCTAGGCCAACCGGTTTCAGTGATTAAAACAGGCTTGCCTTTACCCGCAATCTTTGCCTCCATGTACATCTGTTTCATGTACATCAACGAATAATCTAAAGCGCAGCCTTCCCAATAGGGGTAGCAATTTGCTAAGATGACATCGCAGGCATCTGATACTTCTGGATGATCTGTAAACTCATAATAGGCATCTACATAACCTACAGGAACACCAGAAACCTCAGCCTTCACACGCTCGATGTATTCTACCAAAGTCGACGCTTCAAGATCTTCACGGTACAATACTTCGTTACCTACTGCAGCAACATCCACTACACCCTGTTTACACAAAGCGATGAGCCCTGCAATCTCTGCTTCGTTCTTCTCTAGATCATCACCTAGCCATGCACCTACTAGAGTTTTGATACCCATTTCTTTTGCAATCTGAGCGATGAACTCATTGCCCTCGGTACATGAAAAGGTACGCACCCAGGAGATGTGCGGCTTAAGAATGCTCAATTTTCTGCGAACCTGTGCCTCTGTGAGCTGATCACCAGGTTGTTGCCCTTCGTCATAAGCACTAAAACAGATACCATGAATTCCGGCATCTAATAAACTACGGCTAATATTTTTTAGCTCATTTAATGGATGTTCAACAGCCGTAATGCCGGCCAATGACATAAATTTTTCCTTTCTAAACGACATGTTTGTGTCTTTAAAAATTTAGTTAGCTGGTTGATTTCGTTGGTCCAATTTCGCGCGGACCTCTCTCGCGTATTTCTCATCTACATTGTACTTCCACATGACCGCGATAGCGATGAGCGTACATAGAATTGGTAAGCCCGAAAAGACCATTCTTAATTGGTCTACCGCACCTTCTGGCTGCGCTACTGCGCCGCTTTGATACTTTACTAATGTCAATATCAAGCCACTTAAAGCGCCTGCAAAGGCGAATCCAAGCTTGACCATCCACCAATAGATTGCTCCAAAAACACCTTCTCTGCGTTTACCCGTTTTCAGCTCATCGATATCCAAAACGTCGGATGTCATAGACATCATAATGGTAAACAAGCCACCGATACCGAATGAATGGAATGGTAAGGCAAATAAGAAGAGGTACGGTTTGCCTGGAACCATAAGGAACCACAACATAACATAGCCGACAATGGAAATACTCTGCGAAATGATAAAGGCACGCTTCTTACCCAGTGATTTTGACATGCGTGCGACAATAGGAATTACCAAAAACGTAGTCACCAATGCACCTACGCTACCAAAAAGTGTAGGCCAAACCCCCACAGCGGATGCATCATCATTGAAAAGGTGACTCTTGATGATGAAGAAAGTAAAACTCGCGATAGTATTAAAACCATTGAAGATTAAAAACGTCGTGATGCATAGTTTTCGGAATGACGGTAGCGCAAACGCTTCAACGAAGCTGCGTCGGATACTACCCAAGCTACGAATGATATTTCCAAGACTCAGCGACTCGTAATCTGTCCGGTCTAAAGTAGATTCACCTTTAATGAAAATGGCTGGCACCATAGCACATAGCGTAAACACAATACCTACCCATACCGCTAAGGTTCGTGTAGCAACGTCTCCTGATGGGAACCATTCAGGGTCGTACATAATGACCCAAAACCAGGGCGCAATGACCCAAGCCCACTGACCAATCCATTGTGATATGGCCATAACGGTCGTGCGCTCATGAAAGTCGTTACTCATCTCATAGCCCATACTCACGTAGGGCACGCCAAAAATGGTAAGGCCTAAATAGAATACAAACGACCAAAGCATGAAATACGTGAAGTTGTAGGACAACGTATTTTCACGGTAGACTTGCCACAATAAGATGAAGGATACCCCCATTAACAGGGCACCTATGAATACGTATTTTCTTCGTCGTCCCCAGCGTGAACGCGTATTATCTGAAATGAATCCCATGATGGGATCTAAAATGGCATCAAAGGCACGAGGCGCGAAAAAGATTACACCCCACATCCATCCAGGAAAACCTAAATCTTGGACCAATACAACCATAAAAATACTCATGGCCGCTGGAAACATCTGATTCGCCAACATACCCACACCAAACGCGATCTTTTGGCCCATTGGGACTTTTGTTGCTCCTACTTCACTCATATCATATGTCTTTAGGTTCTATTACTATGGTTTGAAGGGCTTGCGCATCAATGGCAATCATTCTTGCTGTTCCGTCAATATTCAAATCAAAACTTCGTGGCAATTCACCTTCATTAAATACAACCACAACGATGGATCCATTTTCATTTTCAGCGGCCGTTACCATAAGGTCACCGTCGGTGTGGCTTACCTCCAGCACTTGCGCTCCTGGACGGATATGCTTACTGAAATGTTTCATAACGTAGTACAGCGGCGTGTAATAGACCTCATCCTTCTCGGGATCGACGATAATAGGTGCAATACACCAGTTTTTCGCCCAATTGGGTCCACCCTGCGTATCCAATACCATGTTCCAATCTACCCAGCCTTGAACCCAGTGGTTTAGACAACCAATGATATCTCGTGCGTAACGATTCACTGGTGCGTATTTCGGATGCAGGTAGCGATTTTCTTCTTCACGCCAGTAATACCCCCAATCTGTCGCCTCCTTTTGCCAATACCACGCATCATCGCGCCAGACCGGGACTTGGTTATCTACACATGCCTCCGTTTGAAGCAAGATCTTTTCAGGTGCGGCATTTCGTGCATACTCCAACATATCTGGAAAATAATCGTAGGTGCTCTCGTACCAATGTACAGCCAGGCCATCATAATAGCGCTTCGTTGTATCGTCACGGTACATGACATCTGCCCATTCCGGTACACCCTGGCGGTTCTGATCGTACCCCATGATGATGAGATCGCCCTTACCATCGGCCTCCAAATGCGGACCCAAATGATTCACGACGAAATCGGTCATTTCCTCAGGCGAGTAATGCATACTCTCCCAATTATTACCGTTACCGTGCGGCTCATTCTCAACGGTAAAACCCCAGATATCAACTCCTTCTGCGCGAAACGCATCGACGTACTTACTGAAAAACAAGGCCCACGTATCGTAATACTCTTTTTTGAGTTTACCGCCTACGTAGTTATTGTTGTCCTTCATCCACGGTGCTGCTGACCATGGGGAACCGAATATTTTAAACCCTTCTTTTGAAACCCCTTGTGCATCTTTAATCATTGGAAGGATATCTGCACGATCCGGATCGATGGTGAAGTGCTCAAGCAACGTATCACCTTCAACGGGTGTGTAGGAGTAGTTCGTAACCGAAAAATCACAAGAATTCATGTGTGTGCGCGTCAATGAATACGCTGCTCCGTCGTCCCCGAAATACGCTTCAATAATTTCTGACCGATTTTCTGGGCTCAATAAATTGATGTTATGAGCCGTGGCCTCCGTAAAAGCACCGCCAAAACCAATAATGGTCTGTTTTCTATTTTTTGTATCGATTGAAACGATTGAGTGCTGTTCGGATTTCTGAAAATCCTTCTTTTCAGCGTACAAACTACCACTAGCTGAGGTTTCAAAAACATTCATTTGCGATGTGCTATTAGAGGAACAACTGGTAATAACCAAAACGGAAAGGATGAACCAAAGTG
>PZPA01000064.1 GCA_003045825.1 Bacteroidota bacterium
CCATTTCCTCTGCGATGTGAAGACGCAATTCAGAAGTTGCCTTGCGCGTCAAACGCTCTTCACCTGCCAAAATCAGGATCAAATCGCCTGGCTTAGCATCAGCAGCCTTCGCCCAATGAGCTTGCTGCTCTTGTGTATAGAATTTATCTACTGAGCTCTTGTAGGTACCGTCTTCATTGACTTTACAGTACACCATGCCCTTCATGCCGATGTCTGGGCGCTTCACCCAATCGGTCAACTTATCAATCTGCTTACGCGTCCATGAAGCGGCGCCCGGTACGGCAATACCCAACACAGTCTCGGCTTGGTCAAAGACCATGAAACCGAGGTTTTGAGTTAGCGCATTTAGGTTGGCCAATTCCATCCCGAAACGGATGTCCGGTTTATCATTTCCATAGCGCTCCATCGCCTCTGCATAAGTCATGCGCGGCACACTATCAATTTCAACACCTTTCACGTCTTTCAACAAGTGAAGCAACAATCCCTCGAACGTATTCAAGATATCTTCTTGCTCTACAAAGGCCATCTCACAGTCAATCTGTGTAAACTCTGGCTGACGGTCTGCACGTAAATCCTCGTCGCGGAAACAACGCGTAATCTGGTAGTACTTGTCGTAACCACTAACCATCAACAATTGCTTAAAAGTCTGTGGGCTCTGCGGCAATGCGTAGAACTTGCCCTCTTGCATGCGCGAAGGCACTACAAAATCACGTGCGCCCTCTGGCGTAGATTTGATCAAGAACGGGGTTTCAATATCCATAAAACCTTGCTCGTCCAAATACTTGCGTACCTCGATGTTCACTCGGTTACGCAGCGCCAAATTGCGCTGTAACGGACCGCGACGTAAATCCAAGTAGCGGTACTTCATGCGAAGCTCTTCGCCACCGTCGCTCTCTTCTTCAATAGTAAAAGGAGGCGTATTTGCTGCGTTCAATACGACGAGTTTGGCACTCTTAATCTCCACATCACCGGTAGGCATGTTGGCATTCTTGCTGTGACGCTCGATCACCTCACCTTCAATTTGCACCACCCACTCGCGGCCTAAACTACGTGCTGCTTTTAATAGCTCAGCGCTCCATTCCTCATTAAACGCTACTTGCGTAATACCGTAGCGGTCACGTAAGTCTAAAAAGGTCATGCCGCCCAATTCACGCGAGCGCTGAACCCACCCGGCAAGGGTTACTGTTTGTCCTATGTGTGATGCGCGCAATTCGCCGCAAGTATGAGATCTGTACATCTTTGGTGGTGTTTGAACCGCAAAAATAGCCAAACTTGTGGGCCAATTCCCTATTTTGCGTAGAAGATGATAGACCTTAACGATCACAATGTTTATATGCGTGCTGCTTTAGCGGAAGCACAGGTTGCTGCAGAAGCAGGAGAGGTGCCTGTTGGAGCTGTAATTGTTGCCGCTGGGCGGATCATAGCACGCAGCCATAATCTAACAGAATTGCTCGTGGACGTAACGGCACATGCTGAAATTCAAGCCATTACTGCAGCAAGCAACTATTTAGGTAATAAATACCTTCAAAAATGTACGCTCTATGTTACACTTGAGCCCTGTCCCATGTGCGCGGGAGCCTTATTTTGGTCACAAATGGGTCACGTAGTGTTCGGCGCGAGTGACGAGAAACGAGGCTATCAAAAACACGGCGGACCATTGCATCCGAAAACTAAAATGACCAGTGGAATTCTCGCGGATGAATGTGCCCAATTACTCACTGATTTCTTTGCAAACAAACGACACTAAACCACGCCATGATTCTCAGCACAATAGATATAATTGTTCTCGTCGTACTGCTACTTTCAACCGTTTTGATTGGGCTGTATTTTGGAAGAAGCAAAAAGAAAACATTAAGCGAATACTTTCTGGGCGGCCGCTCCTTACCCTGGTACATAGCGGGAATCTCCATGGTCGCTACAACCTTTGCCGCGGATACCCCTTTGGCGGTGACTGAACTTGTAGGGCAGTACGGAATTAGCGGTAACTGGCTGTGGTGGAACTTACTGGCCGGAGGGATGTTGACTACGGTCTTCTTTGCCCGTATGTGGCGTCGCTCTGGACTTACTACTGAAGTTGAATTTATTGAATTTAGATACTCCGGACGTCCTGCCGCTTTGCTTCGTGGGTTTAAAGCCGTTTACTTGGGCGGCATCATGAATGTGCTGATCATGGGCTGGGTCAATGTTGCTATGATTACGCTCCTAGAAGGGTTCTTTGGGATGACCCACGAGTCGGCCTTTATTTGGACAGGTGCCGCACTGTTGATTGTGGTCTTTTACGTAAGTTTTTCCGGGCTAAAAGGCGTGGTTTATACTGATGTATTCCAATTCGTCTTAGCCATGTCGGGCTCCATTGCCCTCGCTTATTACGTTCTAAAAGCCCCTGAAGTGGGCGGTCTTGCAGGCCTTCGCGCGTCGCTTCCTGAAGAGACGTTCTCCTTTCTTCCTTCCGTAGGGGATGGAGGTAGTGGTGGCCGTTACCAAATCTCATTAGCCTCTTTCCTTGCTTTCTTCGGAATGGTATGGTGGACCTCTTGGTACCCGGGAGCGGAACCTGGGGGAGGCGGTTACAGCGCGCAACGTATGCTCTCAACTAAGGACGAGCGCAGTTCTTTTTTAGCGAGCGCGCTATTCCAAATTGGCCACTACGCAGTGCGTCCTTGGCCATGGATTATCGTCGCATTAAGTGCGATCGCTTTGTATGGCGGACAGCACAATCTCGCTGAAGAAACACCCGGTTTCATTAACTACGAATGCCTTACGGGCATCTATGACTGTGAGCCGTTAAACGCTGCGCAGCAGGCTGAATACGAACAATGGGTCGCCACATGGGAACCCGTTTATGGAGACCGCCTTCCGGAAGCACTAAAGTACCAGCAAGATTATAGATTCGGCTATATTTTTATCATGCGCGACTACCTTCCAAAAGGGGTTTTAGGCATGTTATTGGCTTCATTCTTCGCCGCTTATATGTCTACCATGTCCACCCAATTAAATTGGGGAGCCTCCTATTTGATCAATGACTTCTATTTGCGTTTTCTCCGTCCTAATGCCCCGAGACGATTAAGCCTTCGTATTTCTAGAGCAGTAACGCTGCTGCTTGCGGTCTTCGGCTTATTAATAACTTCTCAAATGAACAGCATCGCTGGCGTTTGGCAGTTTATCATGGAATGTGGAGCGGGGTTAGGTTTGGTGCTGATTTTACGTTGGTACTGGTGGCGCATCAATGCATGGGCGGAAATTACCGCGACTGTAGCCCCGTTTATCGCCTATGCCATCGCACATTACGGATTAGCCTGGGCGTTCCCAAACAGCTTTTTCTTCACCGTTGGCTTTACTACCCTCGCCTGGCTATTAACCATGTACATGACTTCACCAGAATCCAGCAGTACACTTGTGGATTTTTACGCTAAAGTCCGACCTGGAGGGGCTTGGAAGCCTGTTGCTTGGAAAGTTGCGGACGACCCAGAAATGAAAGACGGACCCTCCACTCCAGTGCTTTTATTGTACTGGGTAGGTGGTATTGCCGCTGTCTACGGTGCGTTGTTCCTTGTAGGCGCACTCTTGTTTAAATGGTAAAGTAGCAATCAAAAAAAATCCCCCGGGCGCGCTGCGCCCGGGGGATTGTATTTCTTGAAAAATCGTCGGCTTAGAGCGTACGCTTGACCTCTGTAAATCCAAAGGCTTCCACGATATCTCCAACCTTGATATCATTGAACTTTTCAATATTAAGACCACATTCGAAGCCTTGACGTACTTCTTTTGCATCGTCCTTGAAGCGCTTGAGTGATCCCAATTTTCCGGTGTAAACCACAACACCATCGCGAATGATACGAACGTCATTATTACGTTCGATGACACCGTCTGTAACCATACAACCTGCGATCGTTCCAACTTTCGAAATCTTAAACGTTTCTCGAATCTCAGCTGAACCTTTGATCTCTTCTTTGACCTCTGCGGAAAGCATGCCCTCCATGGCGTCGCGAACTTCATTGATCGCGTCATAGATGATCGAATACATGCGGATTTCCACTTCTTCCTTCTCAGCAAGCTTACGTGCTTGAGCAGAAGGACGAACTTGGAAACCAACAACAATGGCTTGAGAAGCCGTAGCTAACAATACATCACTTTCCGAAATCTGACCCACACCCTTATGGATGATGTTCACTTGAATTTCCTCAGTAGTTAATTTCTGTAATGAATCCGAAAGCGCTTCGACCGAACCGTCCACATCACCTTTAAGGATGATATTGAGCTCTTGGAAATCTCCAACCTTTAATCGGCGACCAATTTCCTCTAGCGTCATCTGCTTCTGCGAACGAACACTTTGCTCACGCTGCAGCTGCAGACGCTTTTGCGCAATTTGCTTCGCCTCTCTTTCATCGTCCATGATGATGAAACGATCACCAGAAGTTGGTGCACCGTCCAAACCTAAAAGGTTTACTGGAGTGGATGGACCCGCCACTTTGATACGGTTGCCGCGCTCATCGAGCATTGCTTTCACCTTACCACTATGTTGTCCGGCGAGCACATAATCGCCCACTTTCATGGTTCCCGATTGAATCAATGCCGTACACATGTACCCGCGTCCTTTATCCAACGACGCTTCAACGATGGTACCGCTTGCATTTTTATTTGGGTTCGCTTTCAAATCAAGCATATCTGCTTCCAGAATAACCTTATCCAGGAGCTCCTCGATATTCAAACCTGATTTTGCAGAAATCTCTTGACACTGAACATTACCGCCCCAATCTTCAACAAGGACGTTTTCTTGTGCCAATTGCTCTTTAATCTTGTTTGGATTTGCAACCTCACGGTCAATCTTGTTGATGGCAATAACGATAGGAACACCTGCCGCTTGCGCGTGCGAGATGGCTTCTCTCGTCTGTGGCATGACCGCATCATCAGCAGCTACTACGATAATGGCAATATCCGTTACCTGAGCACCACGAGCACGCATTGCCGTAAAGGCTTCGTGACCCGGAGTATCCAAGAAGGTAATGGTCTGACCAGTATGTACTTTTACACTGTAGGCACCGATATGCTGTGTAATACCACCTGCTTCACCTGCGATAACGTTAGCTTTTCGCACGTAATCCAATAAAGATGTCTTTCCATGATCAACGTGGCCCATTACAGTCACGATTGGCGAACGTGGTTTTAAATCTTCTGCTTTATCTTCTTCTTCAAGGAAGGTTTCCGTGACTTCCTCATCGACGAAATTGACACTAAAACCAAACTCCTCAGCCACCATTTCGAGCATCTCTGCATCCAAACGTTGGTTCATGGTTACCATAACACCGACGCCCATCAATGAACCAATAACTTCGTTCACTGAGGCGTCCATCATGTTCGCGAGCTCAGTAACAGTAACAAATTCTGTTACCTGCAATACTTTGCTGTCTTCAGCTGCTTGAATATCGGCGAGCTCTTCTCTTTCACGACGTTCTGCACGCTTGTCACGACGAATTTTAGCGCCCTTATTCTTCTTACCTGAAGTGAGCTTTTCAAGGGTCTCCTTGATTTGCTTTTGAATTTGTTCGTCTGTTAACTCCTGCTTTGCAACAACAGGTTGTTTGCGACCGCGACCTGGTCCTTGTCCAGGACCTTTTTTCTGAGGACCGCGTGTATTGTTACGGTTTTTTGGGTCGTTTTGCGCTGGAGTAGCGGCTCCAGGTCCCTGCTTCTTAATTCTTGCTCGCTTCTTTTTGTTCTCTTTAGGCTTTTCGACGGGAAGCACGATTTTCTCTCCTGTAAACTTAGGACCGTCAATCTTGACATACTTCGTCTTGATTTCTTGGTCTAAAGGTGTGGGTGGTGTTTCCTCTTTTACTGGTGCCTTCTCAACTGGCTTTGGAGCATTGTGTGCCCCTGCGCCAGACGACTTTTTCGTGGGTGCCACTTTTGTCGGCTTCTTAGGTGCTTCCTTTTTCTTTGGCTTCTGAGCGTCCAGATCAATTTTACCCATGACCTTGGGTCCAGAAGCATCTGGAGTACTAGCTTCTTGGGGTTCAACGGGTGCCGCCTTCGGTGCTTCTGGAGCTGCTGCTTCTGGGGTTGACTCTTCTGCAGTCGCAGGAGTTTCCGCCGCTACTGGCTCAGGTTTTTCCGGAGCTGCCTCAACAGCAGGAACTGCCTCAACAGCAGGAGCTTCTTCAGCCACAGGTGCCTCAGCTGTATCCTTCGTTCCTCTGAGGATTTCTTTTTCCTCTTTTACTTGTTGACTCACCTCTTCAGAACGCTTCTTCCGCGCAAGGTCGTCGGCAAATGCCGTCATCAAAACCTCGTACTGATCGTTCGTGATTTTATGGTTACGGTTGTTCGGAATTTCATGGCCGTGTTTGGCCAATTCCTCTACCGCACGGTCTAAGGAAATGTTAAGCTCTTTTGTCGCTTTACTTAATCTGACGCTACTCATAGAGTGTCTTTAGGTGTTTTCTTTATTCTTCGTCTTCGAATTCTTTCTGAAGTACTTTTATGATGTGCTCTGCTGTTTCGGTTTCCAAATCAGCACGTGAAACCAACTCTGCTTTCGTTAATTTCAACACGCTTTTCGCAGTATCACACCCAATCTTTTTCAATTCAGCGATAACCCATGCTTCAATCTCATCAGAGAATTGATCCAATTCGATATCGTCTTCAATTTCAATGTCGTCACGGTATACATCGATCTCCATGCTTACCAATTTACTGGCAAGACGGATGTTTGTACCGCCACGTCCAATAGCTAAGCTTACTTGATCCGGTGCTAAAAAGGCTTCAACGCGACCCGCTTCCTCATCAATATTTAGGCTGGTCACTTTCGCAGGGCTTAGTGCACGCTGGATGTATAACTGTAAATTTGTCGTGTAATTAATTACATCAATATTTTCGTTGCGCAACTCACGAACGATGGAATGGATACGGGATCCCTTCATACCGACACAGGCTCCTACAGGGTCAATTCTATCGTCGTACGATTCTACCGCAACCTTTGCTTTTTCACCAGGAATACGAACCACACCTTTGATGGTGATTAGGCCGTCGTATACCTCAGGAATTTCTTGTTCGAACAACTTCGCCAAGAAACGCTCGTCTGTCCGCGACATGATCACAACAGGCTTTGTACCGCGGAATACCACTTCCTTGACTACCGCGCGGATGGAATCCCCCTTGCGGAAAAATTCACGCTCGCCAATCATTTGGTCTTTTGGTAAAATGAGTTCGTTTCCTTCATCATCGTAGACAATCACTTCACGGTGACGCACGTGGTGCACTTCACCTGTAATGATCTCACCTTCCAAATCTTTGTAACGTTTGAACAATTCAGAGCTGTCGTGCTCTTGAATGCGACTGACTAAGTTTTGACGGAACGCCAAAATGAATCGGCGGCCCAAATCAATCAATTTAACCTCTTCAGAAACTTCTTCGCCTACTTCATAATCTGGCTCAATTTTCAACGCTGCACTGAGTTCGATTTCCATGTTATCATCCTCAACAGCACCGTCTTCAACTACCGTACGGTTACGCCAAATCTCCAAATCCCCTTTATCGGGGTTAACAATCACATCAAAGTTCTCATCGTCTTCGTACTTTTTACGCAACTGATTGCGAAAGGCCTCTTCGATGAATGCCATGAGTGTAATTCTGTCGATATTTTTCTCCTCCTTAAACGCGAGGAAGCTCTCAATAATCGCCTGATTTTCCATTGTTTATATCTGAATAATCCTATTTAAACTTAATTGCCACTTTTGCTTCGGTAAGCGCCGTGAATTCAATTTTTAATTCTTTGTTGGGTTCGCTCTTCTTTTTCTGTGGTACGCTGAGCACAATGTACTCTTCGGCTACTTCAATGAGTTGACCTTCGTCTTCCCTATCGTCGTACTTCACTTTCAAAAAGCGTCCTTCATTCTTTTTGTATTGACGCCAAATTTTTAAGGGCCGATTCAAATCTGGGCTACTCACCGTCAAATTAAAATCTTCTTCATCGCGATCCAGTAAAGACTCCATCTTGCGATTGATCATCTTAATCTGCTCCATCGTTAGTCCGGAATCCGCATCAACGTAAGCCACAATAACATTATTTGGTTTGATTTCAAGATCAACCAAAAAGGCGTCGTTTTCCTCTACCGCCGTTGTCAATGCTGTCGCTACTTTATCGTATTCCATAAATTACCGCCAATAAAAGAGGGGACTCGAGGTCCCCCTTTTGTACGTCAAAAAGTTTCGACAAATATAGCGATTTATTTTATTGACAGCACATTGTGAATAACCACAAGCCTAAATACTTACGTTTTTTCGATTTTGAGTGATTAATACGCTCTCAATCGATGCAGATTAAGCATTTTTACTACCTTAGAAGTTCGCTTACATGTTAAATATGAACAAAACCATTAGTATTCTCGTAGTGGACGACCACCCTATTGTACGAGACGGCATTAAAACCATGCTGGAAATGGGCAAGTTTGAATCGTATTCGTTCCAAGTTAAGGAAGCCGGAAACATTCTAGACGCCCTAAAATTGGTCGATCAACAGTCCTTTCATCTGATCATTACGGATTCCCAATTGGGCAAACATTCGGGTGCTGATCTCATTAAATCAATCTTGCGCCTGGCCCCAGAGCAATCCGTTTTAGGGTTCTCTGAATCTGATGATATGAACGTAGTTGAGCAAATGCTCAAAGCTGGAGCTAAGGGTTTCATTAGAAAGAGTGTCGATACAAGCGAGCTCATTAAAGCCATCACGGCCATTATTGACGGCAGATTGTATTACGCCCTAGATATTGCAAATTCGCTCATTGAACGCAGGATTTTAGGCAAGACTTTCGCTGAATTTCACAGCAATAACCCTGCTGTAGCGCGCTTGAGTAAGCGGGAGATTGAAATACTCAAATTCATCTCCGACCAATTAACCAATGAAGAAATCGCGAAAAAGTTATTCTTGTCGAAACGCACCATCGACAATCACCGCCAAAACATCTTGAATAAATTGGGAATGAATAATACTGCTGGTTTGGTTCGGTTCGCTGTAGAGAACGGCCTTCTGCACTAATTCCTCATACTCCATTATAAAAGCAAAGCGCGCCCAATGGGCGCGCTTTTTTTTGCCAAAAATCCCCCGCGGCCTGCGGCCGCGGGGGATTAGATATTAATTAAAAAGGCGCTGTTTACTCAACGACAACCTTTAATGTTTTCGTGGCGCCATTTGCATCAGCGATGTTTACATAGTACATGCCGCTAACCATGTTGTTGCGCTCTAAAGTGATATTGCCTTGTACGTTATCGAAACCAGCAACCACACGGCCAGTGATGTCGAATACACGAACTGAATAACGACCTACATTCCCTAAGGCAATGGTTGCGCTTTCGTTCATAGGGTTAGGACGAATGCTTACACCAGAAAGCGCATCTTCTTCGACAGCGATGAATGAACACTGACCAAAGATGTGTTGTACCGTATCTGCACTACCTGAACGAGCGAAAAAGCGATTGTATCCACCTACACCATTATCTACCCCACAAGCCATAGGTACCGGCTCGTGATTTGAAGTATTGGTTGGATCTCCGTTTGAGAAACGGTACTCCATAGTGCCTGGACAGTAGTTTGCTTCAGTAGCAATGTATTGACCAGGGACAGAATGGGGAACCATAGCTACAGCATTTGCATCCCATTGCGTAAACGCACCCATCAAATAAATAGTGTCCGCTGGCGTAAATGCCGCTTGCGTAAAGTCAACAATGAACGTGACATCGGCCGCAGCTGGAACGGCAGTACAAGGGCCGTACGTATCGTTACCGAAACAACGGGTTGCCACTACTGAATCAGAGCTAACGGTAATGATTTTGTTACCACCGCCTTCCCAGTTGGTATTGCCGTTTTCATGGAAACGTGCCTTGAACTGAAAATCACCTGAATCAACATCGTTGTATGTGATTGACCAAACACCGTCGCCATCAGGATCAGACATAAGCTCTCCGCCCCACCCATTGATAGGACCGGCAAGTGTTACTGAGTCTACTGTTCCACAAGCTGCGATTGAACTTACGTCAACGTTAACAGTAATATCGTAGGTAGATACTACCATACAAGGGCCACACATCGTATAACATACCTCGTAAACACCGCTAACAGTATCCGTGTAAAAACGATTGTCACCTTGATTAATACCCGCTGTCGATGCCTGACATGTAGAAGGTACAGACTCAACATCGCTCCAAGTATTCCCGTTTAAAAACTTAAAGTAGGTAGAATCCGATTTACCTACATAAGCAATGTAGCGGTATACGCCGTCAAAGTTGACCATCTGTGTTTTAGCAGGATCCCAGCCTTGAAAGTTACCTGCAACGTGCGCAGAATCTGCGCTTAGTGTTTGCAACGAGTAATCTACTTTAAACTGAATAGCTTTCTGTCCTGCAGGAGCAGCACCAGCAAACATAACAGCTGGGAGCGTGGTATCTGAAGAGATTACCGCCCAACGGTTACCGTTACCGTTTGTCCCAACGTTTACGGCAGAAGGAACGCTTTCGTCGTCGCCCCAAGCATTACCGTTGAGGAACTTGTATTCCAATTGGCCACCAGAAACGCTAACCGTAGTAGCATAAACAGAAGTTGACCCGACTTGAGTTAAAGAAGTCGTAGATGGCGACCAGCTCTGGAAAGAACCTGCCACGTGTACACCATTAGAATTCACAGATGCAGATCCTAGATCTACCTGGAAGGTAACGCTGTACGTTTGAGCAAATACAGTTACGCCCATGAAGAGGACAGCTGCTAAAGCGTAGAGTTTTTTCATAATTATGATAGATTGATTATTAAATGT
>PZPA01000065.1 GCA_003045825.1 Bacteroidota bacterium
TTTGTTACTGCACATTCGCACTACAGTTTAGAGGCTTTTGAAACGCCCGTAGACTATATTCTTAAACCGATTTCTCCGAAACGTTTGCAGCAAGCCCTCGCGAAAGTAGAAGCTCTAGTTCCTGTGAAGGTGCGACAAGCACAAAAGATTAAGCTGCTGTTAAAAGGCACGTTTCGCGAATTTCCAGAGACAGATATTGCTTACTTGCGTGGACAACGCAATTATACGGAAGTGGTGTTGACCAACGGCGAACACCACCTGATGGCGCGGACACTAAAAAGCTTCACGGACGTATTGAGTGATGCCTTTGTCCGCATTCACAAAAGTATCGTGGTTCAACGCGCGTTGATTGTAAAGATCCAGACCAGCAATCCTCCATTTGTTCTTCTTCAAGACGGGACACAGCTGGACGCTGCTAAGGCACGCTTAAAAACCTTGGATAGCGATGAATAAGTGTCTATTTCTTGCGGTGTTCGCAGTGCTCTGGTCGGGGTGTTCGCGGTCGGAACAAGCGGGTGTGCCAAACAGCATATACGAGGCCTTTGCTAAACATCCTGATTCTGCTAGATTCGAATCATTGATGTTAGATTTGGTTGAGAGTGGTGATCAGACCGAAGAAGCTTGGGGGGCCTATTTTGTGGCGCGCGACATAGTAAGAAACGGCGTGAGTTTTGATGCGATAACTTATTTAGAGCGGGCAGAATTACTTTTCCGCGCAACGAAAAACAGTGAGGGAATCAAACGCGTTTTATTGCTGAAGGCTCATGCCTATTGGGCACTGGGTGGCGGTGAGGAAATTTTATCCATTGCTGAAGAAACCATGCGCATGCGTGAAGGCAATTCTAAATCGTGGGCCACGGCTGCAGGAAATTACACAACTTATTTGTTGGACTACGGACGCTATGAAGAAGTATTGGTTTATAGCGATTCTGTTTTGGCTATATGTCGCAAAACCGATGGAGGAATCAACCCGAGCGAAGCGTATGCCGTGCGCGCAGAGGCTTTGCAGCAGCTCGACAGAGATGCTGCTGCTGTGGATACGCTCATTACAAGAGCGCTTGAATTGATTGACGGAACTATCCCCGATATAGACAAAAAGAACATTTATTTAAGGGCGTTGAATTTGAATGCTCTGGATCAACCTGCCCTTGCACGCTGTATTCAATTTGCTCATGCGAAGGAGTTTTGGTCCCTTGAGGCTGAAGCTAGAGGGAAGTGGACCGATTACGCTTTGTTGGGCGAAACTTCTGAAACAGCTTTGAAGGCTGAGGTGCTCGCGAACAAGAGGGCACTGGCCGCTGTGAATGAAGGTCAGAGTAAGTTTTTAGCCTTTGAATTGGCCCGTGGGCGCAGCGAAATATTGAGGTACCAACGCGAGTCCAAATTGCGGAAAACAGCCTTAGCTGTGACAGTACTTTTGTTTATCACAGTACTTATAGGCATTCTAGTAAACTACAGGAGCCGCATGATGACTGCTCGTGCGAAGTTAAGCCAACAGGAAGCAGAATTGGCCTTAGAGAATTACAAGAACACTATTCGTCCACATTTCCTCTTCAACCAATTAAACAATGTCAGTGCTTTTCTCAACCAGGAACTCATTGAGCAAGCTCAAGATTATTTGGCAGATTTGGGCCAATTTTTACGCGCCCTCCTTGAAGAACAGGATGATCAGACCATAGAATTGGGTGCCGTTAAGAAGCAGCTTAAAGCTTACGTCGCGCTTCAGAAAAAAGGTTCATATACAAATGTAGCAGTGACGATAGACGTCCCAAAAGAACTACTGAACGTGCGCATTCCCACGGGTTTGTTGCAGCCTTTGGTTGAGAACAGTTTCAAATATGCCGGAAACGAAGCAAGTGCGTCACCGAGCATTCTTATTCAAGCGAGACGCTCAGGTACAATACTTACGTTAAAAGTAGAAGATTCCGGATATGGAGAGTCCAACAGACAAGCTGGGACAGGTCACGGGCTTTCTTTAGTCAAAGACCGCATATCGTTTAATCAATCACGAAGTAAAAAACCTAAGGATTGGACGCTTACGACGTCCTTTAAAAAAGAAAAAGGCACCGTCGTAATGACGATGCCTACATAGGAGCAACTCCTAGGTTTGTTGGTTAGTGACGTAAACGTAAGTGAATTACTCAAAATAGCGCAAACAGACTTATCCTAGTGGCTCTAAACTTATCGTAGGGCCCAGTTTTGGGTATCCATGTTGCCTCCGCAAAGTATAATTCCAGCTTTTCCTTGTAGCGATTTCTTAAGACATGCCGCTACTCCGGTTGCTGCACTGGGTTCAATAAACTGCTTTAGTCGGGCCAGAACAAAGTGCCATGCATCGGTTATTTCCGCTTCAGTAACCAGCGAAATTTCATCGACATGGGATTGAATAATGGGGAAATTTCGCTTCCCCAATGAGGTCTTCAATCCATCGGCAATGGTATCGGCAGTTGTCACAGGAACCCAATGCCCACCGTAAAAACTCTCGTGCGCATCTGAAGCATTTGTGGGTTCACATCCTATGAGCTTTGCTGAGCCAAAGTAGGCATTTGCAAGCGCCGCCCCGGACAATAAGCCGCCGCCGCCAACCGGCACAAAGAGGTATTTTAGATCGGGATGTTCCTCGAGCAATTCCATTGTTGCCGTTGCCTGTCCGGCGATAATATCATAGTTGTCGTAGGGGTGAACGAAAAAAGCGCCCTCTTTTTCTTCAACAGCTTTCGCGGTCTGCTCACGTGCATCTAAAGTAGGGGCACAGAATTCGATGATTCCACCATAACTGCGCACCGCTTCAATTTTTGCCTTTGGGGCATTGCTGGGCATGATAATATGTGCTTTTTCACCAATATTACTCGCAGCCCAAGCCAAAGCGGCGCCGTGATTGCCCGAGCTGTGCGTTACAAATCCTCTTCCCTTTGCATGTTCTTGGTTGATGAGCACGGCATTCATGGCGCCCCGGGCTTTGAATGCCCCAGTTTTCTGAAGGTGTTCGCCTTTGAATATGATCGAAGCTCCTGACTTGTTGTCGAACTTTTGAGATTGAAACACGGGCGTTCTATGAATATAAGCGGCTATTCTTGCCTGTGCGGCTTTCAAATCTTCCGCAGTGGGAACATGCTGTAGTGGACTCATACTTGCCGTTTAATTGAATTCATATTTAGGCTTTTCTACGAAAGGCAATCCGTTGCTGTGGACCTCCGCAAGGTAATCACACAACGCTTTCTCGAAGTCGCGCAAGAGTTCCTCCGTGATGTCGTTCGATTTTCCTAAAGCTGCTCCTCTTAGCAAGTGCTCAGGCTGTCCACTTTGTAGTTTAAACATGCCCGAATGCCAAGGGAAGGGGTGCGAAACCAATTCTTTTTTCCAAAGTAACCAGGCGTAGAGTAGGATCTGTAGAGGCTTTCCTTTAGAACCTTTCCACAGATCGTCTAGTCCGGAAAGACTGAGGTCGCTTGGGCCAATTGCGCCACTCTTATAGTCCCATATAATGAAGGCGTTTTCATACACTTCTAATCGGTCAACGACACCATTAAATTTCATGGGCAGCTGAAGTATGGGGTGCAGCATTTCAAAGTCCAACTTCGTTTCCACTCCTTTTAAGATGAGGCTGCCTTGCGCGGCGCGGCGTGCGTCGTACTGCAAGAATTGGCGGATCATTTTTTTACAAATTTCCAAGGTCAGCAAGTTGCGCCCCTGATTCAGTGCACTTTTGGAATACCGCTCAACTTCTATGAGGTAGGTTAAGCCCGCTTCATACGCTTGCGCTGTCCATTGATCTACGTCAATATTCGTGATGGGTTTACCCACGAAAGGTTCGTATACTTTTTCCAATCCCTTATGAATGAGGTTACCCATCACCATTGCACTCACCTGTTCTTCTACTTCCTCTTCTTCTTTAACACGAATCAGTCTTTTCTGATAGAATCGGTCTGGCATACCGGTCAGTTCGTTCAGAGAAGATGCACTTATTCCACGGGCCATCCAGGCTTCAAAAGCCTGAACTACGGACGGTGTTTTTTCGGCTGAGAAAAGTTGTTCCATTGAATTTGGAGCGACAGGGCCTTGAAGGAAGGTACGTGGATGGACGGTGCAGGCGGTATTTTTGAGTTCGTGCTCTAATTGGACCAAAAAACGACTGGGTTCGCCGCCGCCCATGGCTTCGGTATCTGTATTGAACGTGATGGTCGACGAAAGACAACGCTGCTGAATGCGGTAGAAGTGATAGGCATAAACAGCATCTTTCTCTTCGTAAGTGGGGAGGCCATAATTTCGCTTAATGTCGTACGGCAAGAGTGAGTTGAACCGACGTCCCGCGGGCAAAACACCTTCGTTTACCCCCGCGAGAACAACATGTTTAAAATCTAAGGTTCGGCTCTCAAGGATACCCATGATTTGGAGTCCTTCGAGCGGTTCGCCTACGAAATCCACGGTGCCGCCTCGTAGCTGTTGTTTGATGAGTTTTAAAAGTATTAGCGGTTCTACTTCAATAGTGAGTGTGCGCGAAAGTTGCGCAAGTAGTGTATGTATATGGTATGCGGTGTTTTGCACTAAGGGGTCGTGCTCTTCTGTACGGCCAACGTGTTTTAGCCAGCTTTGCAACGCTGTCATCCAACCTTTGGGGTCCTGCGCTTCAAAGAGTGCGGCATAACCTTTGGGACCTGTTGCACAGCGACGCACCCATTCTGATGCGCTGGTAAATACTCTGTTCCCCTTCACAATCTCTGCATTCCATTCGAGCGGATTTTCTCCAGCAGGCCCGCTCCAGTATTTGTTGAAAAGAGGATCGGTAAATAAGGCACACAATGACCGGTAGTAAAAAGTCCATTTTTCTGATCTGCGCTGGTTTTTCAGGGCATATTCTATCACTGTAATCCACAGACGGACCGTACCGGCTAGAGCCGTTTGATCCAATGGATATCCCATAGTAATGTTTACTTTATCATAAGCCTCGGGCAAGAAACTAAGCACAGGATTAAGAAGCGATTCATCGGCAAGAACGACGGCGATATCCTTAGGTGAAACGCCTGCGTTTCTCAGCTCGTCGAGGGCACCTGCGACTGCTTTAGCTTGTCCTGTATATTGGCTAGCGCCGACGGGATAGATGTCTTTCGGCAGTGTTTTCCATTCGCTTGCCATGCCCTTTGTAGACGGGACATCTTTTCCGAAAACTTTCTGTCGTTGCACGTGGCTGCGAAGAAAATGTCCGGCCTCGTGAAGCGTGTCGTTGAAGTAATGTGGGTCAATGTCCCAAAGCGTTTGTGTAGGACACGCTTCGCGGACAGATTGAATAATGCTGAGTTCTGCGGTATTCAAGGCGTTCAGACCGGCGATAAGTACCTGCGTAACACCGTTCTTACTGAGGTAAGCAGCAATCGCTTCGGGGTTCGTTGCAAGGTGTCGTGCGGCCAAACCGCTGTACGCTTCACCGTCTTCAAGCAGGGAGGCAGTAAAGGCCTCGTATGTTGCGGGAAGGAGCGCGATAAAATCCGAATACCGACGCATTAATGGCGTTTCTTCACCCGGTTCTAAATCCCATTCTGCTAATTTTTGGACGTTGTATAAATCGCCCAAAACGTGTTTAGGGTTGAGCAGGTAACGGTCTATTTCCCCAAAATCGCCCAGAAGTGTTTGTCCCCAATTGAGGAAACTCCCTAACCCTTCGCTTGTTCCTTGCGGCAAGGCCTGCATACGTGCGTTTTCATAGCAATCGAAAAGACGAACCATTAAGGCCAAAGGTTCGACGACAACTAGGTTGGCCGCTTGCGCAATGAACTGATCGACTGTGGTAAACATTGGCAGGAGCGCCGTGCCTGAAACGTGCTCTTTCAACGCTTCACGCAAGAACAATTCTGCACGCTGGTTGGGCAAAAGCACTAATTTTTCGTGCAGCACGCCTGGCCCATCGATTAATTCTTGAGCGATACGTGAGATAAAAGTGACCATGAATTATTGGAAGAGATTACTTCCCTCAATGTACTCAAAAACTGCCTTAGGCAGCAAGTTGCGAAGCGGTTTTCCTTCTTTAAAACTACTACGAATAAGCGTCGCGCTTATTTCCATACGCGGTGCAGGCACTACAGTTATTTTCGGGTGTGTGTCAAAATGTGGGTGTTCAATCACTACTTCATTAGAATGGCGTGGATACACGTAGATGTCGTGCAACTCCACAATGCTTTCCACGTTTTTCCATTTGTGTAATCCGCGGAGATTGTCTTCACCCATGATGAGTGAAAATTGGGCCTCAGGATGTTGTTCGCGCAGGTAGGCAAGGGTCTGCGCGGTATAGTTTGGTTGGGGCAAAGAAAATTCTATGGCACTTACGGTCATGCCTTCTTGATCTTCTAACGCTAAGTGAACCAGATGCAGCCGTTCACGGTCCGGTAATAAAGTAGATTTTTTCTTGAAGGGATTGTGCGGAGTTACGACAAAACAAATTTGGTCCAATTCCGTGTAGCGGTAAAAGTATTCGGCCAATGCTAGATGCCCTATATGTATGGGGTTAAATGTGCCAAAGAATAAACCAATGTTACCCTTCATCTTATTTCGCTAAAAAGTCGACCAGTAATTTTTTGGCTTCTGCTTTCGCCCGATCCAGGTCGTCGTTTATGATGATATGGTCAAAGTACTCCGATTGGTTCATCTCCCACGATGCTTTCTCAATCCGGAGTTTAATTTTTTCCGGGCTATCCGTGCCGCGAGCAACGAGTCGGCGCTCCAATTCTTCAATGCTGGGTGCCTGAATAAACAGTGCAAGTGCCTGATCGCCAAAGTGGGCCTTTAAATTCTTACCACCAACCACATCGATATCAAAGCCGACGGCATTTCCATCTTCCCAACTTTTTTCAACCTCGCTTTTAAGTGTGCCGTAGCATTGGCCCGGGTAAACCTCTTCCCATTCTAGAAAGGCTTCTTCAGCGACGCGCTGCTGAAATTCTTTGAGCGATAGAAAGTAATAATCCACGCCATCTTTTTCTGCCCCTCGTGGTCCGCGCGATGTTGCACTGATGCTAAAAGCAAAACCGGGCACCTGTGTCAGCAGGTACTGCACTAAAGTGGATTTTCCGCTGCCCGACGGCGCGGAGAAGATGATTAGTTTTCCTTTTGGAGTGCTCATGGGTGGCGTTACAGGATTAAAGCGTATTTCCTATTTGTTCTTTTATTTTTTCCAATTCATCCTTCATTTGAACGACGTATTGCTGCATGGGTGCATAGTTGCTTTTTGAGCCAAGCGTATTGATCTCACGGCCAATTTCTTGTGCTATAAAGCCCAATTTTTTCCCGGTATTCTCCCCGTGCATCGTTTCACGGAAGTATTTAATATGATTGGCTAGGCGAACTTTCTCTTCGTTGATGTCCAATTTTTCAATGTAGAAAACCACCTCTTGTTCAAAGCGGTTAGAATCTACCTCGATGCCTTCAAGACCTTTCATGAGTCGTTCTCGAACAGCTTCCAGACGCGCACTTTCGTGGGGTTCGATTCCTTTCATAGCGTCTTCTATAGATGCTAATCGCTCCTCATAATCCACCGCTATGGAATCACCTTCTTGAATTCTGAATTCCACAAGGGCTGAAACGGCTTCATGGAGCAGGCCTTTTAAAAAAGCCCATTCCTCCTCGCTCATTTCAGATTTACCACTGCTCATCACATCAGGCATGCGCATCACGGCAGCAATCAAATCTCCTTTGGTCGCGGCTTCTCTCTCGAGCAGGGTGAGCTGCTCTAAGTAAGCTTTGGCCAGTTCCATATTGATGCTCGAAGCACTTTCGATACCCGTCACCTCAGCATAAATGTTGATATCAACTTTACCGCGGTTTAAAGCGGCACCCACAATCTTTCTGATGTCCAATTCTTTTTCACGGAACAGGGACGCAATGCGTGCATTTAAATCCAGCCCTTTGCTGTTTAAACTGCGGATTTCAACGGTGATTTTTTTACCGGCAAATTGGCCAATGGCCTTACCGAAACCGGTCATACTTTGGATCATGGAAACAAAATTTCTGCTAAGGTAGGAAACTCAAGCCACCTTAGGCGTTGCGTTTTCGACCATAAAAGCTCACAAAATAGACACCAGCGAAAATTGCGCCGCCCCCAAAAAGCATATGTATGCTCCATTGCTCGCCTCCAAAGAACAAGCTGAGCAAGCTGGCAATGAGTGGCTGCAGGTAGATGTAGGCGCCTACCGTGGCGGGATGTAAGGTCTTAAGGGCAATGATGTTGCCTAAATACGTAAGGAAGGTGGTACCTAGAATCACGAAGAGCACCGAACCAATAATGGGTCCGTTCCAAAGTTCCCAGGGGATGTTTGGAATTTGAGGACCGCCAAAAGGCAGGACAAGAAATACCCCGAAGGTGAAGACCCAACGTATAACAAAGAGTGCGTTGTAACGGGACATGAGTGGCTTTACCAGTACGAGGTAGGTAGCATAACTGGTTGCATTAATGAGTACGAAAAAGTTTCCGCGCGAGACGTCGTTGCCAAAGAGGCCGCTAAGGTCGAATTCGTTCCCAGAATAGATGAGCCAGAACGCGCCGAAGGCACCCATTAAAATACCAATCAATTTTTCAGTGGTGATGCGTTCTTTCACTAGAAGTGCACCTACAATAAGTACAGCGATGGGACCGCTGACCATCATAATGGACGCGTTGACGGGAGTCGTGATTTTTAAACCTTCGAAGAAAAATAATTGGTTGGTGGTGACGCCGAATGCGGCACAAATGAGCAATCGCAGCACATCTTTTCGTGGAATACGTCGAATGCGATCGGTGCCTGAAACGGGAAACAAAAGCCAGAAAAGCAAGGCTGCTCCGGTGACTCTAAACTGGATAAAAGCCCGCGGCGGAACGGCACCTTGCATGGCATTTTTTGCGATAAGGAAGGAGGCCCCATAAATGAGCGCAACACCTAGTAAGGCAAGGTGTGCAATAAGTACTGCTCTTTTCGCGGAACCGTCCATATCTTAAGCTAGTGCTGCTGCGGCTGCTGCAACAACTTTTGGGCTGTTGCCTATGTAAACAGTACCCTCATGGATCAGTACGGGACGCTTTAAAAAGGTGTATTCTTCGAGGATTAACGCCCGGATGTCGCCATCGTTTAGTGTTTTGTCTTTAAGACCTAATTCCTTGTATTTCCTCGCACGTTTCGAAAAGAGCGCCTCTGCGGATCCTGCTAAAGCGATCATTTCATCGATCTGCTCCTCGGTGATGGGTTCGTGTTTTATGTCTTGCAACCGACAGTCGTTAAGATTCCATTGGTTCATGATACGTTTACAGGTATCGCAAGTGCTGAGGTAGTAAATTTTCGACATTGTCTTCTATTTTGCCAGCCAGGGATTTGGGTCTTGAATGTCGGCATCTTTCCAGATGCCTAATTGGACCATGGTTTTGCCTTCTTCATCCGTAAACGCAGTTCCAATGGGCTCTTTTAAGCTCACGAGATCACCGGCTTTAACTTTGACATTGATAAGGTTGCTGTATACGGTGAAGTAATTACCATGACGAACCAACACCATGACATTCGCGCCAGGAATCGGAACAACGGAGCTCACTTCACCTTCGAAAACCGAGCGAACGACGGCTTTCTCTTCTGTCGTGATTTCAATATGCGGGTTATCCACGATCACGCCTTTGACGATGGGGTGCGGATGTTTACCAAATTTTCCAGTGATAATACCACGTTCCACAGGCCATGGAAGTGCACCTTTATTGGACGCAAAGTTGTTCGCAAGCGCTCTGGCTTCAGGAGTCATGGCGAAGGACGGTCCATCATCACGTACATCTAATCCTTGGGCTTCGCGCGCTTTATCAATAAGCTGTTTTAGGGCCTTATTTGAAGTACGCGTGGAATAGTCTTTGCCCGAAATAAGCCCCAATTCCTTCGCTTCATTTTCTAAACTACTTCGCTCCGCGCGTTCTTTAGCTTTGCGCATTTCCTCCGCGATGATGCGTTTGATTTGTTGCTCCAATTGTTGGGCCTCTCGCTGTTTTTTATCGATGTCTTTTTTCAGTGTAGACTCTTTAGACTGCAAGTTTTGTACAGTGGCCTCCTGCGTCTGCGCATCTGCCTGTAGCGCTAATTTCTCACCTTCTTGTGCAGTTTGAACTTGAATTTTTTCGGCTTTTTTAGCGATGAGTGCTTCTCGCTCGCGAGCCAACGTTTCCTGTGCAACAGCAATCTGCTGTACCTGTTGCTCCCGGTAAGCGGCCATGTCCTTGAAGTACTGCATGCGCTTAGCGGCTTGCGCAAAACTATTGGAGCTCAAGATAAAGAGTACCTGATCGCGTGGTTTTTGCTGACGTTGCGCGAGTTTAATGAGATCGGCATAATCACTTTTTAAGGAATCTACCCGGGCCTCTAGGGCTTCGATTTCATTAGCCTTACTGACCACTTCCCGGTCAATCGAACGAATTTGACGGTCCATCGTTCGGATGAGCTTATTACGTGCTTCTATTTTTTGATTCAAAGTCTGGAGTTCCGAAAGACTCGCCTCTTTGTTGCTTTTGGTCTTTAAAAGCAATTCGCTGGCAAGGTCGATCTGGTCTTGCAACAAAACCTTCTGACGCTGCAGTTCTTCTTTCGTTTGCGCGTGCAAACCAATTCCAAAAACGAGCAAGAATAGGACGAGCAGCTTTTTCATTACAAGCTAAATG